>CAZXTS010000125.1:0-8728 GCA_964643745.1 uncultured Chloracidobacterium sp.
TCCTGTAAAGAAGATCTGTTCGAAATTGCCCTTCGGCAACGGCAAGATTCGGATCTCGATTCGTGGCGGCGATAAGCCGAACGTCAACCTCTACTTTCTTGACGCCGCCGACCCGGAAGAATGAACCCGTTTCAAGTGCCCGAAGCAGCTTGGACTGTAGCTGAGCCGGCATCTCCATGATCTCGTCTAGGAAAAGCGTGCCACTGTCCGCCAGTTCGAGCAGGCCAAGCTTTCTTGTACGAGCCCCTGAAAAAGCACCGGCCTCATATCCGAACAATTCGGATTCCAGTAGTGTGTCCTGCAAGGCTGCACAATTCAAGTCAATGAAGGCTCTGCCCGCCCGTGAGCTAAATCGATGGATCGCCTGAGCGACCAGTTCCTTTCCAGTTCCGGATTCACCAGTTATCAGCACAGAGGTTTCAGAGGGAGCCACCCGATGCACTAAGCGCAGTACTTCTTTCATCTGCGGCGAATCTGAAACGATATCGGGCGTCGAGCGTGTCGAACGAGCGATCTGTGCTCGCAGACGAACGTTGTCGACCTTTAACTGTTTCTTTTCCGCAGCTTGTGCGACCAATGCGGAAAGTTCGGCGATGCGGTAAGGCTTGGT
This sequence comes from uncultured Chloracidobacterium sp., assembly GCA_964643745.1. Classification (GTDB taxonomy): domain Bacteria; phylum Acidobacteriota; class Blastocatellia; order Pyrinomonadales; family Pyrinomonadaceae; genus OLB17. Next base: position 611 of record CAZXTS010000125.1, read on the forward strand.
CAGATAGTCATATGCGCCAAGCTTCATTGCCTCGATGGCACTTTCGACCGAGCCCTGACCGGTCAGCATAATTATCTCAGGAGGATTCTGCCCTTTTTCACGGATCCGACGGAGTAAGCCCATGCCGTCGAGGCGCGGCATATTAATGTCACAGAGCAGTACATCGAAATCTCTTGATTCGAGCATTTCCCAGGCGGCCTGTCCGTCAGGAGCAGTCTCGACATCATGACCTTTTCGGGCCATCTCTTTTTGGATGACCATCCTGAGGTTTCTTTCATCGTCTACTACAAGAAGTTTTGCCATAATCTAAATCGTGGAAGGTCTAATGTGAGGGTGTATTCTTTGGGAGATCTAATCAGCTGCGGGAAGCAGAATAGTAAACGTGGTGCCTCTACCGGGGTTCGAACGTACGCTTAACCGGCCACCGTGATCCGTAACAATGCCATAGCATACTGCCAGACCGAGACCGGTTCCTTTGCCGACCTCTTTGGTTGTGAAAAACGGCTCAAAGATCTTTGAAAGATCGCTGGCCTCGATTCCGATGCCCGTGTCCTCCACCTTTATCGACACCCGCTTTCCGCTGCCTGACGCATGGATCGTCAATCTTCCGCCGTCGGGCATTGCATCGATCGCATTCGTTGCAAGTGCGATCAAAGCTTGCTGTATCTGTCCCGCATCAGCATTGATCGGCGGAATGTCCGTTTCAGCTTCGATCACAAATTCGACTGAATTGCCGCGTTTCTGGTGTGTGACCAGGTTTATGGTCGAACGGATCAACTCAACAACATCAACGGCGTGCCGGTCGCCTGTTCGGAGACGGCTGAAATCCAGCAAGCCCGTTGTGATAGTTTTGCAGCGAAATGCCTCGTTCTTTATCAGACCGAGATATTCATTAAGGTCGTCTTCGGCATCGGAGCCGGCGAACGCACCTTCTTCTAATCTATGTTCCAACGATTCAGCACACGCGGAGATGGTCGCAAGCGGATTATTGATCTCATGGACGACACCCGCGGCAAGCCGACCGACGGCTGCCAGCTTTTCGGCACGGCCGACCGCGTGGATCGCTTCGACACGAACTGTAACGTCTTCGCCAACTGTAATGACGTGGCTAACATCGCCCGATTCGGGGTCGAACATTGGAACTTTGCTTACCAGCCAATGTTTGGTCGAGCCGTCTTCGGCGGTCGTTTGCTGTTCTATTCGTTCGATCTTGCCCGTCCTGAAGGCTCGTTCAAACTCCTGTCGAACCTTTCCTTCCGGAAACTTTGCCAAAACCTGAAAGACATCTCGACCGACAGCCGAATCTCGCGGAATTCCCTGCGACCCTATCTCGCGATGTCGATTCCACGAAACTATACGGTAGTCGCGGTCAACCACATAGATCGAGACTGGCAATGCGTCGAGAACCGATTCTGTGAACCGGCGGTGTTCCTCTTTTGCTCTGTTTATCGTTCGGTTGATCGCGCTTTCATAGTGAGCTGAAAGGTTTACGCTCATCGCAGCTACTTGTGTTGCGGCTTCGATCAGGCTGCCTTTCGCTTCGGTGAGGTCGCTCTTTCGCTCAAAGCCGGTCACGATCGCACCCTTTATTTCACCGTTAATGTGAAGCGGCGATACGTATTCCACGCGGTGCTGTTCTAACCGGAGCATAAATTTGTTCGGATCTTCTTCCCGATAGCCGACCTGAGGCGGCAGGAACTCCATCCATTTGTCGAATTTGACCTTGTCCAGATAGCCCCGATCAAGTTCGCCTTTTCCGTCAAAGCCACAGCTTACGACGCCAATGTTTTCAAGCTCCGCAACAAAGATGCACGAACTGGCGGAAACAGCATCCTTCAAGGCGCTTGCCACCCGAAGCCCAACCTTTCGCGGATGTACCATGAAAAGCAGACTTCGACCGAGTTCCGAAATGAACTTTAGTTCATCGGTCGGCTCTAGGTCCTGTAAAACTTTCGGAAACGGCCTGAATGACCGTTTCGTGGCTGCGTGCGGAGTCATTTATTTGATCCTGATCCACGGCAAATTTGGATCTCGCCTGATCTTCTGGAGGGTTGGAGGTAGTTATAAACAGTCGGGAAGATACTCTATCCCTCAATTATTAAACAGTTTTTAACGTTATTTGTCAATGAAATTCACCAACAGTTTACTGTTCGAACGGCGGAAAATTGGGCCCAAATTGAAGTTAGAAGCGGCAGGTGCACTAGCCATGTAGGTTTTGCCGCAAAGAATCCCAAATATCGGGGTTATCACCAAATCCATTGAGCCAGATTGCATCGGATTCGCCACGGAACCAGGTGAGCTGGCGTTTTGCATAATTTCGAACGTCTTGTTTTGATCTTTCGACCGCGCTTTCAAGAGTTCTTTCGCTTCGTAAATACTCACAAACACGCCGGTAGGCATGAGCGCCGAGGGCGTTGCGATCCTGTCTAACTCCTTTTGCTATCAGCATTTGGACTTCTTCGACCAGCCCGGCGGCGAAATGTGCATCCGTCCTTGCATTGATCTTCTGGTAAAGTCCATCTCTTGACGGCTCTAGTACAAAAAGCCGGATCCTAACGGAAAATTCGGGTGGCTCAGGCAGTTTCGGCTTATCTGCGGAGATAAGCCGTCCGGTCTGATAAAAATACTCCAGTGCCCTTATCACTCGGACCGAATCTTTTACTTCAAGTTCCGCTGCGGCCATGGGATCGATCTCGGCCAGCTTACTGTGAAGGGCCTCGGGCCCGTGTTCTTTGCCGAAATCTATCAGCGAATCGCGCAGTTCCTGATTTGTTTTCGGGCTATCGAACAGTGGCCGGCGAAGCGTTCGCAGGTAAAAGCCGGTTCCGCCGACCAGAATTGGGGTCTTTCCGCGTTCTTCTATTTCGGCGATCTTTTGAGTAGCGTCCGCTGCCCAATCGGCCGCAGTGTAATTGATGTTCGGATCCACATAATCGATCAGGTGATGAGGCACACCCTGCATCTCCTCGATGGTCGGTTTTGCGGTGGCGATCTGTATCTCGCGGTAGATCTGGACCGAGTCAAAATTGATCACTTCGCCGCCGATCGATCTGGCCAACCGCACCGACAGAACGGTCTTGCCGGAACAGGTCGGCCCTGATATTGCGATGATCTTCCTGTCCACGGGTTAAGCAAAGTTGGCCGCTGAAACTTAGTGGCGATAGCGATTTAGCTTTTCAAAATGTCTAGGATCTTCTCGTGGATCCCGCCGAAACCGCCGTTTGACATAATAGCAACGACGTCTCCATCTGATAGCTGAGGTCCAAGCCTATCGACGATGGCATCGGCATCGGCCAGCGTCTCGGCAGTTATTCCGGTCGCGGCAATGTTGGCGACTAGCCGTTCGACGTTCATAACATCGCCGTAGTTCTTTGCGTCCTCCGGATTAAACACTCCGGCAATGATCACTTTGTCTGCGTTCATGAACGCGTCTTTGTAACGGTCCTCAAATGTCGAAAGTCGCGATGTGCGCGAACGCGGTTCAAAGATCGCGATCAGACGATTGGTTGCGTAACGCTGCCTAAGTGCTCGCAGAGTTTCATCTACTGCCGTCGGGTGATGAGCAAAATCGTCGATCACGGTAACCCCACGTTCAACGCCGCGCACCTCCATTCGCCGTTTGACAGATTTGAACGTATCGAACGCCTCCTGCATCTTCTCAATAGAAATTCCCCACGCATCGGCAGCGATTATCACGGCGAGGCAATTTCGAATATTGAAATCGCCGATCATCTGCGTCCGAAATTCTCCAAACAATTCGTTGTCGCGATAAACGCTGAACCGGGTAACATCGGTTTCGAGCGCTATATCCCGAGCCTGCCATTTTGCATCCGGCCCGACGCCGAACGTTTCAACCGTAGTGAAAAGCTTGCCTTTCATTTGGTCCAAAACTTCGACAACCACCGGCGAATCGACGCCGCAGATTAGTCTTCCGTTTCCGGGAACAAGGTTCATCAGCCGAGAGAACTGCCACTTGATCGCATCCAGATCTTTATAGATATCAGCGTGGTCAAATTCGATGTTGTTGACAATGGCGATCTCGGGCAGATACGACATAAACTTCGGCTTTTTATCGAAGAAAGCCGTGTCGTATTCGTCGCCTTCGATCACAAAATAGTTGCTGTCAGTCACGCGAAAGCTCTGGCCGAAATTTTGCACGACGCCGCCAACAAGAAACGTTGGATCCAATCCGCCGACCTCGCATATCCAAGTCGCGATGCTCGTGGTCGTGGTCTTGCCGTGTGTACCGGCAACGACCAACGAACGCCGCCCGCGGATAAATTCTTCGCGAACGATCTCCGCTTGCGAGCGATAGACCAGCTTGCGGTTCAACACTTCTTCGATCTCCGGATTGCCCCGCATTATCGTGTTGCCGACGACCGTTACGTCACGCGGAAGATCAGTGTTCTCGGCCTTGTAACCGGAGGTTATCTCGATGCCTAGCTCTTCCAATTGCGTGGACATCGGCGGATAAACGTTCTGGTCCGAACCCGTGACCTTGTGGCCGCGAGCCTGCAGCATTCCCGCAAGCGATGCCATCGCCGTTCCGCATATTCCGATCAGGTGATAGTGCATAGAAATCAATAGAACCGAAAACCAAACTATACAATCGTTTGAATAGTTTTTCAAAAAGTAATACTATTCATCCAGAGGAATAGTTATGAACAGCATAACAACAAAACAAGCCAGCGAGATACTCGGTGTAAGCCGCCGGCGGGTGATTGCCATGATCGAACAGGGCAAACTTAAGGCACGCAAATTTTCAAATGTATATATGATCGCCCCTAAAGACCTTGAATTCATAAAGAAGCGCAAGAACGGCCGGCCCGAAGGTAATTTGGAACAAGTTCCGGACAAGCCCTTTAAGACGATCTTTGATATCGCTCCACACGTGGTAGGCTCGGTTAAAGGCGGGCCGCCCGATCTATCGACTAGCAAAAAGTATCTTGACGGATTTGGAACGAAGGAAGCGGAAAAAGAGGGATTGAGGCGTAGAAGACTAGCGGCCAAGAATGAATAGTCGTGTAATTGCCGATACCGGCCCGATCATCGGACTTGTCCGCAAAGATGATCAATGGAGTGCGTGGTCTAGCGAGGAAGCCAAAAGCATTAGTGCTCCTTACCTCACATGCGAAACTGTAATTGCCGAAGCCAGTTTCTTACTGCAAAATCTTCCTTCTGGGCGGGATAAGCTTTACGAACTGATCGAGCTTGGCGTTTTACATGTGGAGTTCTCGCTAACTGACGAAATTTCACACGTAAGGCATTTGATGCAAAAATATGCTGACTTGCCGATGTCACTCGCGGACGCTTGCTTGGTCAGAATGAGCGAACTATATGACGATGCGGCTATCTTCACAGTAGATAGCGACTTTCTTATCTATCGAAAAAACGGCCGCAAAAAGATCCCGCTGATTAGCCCTTTCTAGCTATCAGTGTCGGACCGGCTCAAAAAACCTGATTTCAAATCCTTGAGGATAATTTTCGTCTCGATCGTCCACATCCCTGAAAATTGAAAAACCGGCGAACGTGCTGTTCTGTTGTTCTAGATCTATCGGAACCTCAGAACTCCACACATATTTGTCGGATTGATTGATGTATCCCCATTTGTCAGCCTCACCGACCAACGCGAGCCCTTCATGAAAATCGCCTACATTTTTATACTTCATCTCACAGATCAGATTTCCAGTCTTATCGATGAAGCCCCATTGATCCATATTGTGAACCCGTACCCGTGCGAAGCCTTCTTGAAACCGCTCGCACACCCTTTTCGCCGGTTGTATCGCGACCTTGCCTGAATGATTGATGTACCCTGTAAAGTCTTTATCACGCGACGCTGCGTTTTCACGTTCACAGCTGTCGCTAGTTCGGAAGGTCTCCAGACCCTCTGAAAACAAGCCTCCAACGATCGGGAAATCCAACACCTCTCCGTCCCGATTGATTTAAAATCCTTCTGAAGTGTGAGTAATTGTGCGCCCTTCAGTTAGCCTTATGCGTTTTCCCGCGAGCGCTATTCCCTCCGAGAACTCGGAAATATGGTCCCAAACAGGAGGTATCACAATGTTGCCGGATGTGTCGATACATCCCCATTTTCCTGTTAACCTGCCGGGTTGAGGAGTGGAGAACGCGGCCCTACCCTCGTGAAAATCCAGGTTTCGCTTATTGTCTTTGGACTTCTCAATGCCGTATTTGGGTTCGATGACGATCTCACCGAATTGATCGATAAATCCCCATTTCCCATTGAGCTTTACGCGTGCCAACCCCTCCGAAAACCTCTTGGCTACTTCGAAGACTGGCTGTACGACGACCTCACCCCACTCATTGATGTAGCCGTATTTTCCCGAGATCATCATCGGAAAAAGCGACGGTTCGTTTTGGGCTGACTGGAGCACTATTCGTATGAGTTTTAGAACATCGTAAAGCGTGTCTCTCGCCGTCGATGGTTAACGCAGAACTGAATGCAATTTCTCCATCGCGCCGTCAAGGATCTGATCCTCGCGGGCGATGCATATGCGGACGTGTGCGTCCCATGTGTCAGTGTCGGCGAATGCCGAACCGGGCGTCATTCCAACTCCGGCATCGCGCATTAGCATTTCGTTGAACGCGATCGCATCGTTAAATTTTTCAGGTATCCGGGCCCAGATATAGAACGCCGAGCCGGAGCTATAGATCTCAAATCCCAAACTTGAAATGCCTTCAGAAAACTTCCGACGTTTCGCGTCAAACTTGTCGCGCAGCCGCGTGTAATATTCGCTGTCGGCCATCAGCACCTTGCTCAAAGCGGCCTGAAGCGGCGTCGCCGGGCAAACATATATCACGTTTGCGGCATTATTGATCGGAGCGATCAGCTCGCCTTTTCCAAAGGCATAACCGAGCCGCCAGCCGGAGATGTTCCACGATTTCGAAAATGAATTGACGGTGATCGTTCGCTCGCGCATATCGGGCAGCGAGGCGATCGGAGTATGCGGATTCTCGCCCGTGACGTAATGTTCGTAAACCTCGTCCGAAACAACAAGCAGATCGAGTTCCTTTGCGACATCGGCGATCGCCTCGAGCTCGGTTTGCGACAAGACCTTGCCGGTCGGGTTCGCCGGCGAGCAAACTATTATCGCCTTCAGCGGAAACTCCGCCCGATCCTTTAATTCATTGCATCGGGCGAGCAACGCATCTTTTTCAAACCTTAAATTTTCGTCCAGCTCGAACGCCTCGTTCTTCGCGCCAAACTCTTCAAGGATGCGGCGGTGATAGGGATAATACGGTTCGAAGACGAGTGCGGACTTTCCGCGAAGATAGGCCTGCGCAATGCCGATCAACGCACCTGTTCCGCCATTTGTGATCATTAATTCGAACGGCGTTGCGGCCGGATCGACCTCGATCCCGTTATACTTCGCAATCTTTTCGGCAACAGCCTTTCGCAGGTTCGCATCGCCTTCGCTGCCGCCGTAATGATTCTGGCTGGCCGCGATTATCGCCGCTGCCTCTTCGGCCAAACGCGGATCGATCGGGAGTTCCGATTGCCCCTGAACAAGATTCCCGCTAGGTGGAACAAGCCTCGTGATCGCACGAATATCCGGCTTTACTTTCTTAACTTTTGCTTCGGTCATACGACTAAAAAGATATCAGCTTTTTTTTATTTAATGAATTCGCGGGCGTGGCGATCGAAATTCGGACCGGAATGGTTGTTGGTTCACGATAAACCGCTCCGAAAAGTCGTGGCGAACTGCATTGGATCCATCCCTCAAGGAACCGCGATCTGCTTACGAGGTGTTTCACTTCTCTTTCATTTTTGGGAAAAGTGAGACAGGTTAAGTGCCGCATTTTCAACGGCGTGCGGGGCCAATCGTTCCACTTGTGAAAATAGATACCCCAAAATTAAACAAATTTGCCCGAGATCCGCTAAGCCCGTCTATCGACAATGATTTGCGCCGACCGGTGGGGTCGCGGGCTGGTGTCGACGATTGCGTCAGTGATCGCGTCGCCTTTTGATGTCCGATCTTGTCCCATTTGTCCCAAAGTCCGACACGCAGCGATGGGACAAACATATTTACGATATTATTAACGCCTCTCTAAAGACGGTGTTGTTGTCAAGATGCAGTTCTAGTGGGTCGCGGCAGGCGA
>CAZXTS010000126.1:0-8607 GCA_964643745.1 uncultured Chloracidobacterium sp.
TGCCGAAGCGATGCGGCGATTTGGCAGCGACAAGCCCGACCTGCGTTACGGAATGGAATTGATCGACCTGAGCGAAAGTTTACGCGATACAGATTTTGCACCGTTCGATGAAACTTTGTCGAAAGGCGGCGAGATCAAATGTATCGTCGCAAGAGGCAAGGCAGATTATTCGCGAAAACAGACGGACGAGTTGCAGGAATTCGTGAAGCGTTATGGGGCGGGTGCGATGGCGTGGATAAAACTTGGCGAAGATAATACATCATCGCTGCTCAAGGTGTTGGGCGAAGCGAAGATCTCAGAACTCGCTGCTACAGCCGGAGCCGTTGAAGGTGATGCGGTCTTGATCGTTGCCGGGAAGAAGAGCGTTGTTGCCGCATCGCTCGGCGCGTTGCGGCAAGAGATCGCCCGCCGCGAGAACCTGATCGACCGGAGCAAATACGAATGTCTGATCGTCACCGAATTTCCGATGTTCGAACATGACGATGTTAGCAACACGTACATCGCCGCGCATCACCCGTTCACATCGCCTATGGATGAAGACCTCGAAATGTTCAAGCAGGCGATCGAGAACGAAAGCGATCACCATCTGCTAGGACAGGTCCGTGCAAAGGCTTATGATGCGGTGATCAACGGCTACGAATGCGCCGGCGGCTCGATCCGTATCCATCAAAAGGATGTTCAGGCATTGAATTTCAGAGCACTCGGAATGTCGCCGGAGCGAGCTCGATCGCAATTCGGATTCTTCCTCGACGCTCTTGAATATGGTACGCCGCCGCACGGTGGTTTCGCGGCCGGTATCGAACGAACCTGTATGATCCTTTGCGGCACTGAAAACATCCGCGACGTTATGGCGTTTCCTAAGACAGCCTCGGCACAGGACCTGATGATGGACTCACCGGGAATCGTAGAAAAAAGTCAGCTTGACGAGCTTGGCGTGTCGGTCATTGAACAGGATTGAGCCCTTTGAATCCTTTTGTTTCCGTGCATCGAATTCTGAGTTTGGAGTAATTACCGATGGCAGAATTTGTCTTGACACGCGAGCTAACGCTCGACCTTCCGCGGACCGAGGTTTTCGATTTTTTTGCAGATGCCGGAAACCTCGAACGCATAACTCCGCCCGAGCTCAATTTCAAAATCGTCACTCCTCAGCCGATCGATCTTCGACAAGGTGCTCTTATCGATTATCGGATAAAGCTTCATGGAATGCCGATGAAATGGCGGACCGAGATTTCCGTTTGGGAACCGCCATTTCGCTTCGTCGATATGCAGTTAAAGGGCCCCTACAAACAATGGATCCACACCCATACTTTTACTGAAAACGAAAACGGCGAGACGCTGATCGAGGACGAAGTTCGCTATCGACTGCCGGTCGAGCCCCTCGGCGACATCGCCCATTTCTTCATACAAAAACAGCTCGACCGAATTTTCGATTTCCGACAATTGACTGTTGCGGAGTTACTAAGGAATGACGGCGAAGGTTGAAAATTTACAATGGCCACGTGCCGCAATAGGAAAGATCGGCGCGTCCCGTAATAAGCATTTCGTCATCTTCCCGCCAGAGGAATTCAGTCGTACCGCCAACGGCATGGACAGAGACGTTGCGGCCGGTTTTTTTGGTGAACGCGGCAAGCACGGCTGCTCCGCTGGAACAGGTGCCGGAAGAAGATGTCTCGCCCGCAGCCCTTTCCCAGATGCGGATCTCGATATTTTCCTGATCGGTCACCTTCACGAACACGATGTTCGCTTTCTGCGGAAAGATCGGATGAACTTCCAACTCCTTTCCATAACTTCGCCAGTCAAAATTAAAATCATCGACGAATGTGATCGCCACCGGATTTCCGACGTTCACACACGACATCAGAAATTCCCTGTCAAGAACGGACACCGGAAGGTCGATAACGGTATCGGCCGGATCAGGTATGCCGATGGGAATTTCACTACTCGCAAAATGCGGTTTGCCGATCTCTGCCTCGAAAACGTATTGCCGCTCCGGTTCAACGTCGATTAGTCGAAACGTTTTAATGCCGCTGCGCGTTTCGAGCCGCAGGCGAGGTTCGGTCGAAAGCTGTTTGAAATAAACATAAGCGACTGCACAGCGCGTCCCATTTCCCGAAAATCCTGCAATACTTCCATCAGGATTTACGATCTCGCAAAAGAGATCGGCCAATTCAGATTCAGGCGGCCCGATAACTGCAATGCCATCCGCGCCGGCGCCTGTGTGACGATGGCAGATGTTCTTTGCTAATGTCGGCAGATCGATCGTATCGGGAATCGAAGTTCGCTCGATAACGATATAGTCATTGCCAAAGCCGTGAAATTTGCAGAAAGGAATAGACATTATTTTGCTTTTGAGATGGCCACGACCGTTTCAGCACGATCTTTATAACGCAGAGTAAAGTTGACCCGGTCACCTGCCTTCAGACCGTCGAGCATCTTTTTGTCCGCGATATAAAATTCCATGCGCATCGGAGGCATAAGGCTGGGAATATCGTCGTGATCGAGTTCGACAGAACCGAGTTCCAGATCGATCTTTGTTATAGCTCCGGTCGCAAGGTAATCACCATTCTTTGGCAATTGGGGCGACGCTGCAATCGTTGGAGCAGTAGTCGGCATTGCCGTGTTGCCGGGTGGCTGCCCCTGTTCGGTCGTACAACCGAATGAAGCGAAAGCCAATAGACCTGCAGTGAATATTTTTACCTGCATAATATTTTCGATAATCTTTGTGTATCGCAAACTGAAACGGAGTATATCGAAAATGGCGCCTTTATTCATCCTTTTAGTAACTTTCGGAATATCGTATTTGGCGAATAAGCGTCTGTTTGGCAAGAGGTTCTCGATCTCGCTTATAGGTAGGATCGCGATGTCCGCAATGCTTGTCGTTACAGGTTTTTCGCATTTTACAAACCCGGAACCGATGGTCGCGATGATGCCGGGATTTATGCCGGCAAAGCTCGAATTGGTTTACTTCACTGGCGTATGCGAACTTTCCGCCGCGATCGGCCTGTTGTGGCAAAAGACCGCCAAAATGACGGCGGTCATGCTGATCGTATTTTTTGTGGTTATATTGCCAGCCAACATAGTTGGCAGCCTGCGCTCGGTAGAATTCGGCGGAATGCAATACGGCCCGTGGTATCTGCTTTTTCGCATTCCGCTTCAGCTCTTCTTTATCTGGTGGGCATGGTATTTCGGACTTCGCCGCTTCACTACTTCACCCAATCCGCGATGAAGACGTTAGTATCACCTAGTTTTGCTGCGTTTCGATTCGACGAGAAAACCAGCTTTTTGCCGTCAGGCGAGAACATTGGAAAACCGTCGAACGTCTCGTTATAAGTGATACGTTCAAGCCCTGTACCGTCCACATTTATGACAGCAAGGTCAAAATTCGGCTGGCGTCGCGGTGCACCCGGTGTCTTTACGTCGAAATGGTCGGTCGAAAAGATGATCGCCTTTCCGTCTGGGGTAAAGAACGGAGCGAAGCTCGCCGAGGCTAAATTAGTAACCTGACGTTTATTGCTGCCGTCGGCGTTCATCACCCAAACCTCAAAGACTGCGGGCTCGATCAGATCTTCGGCAAGAAGCTGTTTGTATCTGGCAAGCGCGGTTTCTGTTTTAGGATAATGAGCTCGATAGACGATCTGTTTTCCGTCAGGTGAAAAGAACGCGCCGCCATTGTAGCCGACCTCGTTTGTCAGGCGCTTAACGTTTTTGCCATTGATGTCCATTGAATAGATATCAAGGTCCCCGTCGCGAGTCGACGTGAAAACGATCGTCTTGCCGTCCGGCGAGATAGTGGCCTCTGCATCGTAAGCACTGTTGTTCGTTAATGCCTTGATATTCGAGCCGTCCGCGTTGGCAGTGTAGATCTCATATGTCGGATACACTGGCCATAAGTATCCCCTTGAGCGGTCTGGTGTCGGCGGACATTCGTCACCTCCGGATTTCGTGGAGGAATAGACGATCTTTTTTCCGTTCTTATGAAAGTAACCGCATGTAACACGGCCTTTTCCATTCGAGACCTGTTTGAGGTTGGAACCGTCTATATTCATAGTATATAAACGATCGCAGCCGTGTCCGTCACGCTTGGACTGAAAGATGAGCCTTTTGCCGTCGTAAGAAAAATAAGCTTCCGCATTTTCACCGCCGAAAGTAAGCTGGCGGATGTTGGTCAAGCGCTTCTCGCCTTCGACGCGAAGTTCATTCGTTTGTGCCGTTGCCGCAACAAAATGGGCTATAATTAGAAAAGAAGTAAAGATATATTTCGACATAACTTTGATAATAAGTTAGCATCAACCGGCAAATTAAGCTGAATCCTTTCCTATTAGAATAGCGAATTCAGCGGCACAGGGAAACTGATCAACGCACGGTTCCATTGACCCGGCAATTATACCTAAGAAATGATCTTCGATTCGAAACAAGAAGTGCTTGATTGGTACGATCGGCAGGAACGTGCGTTGACCGATGAATTCATCGAGAATATCGAGTGGGACGAAGTGCGGCGATATCCGTTTGACGAGCGTCTTACCCCGGTTCTGCTTTATATGCGGGACGTAGAAACGCTGACCGATATGTATTGGCAGGAACTTCGCCGAACTCCGACCGGCCGCGATCCTGTTATAAGCAAGTTCATGGAGCGTTGGGGAATCGAAGAGGTCACACACGGTGAAGTGCTGAACCAGTTTCTCAACGAGATCGGCCATGCTACGGGCCGTGATTGGAAGAATCAGGTTAGAAAGAATGTCTCAAAGTTTTATCACATCAATACCTACCTGCTCACATCGCTTACTAATTTGATCGGTCATCGGTTCACTGCAACGCATATGACGTTCGGAGCCGTTCATGAAATGACGACCGCACAGGCATATCGCCGCATGATCGAGATCGCAGACCATCCTATCCTGACCAATATCCTGAAGGCGATAATCCGTGAAGAATCGGCACACACGCAATTTTACTGGAGCATTGCCCGATTGGAATTGCGAAAGAACGATGCATCGCAGCGGCTCGCTAGGAAGGTGATCGAAAATTTCTACTATCCGGTCGGACAGGGTTCGCTCGCGAAAGAACGAACGAAGCAAGTAGTTTCAATACTCTTTGGCGATGATTCGGCACTCCTGAGCCTTGACAAAACAGTGACCCAACGCGTCCAACAACTCCCGGGATTTGAAGGTGTTACAAAAATAACCGAAAAAATTGGTGAGGTGGCGGGCAGCAAGCTTTCCCCGGTTGTAGCTTAGGTTCGAAAATATTCGACTCCATCACTTAATTCCATTCCTACCTTTCCCTCCGAAAACGCGAGATCGAGGTGCGCGATCGCCTCGGAGATAGCGAGAAAGCGATGAACATCGTGGTCAAATGATGATGGAAAAAGCCGTTTTGCGACATCGAAAGCCGTCGAGCCCGAAGGCTCGATCAAGCCGATGACGTTCTTTTGGCGGTTCTCGATCGCTTTTACATATCTGTTAAAGATCTCGTCGAAATCGGTGATCGGTTCACCGTGGCCGCCGTGAACTAAAGTTGGCCTGTAGTTTCGTATCCGGGCAAGGCTGACCAAAAATTCTGATAACGACGGAAAACGCTGGTTCGGTTCAAGCGGATGCGGCGCAAGGATTGGATTTGGGGTGATACGCTTCAGGACGCAGTCGCCACAGAAAAGCGTCCGGTCGGCCTCGCGAACAAACGAACACGAACCCGGCGTGTGGCCAGGTGTGTGAATAACGGTTAGCGAACCACTTTCAAACTCAAGCTCCATTTCATCCGTGAGGTATCCGAATTCGCCGTCCTCGAGGGAATCGGTGAGCAGACTGATCTCTTCATAAAGACCCCGCATATCATCGACAACGGATGCTGGAACTCCTGATCGCAGCAACAGTTTATGGTGGATCTCTTGTGCCAGGCGGCCAAAAAGATGGCCCGTTTCCCATTCGTGAACAAGGATCTCCGCGTTTTTTGCCTTGTCCCTAACTTGCTTTGCCAGCCCACAATGATCCTCATGCGAATGAGTCAATACGATCCTCCGAATATCGGAAAATTCGACACCTTCATTCGCAAGCTTCTTTTTGAGTTTATCTGCCGCCTCTTTCGTCTTTGGACCGACATCGATTAGCGTTATCGGGTCCTCCCGAACCAAATAAACGTTCACTTCACCAACATAAAAGGGAGTAGGAATTGAAACAGAGACTATATTCATTTGAGCGTTTTACGTGCCGTGTCGCCATCAAAGACGCCGAACAATGAGTTTACGTGTGTATCGTTTCCTAAACAAGCGGCTGTCAAGCGAACCGCACAGTCGCCGTCCGTATCGGCGGGAAGACGCGGCCGTTCGTCAGACAGGACAACGTACGGATGTTCGGCCGCATCCTTCAATAAAAATTTCGGTTGCGAAAAGTGTAAATATTCCTTGCGTTTAACAAATATTTAAGATAAAAACTACACAGCTATTCTGTCAGAATATTAACCTTGGCACTTAGATCTTTTGATCCCGGCCACCGCGAGGCAATCCAATCACCTCTCCGGGTTCCGTTTCGTTGCAATAGCAAAGCGTCTGTCTAAGCGCCAGGGCCAAGGAGAGAAAAAATGAAAATATTTCTGGATAAGGCATTTGCGGCTCTACACGCATTTTCCGCCGCCGCGTTTGCCATTCTGATCTTTACCGGCGCTGGCTTAGCGCAATCACAGGCTGCCGCAGCTGACCTCTCGGGATCGGTCGTAGACCCGAACGGAGCTGTAGTGCCCGGTGCAACGATCACCGCACGCAATATCGCTACGGGCGTTTCGCGAACCACGACTTCGGATTCGAACGGGACTTACCGATTTATAGCTTTGTCGCCTGGAGAATACGAGATAACCACCGAGGCTCAAACCTTTAAGAAGGTCTCGATCTCGCCTGTTCGATTAACAGTAGGCCAGTCGGCCGAGCTTCGGATAAGTCTTGAGGTTGGAGCGGCCGATGCCATTGTCACCGTGACGGGCGATGACGTCGATCTTATCGAAACAACAAAGACCACTGTCTCTTCGACCATCGACCAAAGAAGGATCGAAAATCTGCCTATCAATGAACGAAGCGCGACCGGGTTCGCACTTACACTTTCAACCGTGGGTCGTGACAACGGTCGCCCGATCGGGCCGGCACCGACCTCGGGTTTGAACATCGGCGGTCAGCGTGGGCGTTCAACGCTTGTACAGGTTGACGGTGCGGATTTTACCGATAATTCGGTCAATGCGGCACGATCTACAGTTTCGATGGAAGCAGTTCAGGAATATCAGGTTGCGACCAACTCGTACGCACCCGAATTCGGGCGAGCGACCGGCGGTATCGTTAACGTCGTCACCAAACGCGGAACGAACGTTTACAGCGGAAACATCTTCGGATTTCTCCGCGATAAGAAAATTCAGGCGCGAAATGCATTTGCCCCGATCGCCGAGCCCGATTTTCGCCGCACACAGTTTGGCGGCACGTTTGGAGGACCGATCGTTAAGGACCGCACATTTTTCTTTGCATCTTATGAAAGACGCCAACGGGATGAATCCGGGTTCTTCACAAGTAATCCTTCAGCGAACTTGGCCTCCACGATCACGTTGGGTGCTCCGATCTTACCGTTTACCCAGACGTTTTCAGGACTTTCCTCGGCGCAGGCCGCCTGGGCAAATCAGCTGATCGCGTCAGGCAACCCGGCATTTATCCAGGCAGCCGTAGGCTATCTTTACCTTGCTTCCAGCGGATCGCAAACGGCACTGACGGGTATCAATAACCTTACGAGTCTCGGTGCCCCGACATCTCCGATCCCGGCAGGGCAACAGGTCGGGCCGCGATTCTTCCTTTCGGGCGCTCCGGTTCCGGTGGGCACGACAGGCTCAAATGGCCTGCCGATCGCGTTCAGACCGCTGAATGATCTTCAGCGTATATTCCCGGTGACCGAGCGGACGAATTTTTTCTCGATCCGCGGCGATCACAGCATCAACTCGAACAATCAATTGTCGCTCCGGTTTGGGTATAACCCGGGCAATGTCACCGGAATTCAGGTCGAATCACAGAATCAGTCGCTCGGTCAGAATGACTTTTCGAGGACCGGTATTCAGGAGCTGACAGACGCTTCGTTCTCGGCAACGCTGAATAGTTCTTTCGGTTCGACAATGGCAAATGAGTTCAAGTTCTCATTTGGCCAGCGTGATACGACCTTTAGGTCTCAGAACGGCGAAGCCGTCGCCTTCAATATCTCAGGGACCGCGTTTATCGGACGAGAGCTTTTCTCGCCGGTGGACCGCACGGAACGCAGATTTCAGATCGCTGACAATTTCACGAAAGTATGGGGCAATCATACGCTGAAATTTGGCGGCGACGTCAACTTTGTGGACATTCCGAGCGCGGTATTTGAACTTAACTTCGCCGGACTTTTCAACTTTGGACCTTTTGCTGCCGGTAATCTGAACGCCGCATTTGGCCAACTTGAAGCACCGGATCTGACACCGGTCCAATCGTATGGCCTTGGTTTGCCCTCAACTTATATTCAGGGCTTTGGCGACCCGGTCAGCCGCATCAAGAATCGGCCTTTAGCATTCTTCGTGCAGGACTCATGGCGTATCCATCCCCGCATAACGCTCAATTACGGT
>CAZXTS010000127.1:0-8601 GCA_964643745.1 uncultured Chloracidobacterium sp.
AGGCATATCTTCGCTGCGGAGCACATCTGCCGTTCTATGAAAAAGAGGCCGAGCGGATGCAGCGTGCGGGCGAATACCCAACGCAGTTTCACAATAACTGTTCGGGGAAACATGCCGGTATGCTCGCTGTCGCTAAACACATCGGAGCGGATCTCGCCACATATGATCAGCTTGATAATCCTGTTCAGCAGGCGATTCTCACAGCTGTCTCGCAGATCTGCGAAGTTCCTGTCGCCAAGATCAGAACCGCCGTCGATGGCTGTGCGGCACCAAACTTTGCGATGCCGCTTGCGTCAATGGCCCGCGGCTTTATGAATCTAATGTCGCCGCCCGAAAGCTTTGATCAGGCGACGCGAAATGCCTGCGAACGGATCGTGAGTTCGATGAAGACCTTTCCGGAACTCATCGGCGGCACCGAGCGTCTTGATTCAATGCTGATGCTCGCAGCCGAAGGAAAGATAATCTCAAAGGTCGGTGCCGAAGGCGTGTGGCTGTGCGGCATTCTGCCAAGTGAACAGCATCCGACCGGGATAGCGATCGCACTCAAAATAGAAGACGGCGACGACCGCCGTGCACGTCCCGTCACCGCCGTAGCCTTGCTCAAACACCTCGGCGTACTTTCGCCTGACGCCTTGCCCGAACTGTCGCCGATGCCGATCAAGAACCGGCGTGGTGACATTGTTGGTATAGTAAAGGCTATGGAGTTCAACCAATGAAAAAATTCGCTTCCACGATCGTTTTATCTTTAGTCCTATCCGCCATATCGCTCGCGCAACCTATTGCTCGCGATTCGCTTCGGCTTACATCGATCGGTGCTCCTTGGTGGCTTGTGATCGACGCTCCGGGGCTCGAAGTAAGATCTGTGGGAACCAAGGCAGATGGCGCGTATTTTCTCCTATATCCGACCAAAGATGAGCTCAATGTCTCGTTGTGGATAGAACCGGCGGCAAAATGTAAGACAAATATCGAATGCCGCGATTTTGTTTTGAGCTCGGGCAATCCCCGCTGGGGGGCTTATGAAAAACTGAACAAGGCAAGTTTCGGTAAATTCGATTATTTCGAGTTTTATCGTCCAACGGTTCAAGACATGCCGATTCAGATGCAGGACATGTATGCTCAGTATGTGGACAAGGGTTATTGGTTAGATGTTCATCTTTCAAAATCCCTGTATAAACCGGAAGACAAGGCTCTATTCGAAGATCTGTTGAAATCGCTTAAGTTTGAGCCCAAAACCGCAGAATCGGCGGTCCCGCAAGATGTCGAAAAGATCGTTGGAGCGGGGAAAGCTTGGCTAACTATATGGGATGACCAGAAATGTACTGAAAGTTATCGTGCGTTGACCTCTATTTCTCGCGAAGCAGTAAGGGAAGCTCTTTGGTTGGAGTTTTGTAAGTCAGCACATCTTGGCCTTGGGAAGCTCAAGTCTCGTGAGTTGATCGCGATAACAACAACCGGTTCGCTTCCGCCTAGACCGGATCGTGCTGGAGCCGTGCTTCGCTTTCAAAGCACTTTTGACAAGGCTGAGACCATTGAGTTCGTGAGCCTAACATCTGAAAAGGATGGCTCATGGACAGTCTCAAACTACGTAACACAATAAGAATACGATCTGCGAGTCGATCGTGCACGGATAGCCGGTCTTTTTCAATTCCTTGCCTTTCTGGTAGTGATACTTTAGTATCACTTTTATGAGAACGGAACTTGTTACAACATTAAAGCGACAGGCAACTGAGCTTTTGTCTGAACTGAACGAAGAAAAGGAACCGATCCTGATCACACAACATGGTTTGCCAAGTGCATATCTCGTCGATGTCGAAAGCTATGAGCTGATGCAGGAACGACTGGCCCTGCTGGAAGGAATTGCCCGAGGCGAACAAGCTGTTATGGTTGGCCGTGTGGTTTCGAATGCTGAGGCAAAGCGTAGAATGTCGCGATGGCTAAAATAGTCTAGTCGGAACCGGCGTTGAGCGATCTCGATGCTATATCCGATTATATTGCATTGGACAATGAGGAAGCCGCGTCTGCTCTAGTACAACGAGTCTTCAAACACATCGATCAACTTGCGAAACACCCCGAAAGCGGCAGCCGTCCACCAGAATTAAAGCAAACTGACTACCGACAGATCGTCGAACCGCCTTGTCGAATATTTTATCGCTACGACGGCAAGAACGTGTTAATTCTTTATGTGATGAGCTCGGAACGTATGCTAAGAAAACATCTTTTGAGTTTGCGTGAAAAGACACGTAAGTAAGCTCTGTGAAGTTCTATCAGGCCATCATCAATTGTCACCGCCTTCGCGTTACTTAAGCACGTCGGCGTGCTTTTGCTTGGTGCGCTGTCGGAGCTTTCGCCGATGGCGATCAAGAATCGGCGTGGCGACCTTGTTGGGCGGACCGAAGCGGAGTAAAAATATGCTAGACAATTTTTTGGCTGACAAACGTCACCTTCTGATTCCCATGATATCTTCATTAACTAAATTTTAGGAGTCGATGCCCATGGCCGTAACTATCGCAGGATCTGTCGGAGAAGGCGGAGTGAATAATAATATTGATGTATTAGCGATCCAGACACTGTTGAATAAATGGATCGATTCAAAGATCTACGTCAGCGGGCTATGTACCGGGAACATTTTCGATCCAACGGTTCAAGCGATAAAAGATTTTCAGGGATTGTTTGTCGCCAATCCCGATGGGCGTGTCGATCCGGGCGGTGCCACGCTTCGTCGTCTAAACGCCGAACCCCTCGTACTTCTTCCGCAAATGTCGGGTTTCGGGTATTACTCGTATGGGAAAGGGAACTGGCATGAGCGGCAATGGGGAACAGCAGCAACCATCAAGGCACTACAAGAGATCTCCGAACAGTTCTCACTTACGTATCCACTGAAACCGGTAGCGATCGGTGACATTAGTTTTCGGTTCGGCGGCAAGATGGCCCCGCACAGCACGCACCGAGAAGGAAAGCACATCGACCTTCGGCCATGCAGGACGGACAATGCCTTGCTGCCTGTCAGATATACCGACCCCTTGTACGATCAAACGGCGACCAAACTCCTGATCGAATTATTTCTTTCTCATGTAAATGTGAAGAATATTTTGTTCAATGATCCGGAGATTCACAAACTCTCGCGGGTGAGTCGTTGGGATGGCCACGACGATCACTTTCACGTCACGATGCTGTACTAAAAACCCGAAAGTTAGCAACTGACTTGGTAAGAGCCGTTTGCAGTCCTCGACCCTCCAAGGACATCTTGGCGCGATCAGAGGGGGCTGGGCCGCGAGTTCGCCATCATCGGTCGTGTCGGAAGAGCACTTTGTACGGCCCCTCGTACCCGACTTTTTAGATTCCCGCAAAATATAACGGTACCTGCGTCAACCAGTATAGGCAGTTCGGACGGACAAACGAACGGACTAGGCCTTTGGCGATACGGAGTTGATACGGAGGGCGAAAACATGGCTCTTTCATGGGTACCTTGGCAAAACGATCTGCATGTTCAGCGGGCCGAAACTAGTAGTCCTTCGATGAAACCGGGGACGGCAGGGCAACACGTACATCTACTTCAGGCGGCCCTTATCCTGCAGGGGTTTGACGTTCCTCATCACGGCATCACTGGCAATCCCCCGGTCCAGAACAACAACTATCTAGGCGAAACTCAGGCAGCGGTCCGGCAATGCGAGGTACGATTCGGACTCACGTTAGATGCTGGTATTGCGGGGCGGCAGGTTATTCAACGGCTCGATCTTCAGAACTCGTTATTCTACGCCTCGCGGGCGGGGGAGTTCGGAGCGGCCCTCGCCCGCAGCGACGTTGGACTCGCTCTCAGCAAGGTCACCACTGCACTGCTGGCATTGGCATTCAATACTCAGCCCTCGATCGCAGCACTTGTGAACGATGCTCTACGTGTGCACTTTCGCCTGCTGCCGCCGGGAACTACGGGAGATGGCATCCGCCGGGCTCGTACGCAAGCCGACCTCGACCGGATCACGCAAACTTTTCATGCCCTGGCTCAAGTTTTTACCTCGAGCTCTACTTCGTTCCATGATGGCATTCCGGTCAACGGCGTCAAGATAGCAGCGGAAGCCGGGACAAACTCTCGACAGATCCTGTTCGGCCCAGCTTTCAGAAGCTTTACCCACACAAATGATCTGACCGGTGGACGGATAGGACCACACTCGCGAGCTGCGATCCTAATTCATGAGGGTATGCATGCGGTCGACGCGAGCCACACTTCCGGCAACCCGAACATTCATATTTCTGAGTTCAACACCGTCCAATATGACTCGCAGCCGACAGGCCTTTCTCTGTTCAACCCGAGCAGTTATGCTGGCTTTGCCGCTCACATTGCTAATAACGGCGACCCGAATCCACGTTTCGGCTTGGGTCCAGGAGCCCGGCAATTGTAAAGCTGCGAACGGCGACGACCGCTGGGCGCACCCTGTCACCGCAGTCGCGATGTTAAAACACCTCGGCGTGCTGTCGCCTGACGCACTGACCGAGCTTTCGCCAATGCCGATCAAGAACCGGCGTGGTGATGTTGTTGGCAGAGTAGAATCGACGGTTAGTTAGTAAACTCACGAGAATAAACGGAGAGAATGATGGATTGGCCAAATGACCCAGACGGAAATGTTTTTCGCATTCTTCAATCGCAAGGTTTTGATTTTTCAAAGGACTATATTGTTGACTTCAATGTCGATTTTGACCTTTGGGAGCCTAGCGCAGAAGCTCTAACTAGACTCAAAGCACTTGTCGGTGAGGTCGTTCTTTTTGAGCCTTATGAAGGCGATCCTGGGTATGTTCAGTTCAAATTCCAGGGCATAATCACGTACGAAAAGGTAGTCGAAATCCAACGGCAGATTACCAATGAAATGGCACTATACGGAGGTCGTTGCGAATCTTGGGGCGCAATGGGCAAAGCTCCACAAGACTGATTTCAGGTTGCGATGAAGGATCTAAGTTCATCGCGTCCGAACACCCGATCCAGCCACAGGTTCGTCAGTTTTTCCTGGACGCTGTTTGCTTTTAGGCGGTCGTTAAGGTTTTTGAAATCGACAAAATCCAAGTGCTGGTCCTGGTTAAAGCACGAGAAAACGAAGAATTCTTCGCCGGTGTGCGGGTTTACGTGGCGTTGCAGGCACTGTGCGCAGACCTCTTTCATCATGCATTGCATCGGCGAATTTATTGAGCCTATCGCGACGTGATCTTGTTTGAGGAAAGGCTTTAGAGTTTCGTGCCGAGCCTCGCGGACGCCATTCATCATCCGATCGGAGCCGATCGCGATAATGCGATCGACCTCTTGTAATTCCACGGTCCTATCGCCGAGTTTCCCTTCGGCGTAAGCGATCATTGCCTTAACGATGTTGCCGCGGAAGTGCGCGTCCTGCGGCCTGTCCGGTGTGATCTCGTCACCGTAATCCGTGGCCCAGATTACTTGATCGGTCGCGTTTTCGATCTCTTCCCGTTTGAAAAGATCGGCGCCGTCCTTATAACCGGCAAAGTAAATTACTTTGTTGTTTTGCTCGCGCAAGGCTCTCGCGATCGAAAAGAGCACGGCATTTCCCAAACCGCCGCCGGCGAGCAAAACCGTTTCGTTTTGCGGGATCTCGGTTGGTGTTCCGGTCGGGCCCATTACCAAAACTTCCTCGCCTTCTTTCAAAAGCGAACAAAGCCTCGACGACGTTCCCATCTCGAGAACGATCATCGAAAGCAGGCCTTTCTCTTCATCGACCCAAGCTCCGGTTAACGCAAGGCCTTCCATCACCAGCCGAGTTCCATCGACCATCGGCGCCGATGTTTCAAAATTCTGCAGACGATAAAACTGACCCGGTTCGAATTTTCGTGCCTGAAGCGGTGCCTTGACGATCACATCGACGATCGTCGGCGTAAGCCGATCGACCTTTACGACATAGGCACGGAGCTGCTCATCGAGCGTTGCTTCAAGCTTGTCAAAGATGGCGTCTTTTTCCGTTTGTGGCAGCGAACCGCGTTCTGCCAATTCTTGTGTGAAAAGCGAGACAACATATGAATAGCCATGTTTCGCCGAAGCCATCGCCTTTACGACGTTTCCTGCATACTTCGGATGGTTGTCGCCGTAATAGGATATGAACTTTCCGTCGTGTTCGTACGATGTGAAGAACGCGACATCGTTCTTGTCGGCTTCGACCGCGTGAAGCTTTCCGTCGCCATTTCGCTCGACCTTGAACGGCTGGAAGAACTGCCGCCATTCGTCCATTTTGAACGTGCCCGGCTTTTCCTTTTCGTAAATAACGTTCGGCGAAGTGCCCGCAGCGACGCAAACTGTTCGTGCCGGAAACTCGTGAATATCTCCGGTCTTTTCAAATTTTCCGGTTTCAGCAACGTAATCGAGCCGCTCAAATTTCAACGCATTTACTGCATTGAACTCGTCCGGCACAGCTTCGGTCGGCGACATACATTCGATGAAATTGATGCCTTCTTCTAACGCCTTTTGTACTTCTTCGTGGTTGAGACGATACGCAGGTGAATCCTGAATCCTCTTTCTATAAACAAGCGAAACGCCGCCCCAGCTTTGTACAAGCGGAACAAAATTCGGCTGTTCACCCGCTGCTTCGGCGCGTTTACGCTCGGCACGTATCGCACGACCATGTTCGAGGAATTCGCGAATGGTCATCAGCTCTTCCGGATCGAACTGCTTCATCACGTGCGTCTCGCCAAACTCGGCGACCACGTCCTCATATTTCTGAAGCATCTTCTCGACCTGGATCGGATAATAGGCGAACAGTTCGGTTGCGGTATCAATGCCCGTAAGGCCGCCGCCGATAACGATCGCGGGAAGGCGAACCTGCAAATTAGAAAGCGTGTCCTTTTTGAACGCACCCGTAAGCTGCAACGCCATCAGAAAGTCCGACGCCTGACGAATGCCGCGGATCAGATTGTTCTTCATCGGAACGATGGTCGGACGGCCGGCACCGGTCGCGATCGCGATGTGATCGAATCCAAAATCCCACGCATCTTCTATCGTCAGAGTTCCGCCGAAGCGAACACCGCCATATGCACGGAAACGTTTTCGCCGCTGGAGCATTAGCTGAACCATCGTCAGAAAATTCTTGTCCCAGCGGACCGTGATGCCGTATTCGGAAACGCCGCCAAAGCCTGAAAGAATTCGTTCGTCCAGGTCTTCGGTGATCTCCGCAAGATCCTTGATCGGTTTCGGACACTTTGTGCCAAGAGCACCGGTCCACTCGCTCGGAAGCGGTTCGATCTTCAAGCCGTCGATGCCGATAACACCAAAGCCTTCGTTCAGCAAATATTGCGAGAGCGTATAACCGGCCGGACCGAGCCCTACGACCATCACATTCTTGCCGTTATAAGGAAGAGCGTAAGGCCGTTTTGCGTTGAGCGGATTCCAACGAGTAAGAAGGCTGTATATCTCAAACCCATAGGGCAGCTTCAGAACGTCGGTCAGGGTTGCAGTTTCAACTAACGGAATGTTTACGGGCTCCTGTTTCTGGAAAATACAGCCCTTCATGCAGTCGTTACAGATACGATGGCCGGTGCCGGCACACATCGGATTGTCGATGGTAACTAATGCCAGTGAACCGATCGGGTCGCCCTGCTTTTTGAGCAGGTGCATCTCCGATATCTTTTCGTCGAGCGGGCAGCCTTCGGTCTTGATGCCGAGCGGGTTTCGTTTTGGCGTGCCGTCCGGTTCACGAAGACCGGTCGAGCAAGCGTCCTTCGAACGCTCGTGGCAGATCATGCAGTAATCGATCTCGTACAAAGCTTCGCGCATCGTGCCGCGGTCGTCGGTCAATTTGAAGCCCACTCGCCGCCGCATATCCTCGTCGCGGCCGCGCATTACGTTCGCGAGTTCGGGTTCGGGATGGATGAGGTGAACAAGGTTTTGATAATCAAGTCCGTGCGGCACCTTGAACGCGGCCCATTTTTTATCTTTTTTGTGGAAATGAAGTGCAGACCATTTCTCGAAAATATCCAGAGCGGCCTTAACCTGTAGCAGTTCGCCCGTTTCTTCGATCGCCAAAACGGCTTCGTTGAACATCTTGCCGAACGGCCGATCTTTCAGCTTGTCGTAACCGTTCTTCACAAGTTCGAGCGTCTTTGCCGTTTCAGGCAAAACGTCTTCGGTCTTTGAAAGATTCTCTTCCGCATCTGCGAGTGCGGTTGTGATCGAAGCGATCCCGAGTTCTTCATCAAAAACAAGCGTGTCGTCGAAAGCCTTATTTCGAAATTCGCGGACCGCTTCTTCAAACTCGACCTCATTTAATTCCGCAACGATTGCGAGGTCTTCAAGCGACTTATACTTTTTGATGGCACGCCGCTGAACGAAGAATTTGTACTTCCAAACCGGATTCTGTTCGAGGATCGTGCGTTCCAGTTCCGAACGCTCACGGCTGATCTTGAACATTCGCCCTACGAAATCTGAAAGGAACGGTGCGGCATCGGTCAGGATCTTTGATTCGACCCTTTTCTCATACCCATTTCCGTGGGATTCAATATATTTCTTAAGCGCATCGCCAAGAACCGGTTCCTTGTCCGAGACCTCGGAATAGAAAATTTCAGCAAGCTCTTTCAGCTTTACTGCATCATACAGGTCAGAATAATTAAACCCGG
>CAZXTS010000128.1:0-1438 GCA_964643745.1 uncultured Chloracidobacterium sp.
CATTGGTCTTATAAGCAAACGCGAGCCATTTGCCGTCAGGCGAGGCCTGGAAAAAGTGCTGCGGCGAAAGATCCTGTACGACTTTGATCGTCTGACTTGTATTGTCTGCCAAGGATAGCCTTCTGATCTCGCTCCGATTTGCGGCCCGTGCCAGATAGAAAAGAAATTTTTCGTCGTGCGAAAGTGTCGGGTACCAGTGCGATTCGTCCTTCGCGTCAGTGATCTGGACCGGGTCAGTGCCATCCTGATCGATCCGCCAGATGTTTTCGCTGCCGGTTCGATTTGAAGTTAGATACAAATGCTCGCCATTCACCGTTGGGCTGACCTTTGTATTCCGGGTGTCTCTGTTGTCGGTCAATCGTGTCTGCCTTCCGTCTCGAAGATTCAATGCCCAGAGGTCGCGTTCAACGTCCGCCCGGCCGTCGAAGATCACGCGGTTCTCGGTTGCGAATTTCAGATCACCGAGCCCGTAATGACCATATTTTCCGTTCGTCAACGCTCTCGGCTCTTCGCTTTTGTTTGCAGGGATCAGCCAAATGTTTGAAACAAGGCTGCGGACCTCTGTTACCAGCCTACGGCCGTCTTTGGTGATCGAAATGCCGTCATAAAGATCAAGATCATTTGTCACTCTTGAAACACTTCCCGACGGATACTCTACGCGAAATAGCTGACGGCCTTTTTCAGGTTCTTTTGATAATGCGTAGAGCGACTTGCCGTCGGGCCGCCACGCTATATGGAAAAGCTTTTGCAGCTCAGTTGGAACCGATTCGGGCTTGCCTGACGAAGTATCGAAAACGGTGATCTTCGATCGCTGACCGGTCGTCGGACGCTTGATCACTGCCAATTTTCGGCCGTCCGGCGACCACGCAGGAGCGACCAGGACAAAGAATTGGTCCGGAGGGATGAGTTCGACTATTGTTCTTTCCTCTCCGGAATTCAGATCACGAATTATCAGCCGATCAATATTCGATCGAGTATCCTCGCGGTAGATGGCTATCGATCTCCCATCGGGCGCGATGCTGAACGAACCCCACACGTCTGTCGCGACCTGAACCGGAACACCGCCGAATGCGGGGATCTTGAAAACGCCCTGGCCTGATCGCCAAAGGCCTCGTTGACGGAAATAGATATCGCGGCCGTCCGGTGAAAATTCAAGAGATGAAGGAACCTCTGCACCATCGATCTTGATATCGACGACGCTTCCGGATTCGACATCCTTGAGTTTTGTCACTAAACGGTTGTCGGTGCGTTCGAGATACGCAACAAAGCGTCCGTCAGGCGAAACGGCGGGTGAAGACGCAGTTCCGCTGTCGGTAAGGCTTTTCAGCGTCAACGCTGCGGTTTCATTGTTCGTTCCGGTCTCGGCGTCCGAACGGAAATACGAAAATGCCGCAGCAATAAAAAGAAGTGAAATTACGCCAAAGACGAGCGCAAAGCC
>CAZXTS010000128.1:1538-6230 GCA_964643745.1 uncultured Chloracidobacterium sp.
TACATGATAACTGTTCGCCTGCGATTTAGTAAAGGATTTCAAAAGGGTGCGAAAACTGATCGTTCCTTTGAATTTCAGCTATGAACCCAAATGCCCCGGCACGAAATTCGTCGAAAATCCTGATAATCGTCATCGTTGTTGGCGTCGTCCTAGTGCTTCTATTAGCGGCATTGATCATCGCGGCCGCGATTGGCTTTTTCGTCTACACGGGCGGGACATCACAGCCGGAACGTGTCTACGACCCACCGAGGCCGACCAGCACCCGCACTCCGAATGAACGGTCGAAGGCACTGAAAACTACTTCGACCGGCGATAAGACCGAAGCACTTGTCGAAGAACTGAAGGAACGGCCGACGATCGGCGGTTTCTCACTTCAGAACATCATTCCGCAGTATTCGAACCGCTTATTCAACAATTCGCAGGCGGAGGTCAAAGGTGTTTATACGGCGAACGGTAAGACGGTATCATTACTGGTCGCAGAATATGACGAACGGACGCGGGCTACGATCGGATTCGGTCGGATGCTGGGTCGCGAGCGGTCGCGGGGAGCAACGGTAACTGAGCAGATACGCGTAGCCGGCAGCGTGATAAACGCAGCATTCACGAATGGCAAAAATAAGTCCATTGCTTTTTGCGAGTGGCCGGACAACGAGCCGGTCAAATGCCACCTGATCGGATCGGACGACGAAAAGGCGCTTGCGGATTTCCGTGATGGGTTATCAACAGGACGGTAGCGTTTCACGCGGCCGCTTTGGAACGCAGAAACCTAGAAACGACAAATGAATATTATGAAAATGAAAAGCATCTTGATAGTACTGGCGCTGGCCGCCTTTATTCCTTCCCTGGGTGCGGCCCAGTTCCCTATACGTGTTCCTCGCGTCACACAGCCGAGCACACCACCCGCGACACAGCCGCAAACACCGCAGCCCGAACGCAGCACTACGACATCTCGTAATGTTCAGTCCAATACGTCCTCGCAGAAGATCGTGGTCAACGACGCAGCGACCGATTTCACTGCGACGACCGTCACACAGAGTCACAGAGACATTGGATGGTATTTGGTTCCAAATATCGAGATGTTGGGAAATGTGCCGCGACGAAGCGCACTTCGTCTTTCGGTAAAGAAAGGAGCTAAGGAGCTATATTCGCACCGCTGCGAGCTTGCAGGCGGAACGGTTAAACGGACGCAGGCCTGCCATGACCGCACCAAGTCGGTGGCTGAGACAGGTGCGATGGATGTTGAGGTCTATTTTGTTGACGGCGACTCAGGTTCCGAGACTCTTGTTCGCACATACAAGATCGACGTCCGGCGAGCTCCAAAGGTCGATGACGCTCCGGCCGACTTCTATATCGACCGGCACGCGGATGTGGCAGTCGCGTATATTTCGCGCCGGGCAAGCGGCGTTTTGTATTTACACACTTTCTTTTCGCCGATGGAAGATGCTGACGACGTGTTTGGCTATACGCCTTATCTGCGCTGTTCGGTCAACGGAACACCGCTCGACATCGGCCCAAGTGAGACAAATTTTCGACAAACGCCGATCTTCAATGCATTTCTTTCGGGACGACTGGCGAATCGCTCGGCTTACCGCGACTACATCCGATTTGACAGAACGAATATTCAGTTGCCTCTGACGCTAAACGGAAAAGCAGAAAAGTCGTACGAGACAACCCGGTCTCCGGGCAAATGGGAGTGCGGCATCATCGGCGACAAGGACCGCACGGTCTTTCGAACGATCAGATTCGAGGTGACCGGCGAAGGCAACATTGTTCCACATCCCGAGCAGCGAAGCGGCAACGTCAATCTCGCACCTGACAACTTCATGATCGACATCGAGATACCGGCAGGTGGTAGCACGCTGGATAAGCGTCTGCTTCCGATGCCGAATGCGGGGCTTTTTTATGGCATTCCTTGGTCAACGCCGGAAGGCAAAGCCATGGCGGCGAAAGTACCCAAAAAGGGAGATCCGTATCCTGTACCGCGCAAATAGTTGATTTGGATTAGAGAGAAATAAATATGAAACGAAACTTCATTATTCTAGTAATTTTGTCATTTGCTCTGGCCACTTTCGCATCGGCTCAGTTCCCGATACGAGTTCCGTCTGTCAATCGGCCAAAGGCTGAACCTGCGAAACCGAGAACCCCGCAAACGCCGAACGAGTCCCGCACGGAGGCGCCAAGAACGTCAGCCGCGACTTCTGCCCAGCCATCAACGACGGCCAGCCGACAGATGGTAATGGACGATGGTTATACGTTCTTCGCGGCCGAGGCGGCGAAGGGACGCAATCCGCAGAACACCGGCGATATCGATGTCGGCTGGTTCTTAAAACCTACTCTGCGTCTGATGGGGACTTTCCCGGACAATAGCGGGTTTCGCCTCGTGTTGAAGAAAGGAGGCCGAGAAGTCGCGAAATTTTTCTGTGGCGGATGGACGTACCGGAAAGCCGACGATGTTCAATTCAGAGTGCAAAAGTCCATCGGCGATTTCGATGATTTTATGCAGACGAAGCCATGTTCAAATGTGTCTGATCCGATCAAGGAGATCGGCCAATTCGATGTCGATGTCTTTTACGTGGACGGCACTAACGACAAGGAAACTCTCGTCCGCAAGCACAAGATTGACGTCCACAAACTTCCGATAATTCGCGGGCCACGCGGAAAGGAGTATCCGGGAGTTGCTGAATACTTTATTCAACGGTATGCCGAAGTGCCTATCGGCATAATGCATGCCAGCGGCGGAAATTACCATCACGGCGGATCGCTCGGGCAGCGACCGTTCGTTTATGCGGACAAGCCGACGGGAGGTGCGATCTCGATCCATCTTCCGATAACGCCGGACAAACGGACCTACTACAGGGCTTTCATTCGCTGCACAGCTAACGGCCAACGCGTCAATTTTCGCGATGACAGTATCGATCTTCGTCGACCTACAGCGGCTTCTTATTTCTATGAGACGGCACTGGCCGAGCGCAACGATCCTCGATTTTCAGAACGGATCACCTTTACTTATTTGAACGCGATACTACCGATATCTATCGGCGAAGTACCCGAAAAGATCAATGTTTCGAAAACACCCGGGAAGTGGGAATGCAGCCTTATCGAAAACGGCGAGGCGTATCGAACCTTTCGGTTCGAGGTCGGCTCCAATGGCGACATCGTACCGCATCCGGAACAACGCAGCGGAAACGTGAACCTTTTCAACAAGACCTATCTGGTCGATGTTGAGATGCCTGCCGGTGGAAGTTCGATAGATGAACGCCTACTACCTATGCCTGACGTAGGTTTCTTTTATGGTATTCCGTGGTCGACGCCGGAAGGAAAAGCTGCAGCTGCAAGGGTGCCGAAAAAAGGAACGCCGTACCCCAGCATCCCCAAATAATAATTATCTGAGAAAGGAGCGAAATGAAAAACTGCAAGAACATCATCAACATGCCGCTGGCGTTGGCACTTTTAATGACGATCTCATTAGGCTGTTTAGGCCCGAGTGCAAGCGATTCGCAATGTGAAGGCATCGTTGAGGCCAACGGCCAAAGGTTCGTTGGTAAGGCAAAGGACGAGGCACAAGCCGGGCTGAATGCGTGCAATAAGTTTTGTCTCGATATGGACGAAAAAGCCAAAGGGATGGTGCGTGATTGGCTTGCGTCAGACGCCGCGTCCGAATTTGAGCGGAAGATGAAACGAAAACCAACAAAAGAAGACGCGGTTATCGAAAGCAAGGTGATACTCAACTACGTAACCGATAACTGCGCTGTACGGTGCAAGGCCGAGGCAAATAAAGGAAAACACACGCTTAAAACAAGCTGCGGAAAATAGGTAATTAAATATGAAGGCCAAGCAACAAAAAAAATGAAACTAACCACATTCACATTCTTTATCGTCCTCACAGTGCTACCGATGCCGGTGCTTGGCCAGATCGATCTTCGCGGGCCGAGGATTGGAACGGTAAAGGCGGAAGAAGTCGGAAATGGCGCGTCGGCTCGATCTGCGTCCAGTTCAGATCGTCAGATCGTGATCGATGATGGTTTTACGTTCTTCGATGCCGAGCCGCTTCAGGAATATAGCGCAGGGGCTCGCCGGCAGGTTGGGATCGGCTGGCACCTTAAGTCGCATCTCCGCATGTTCGGAACGGTTCCGAACCGGAGTGGTTTCAACGTTGTCGTCAGCAAGGCGGGGAAGGAACTAACGAAGATAAGGTGCGAAGGCACTGTATATCGAAAGGCTGACGACCAAGCACCACGGGAACAACGCAATCCTGGTGATGACTACGTAATGACGAATCAGCGAGGCTGCGAAGACAAGACCAAGCTGATCAAGGAAACGGGAAAGCTTGATGTGAAGGTCTATTACTTCAACGGCAACACGGACGAAGAGCGGCTCCTTCGCACATACAAGATCGACGTTCGCGAGGCGACACGCGTTCGCGGCCTAGCGACGGCTCCGGTACCGGACGTTCCGCATTACTACATTCAGCGTCATGCGGAAACACCCGCGGCGATCCTTTTCGTCCGGCCGATCACAGGCCAAAACCTATCGCCGAATTATTTCCGAATTCCGGCGGACGGTGACTTCAACAGTGAGATCGAGATCTATTTCAATATCTCGACCAAGCGACAGGTCGATCGTTTGCCGCACGCAGTTACGCGATGTTCTGTCAACGGAACTCCGCTGAACTTTCCGGGCTCGGGCGACTAT
>CAZXTS010000128.1:6240-8532 GCA_964643745.1 uncultured Chloracidobacterium sp.
GGCTTCGCCTTATGCGTGTCGAGACCGCGATCTATACAGACCGATTGGCACCCCAATATAAGACGGCAAACGAATACATGGACGAAGTTTCATTCAGCCAATATCAGGTGAAACTGCCGCTGCTGCGTCGGAACGATGCAGCGAATAATCGGCTGGGAATGTCTGACCGAAAGGGAAATTGGGAATGCTCGATCCGGATAAATGGTGAAACTATAAGGACCTTCAAATGGACCGTCGGAAATGACGGTATGCCTGTGCCGCATCCCGAACAGGCGAGCGGGAATGTAAACCTGAACTATAACGGTTACCTGATCGAAGCGGTCGTTCCGGCCGGTGGAAGTCCTGTTGACCACCGCTTGCTGCCGCTTCCAAATGACGGATTATTCTACGGCATACCCTGGACGTCTGCCGAAGGCAAAGCAGCTGCCGCAAGGGTTCCAGTTAAAGGCGAACCGTATCACGTGCCTTCAACCAGAGCGAGGCCCTAGACCCGCGACGTTTAACACTCATACGAACTTTAAGCAATAAATATTAGGAGTAAACAAAATGAAAATACTGAAAACTTTGAACCTATCATTACTAACCGTTTTGGTTTTGGGCATGTCTGTCGTTGCACAGACACCCGAAGCCGGACCAAAAGTCACACCGCTGACGCTGCCGGCGAATGCGAATTCCGGTCAGATCAATGGCGACATCAAAGACGGCAAAACGATAGCTCTCGGCTGGGCGGAGCGCAGTTCGGTCGCATGCTTTCCGGGCACGCGTTTCGAGATGTTCAATGGAAACCACGTTTTTTATCGGATACCGATGCCGGCCGGATCAAGGATCACTATCACACTCGCACCGAAAGACGGTGCTGCGGTAAATCTGTACGCGCTACGCCAAGGTGCTGCTGAAACGGCTGCTCCGCCGAATATTTCCTCTGCGATTTCCTGTGAGGCCAAGTATCCGATCTACGCAAATCTAGGCGGTGGCCGGACAGTTTCGAACAAGGATGACGGAACGCGGAAGATCGAATTTATTTCGGTTGGCTCGCCCTACTCGATCCTGATCGGCGTTGCCGGTGCCAAAGGGCTGACCGAAGGCGGATTTTCGCTAGGTGTAAAGATCGAAGGCCGCTAACAAAAAGGAGAAAAATTATGGCGACCTATCCAAGTGCATGGGGATTAGATTACGAAGATGTTCAAGGCCTGTGCTGGCTGGCTTACAAGGGTTGCGGGAATCCAGGGCAGTATAAGTTTTCGAACGGCAGCCTATGGACGATAACCGAAGTTATTGAGAAGGGAGGATTCCGTGCCGTGCTGGTCACGGGAAAAGAAAAAACGATCCTTTCTTTCTCGGGAACCGATCTTACTTCGATCGAAGATTGGCTCAACAATGCCTTGCAGGGACTTACAGGGATCTCGCCCTACTATGCCATAGCGTTGAGTCTGGCGAACTCTCGCCCGTGCGATATCGTGGTAGGCCACTCGCTTGGAGGCGGATTGGCCTCATATTGCGCGGTTTACTGCGGAAAACCCGCCGCAACCATCAACCCGGCCCCGTTGAACATCAACGATATCAGCACTATCCCGATAATCATCAGGGATGGGTTGGTCATCAATTACGCGGTTGTTGGTGAAGCTCTCTACTATCTTTGCCTGTTGACGAAGCCGGTTGCTCCGGGCATACCGGTCTCGCCTACCCATCCAATTCCGATCCCTGGGATTCCACAAGCTCCGCTGATGACAAGAGTTGGCCGAATACACTGGGTCGCTTCGAATGGCCCCAATATGTTTGACAAGCATCTGCTCGATCATCTTATCGGCTTTATAAAGCCGGTGCCTATACAACCCGCCGCACCGATACCCTATTTACCACCAAACGAACAGTATCCTCCGGGTCAATATCCACCGGATCCCGGACGGCCTGGTCATTCCCCGCGAATCCACGTGGTTCAGCCCGGTGACTGGCTTTCGAAAATAGCCATCACATACTACGGCGACATGAACAAGTGGCCCGCGATCTATGAACGGAATAAACAGGTGATCGGGCCGAACCCGGACCTGATCCAACCGGGCCAAAAGCTGGTTATTCCGTAGAACGCATTTGAAACCGCAGTGGCGTAAACGATAGCATCGTAAGGGCCGCGCGTCGAATGTCGGAGAAAGATCAGACAACTGACACATTCACACGGGGCGATAGCGGAAAGAATACGGAACGGCTGGGGAAACTGAAATTCCTTGGTGTGATCCTGACTCTGATCGGTATCGCTCTTTTTGCGTATTTCGTATATTCGGTCGGATTGACAGA
>CAZXTS010000129.1:0-8529 GCA_964643745.1 uncultured Chloracidobacterium sp.
GCACCGGCTGCTGAATCGTTCTCGTCGATAGCCTCGGCAGGGCAATGCGGACGGCCCGAAAGGCGAAGGCCTCGCGGTGTAAGCCAATCGCCAAGCTCGCCTGCGGTTTTCAACGCGTCGGCATGGCCGGGCTTGACCACGATCGCCACGCTTTCGATCTTTTTCAGTTCGCTAATATGCCGCTCCTGAATGAATGAATATCAAAGCTAGAGTATTTACTAATCGTATGCGATTTTCAATGAAAAGGTCGATCGGGCGAACGGGCCATTTGTCCTGTCGCTCGACATCTTCTCAATTTATTTGGGTTTTGGGTGCGCTTTTGGTAACATCCTAGTTTATCTCTACATGTCAATATTCTAGTTGTAACTGAGTAATTACCGATGCTAAAGCTATTCACCCGTCTTGAAAAGACACGTAATTTCGTCCTTCTGATCTTCGCTGCTGTCATGGTGCTCAGCCTCGTCCTCCTGGTTCCGCGTGATACCGGAAGAGAGGCCGGAAACCTGACGACCAGCACCGAAACGGCTGCGCGGGTCGCCGGCGAACACATCACAGTCGGCGAGATCGCCCGCCAGAAAGAACAGTTCAGCCGATTTATGCAGGGCCGTCCTTATCCGGCTAAGAGCGTTCTTAGCGGCGCTATCAGCGGTAAGATAATCCGCGTTGAAGCGGCCCGGCTTGGCCTAACCGCATCTGATGCCGAGGTGGCGGCCGAGATCCGTAAACAGAACAAACCTGAAGACGGAAAGCCGTGGGATCAAGCGCGTTATGAACAAGGTGTGACGAACCAATTTGGCAGCGTTAGCGCGTATGAAGAAACGGTCCGTGACCAGATCAGCGGGCGAAAGCTTCAGGCGTTTCTGACATCCGGCGTATCCGTATCAGAAGAAGAAGTGATCGAAGATTTTCGACGGTCGAACACTAAATTTGACCTCTCGTATGTCGCACTCACGCCTGCCGACCTGGCAAAGGTGATCGTACCGAACGACGCCGAGTTGCGTGAATATTTCGAGAAGAACAAATCGGCTTACTATGTTACTTCGCCGCAGAAAAAGATCCGCTACGTATTTATTAACACGGCGAAGATCGGCGAAAAGCTTCCGATATCGGATGCAGATCTTCAGGCCGAATATGACAAACTGCCGCCGGAGCGCAAAAAGGCGGGGGTCCTCGGGCAGGAGATCGTTTTACGGGTTGCGAAACCGGAGTTTGACGGTCAACAGCTGGCAAAAGCTACTGAATTGGTCGCGAGGTTGCGTCAGGGTGGCGACACGGTCACGAAAGAAGCATTTGCCGAGTTGGCAAAGGGCCAATCGGAGAATCCGGCATCTGCGTCGAAGGGCGGCGATCTGCCCGGAATGATCCGTGAGATCCTGAACAATCCAGAGGATCCATATCAGCGATTGCTTGCGATGCAGCCCGGCGAGATTACTGACCCGATCAGTTATAAAGGCAGATACTTTATTCTCCGACGAGGCGAGGATGTTCCAAAGCCGTTTGCAGACGCGAAGAAAGAGATCGAGGTAAGCCTTAGGAACCGCCGTGCGTATGAAGCGGCAGCCGCACTTGCCGAACGTGCGACGCAGGCCCTGAAAGAGAACAAGGACGTAAACGCGACCGCGCGGCAATTTTCTGCAGAAGCGAACAACACCGTGGCGGAAATGGTCCGCGAGACCGGTTACGTGAAGCCGGGAGACACAGTTGAAAAGGTCGGCGTTTCGCCTCAGTTCGAAGAGGGCATTGCAGGGCTCGAAAATGTAAATGATGTCGGCGACAAGATCCCGGTTCCTGAGGGATTTGCGATTCCTCTGCTGGTTGATCGAAAAGAACCACGGGATGCCGAATTCGAAGAGGTGAAAACTCAGCTCGTTGAGATAGTAAAACTTGAACAGGCACGTGCCCGTGTTGAGACGATCGCGAACCAGATCGCATCAGGTGCGGCAAACGCCTCTGCTATTGCCGGTGCTGCCAGCGGCCAGAATGTAAAGGCCGGCGAAGCAAAGGCATTCACGCTCGGATCGCCGCTCGGTGAAGGCCCGACGGCGACAACGAACAAGGAAATGGAAGATGCGATCTTTGCGCTCACGCCCGGCGAAGTAACAAAGACCCCGATCAAGATCGGCGAGAATTATTACGTTATCGGTGCCGTAGCTCGGACAGAAGCGGATATGGATGAATTCGCAAAACAGCGAACGACTCTTATCGAGCAAAAGCTGTCGCAAAGGCGGAACGAGGTCTTTTCGGATTATCTGGCGGCGGCGCGGCAGAGAATGGAAGCGGCCGGCGAGATCGTGATATACAACGAAGTTCTCGAACGCATAGATGCGGCGGACGCGGCAAATGCACCGGCCGGAATGCCTCCTGGATTCCCCGGAGGAATGCCGGGCTTGCCGCCCCAGTAAAGCAAGGCAAGATCTTTGAAAACGTGAAAAGGACATCGGCCAGAACTTGGCAGGTGTCTTTTTCTTTTATTTGGCCGATCCGTCTTTTCGGAAAGTGTGGCTGTTCAATGAGGATCGGGGCAGAACCGATAACGGAACTGCCCCGACGTTTGTGAAGTTATGAACTTCGCTATGTTTTCCCGATCGCTTTCAGGTATCGATTCAATTCTTCCCGAACCTTCGGGAACAAGAAGAACAGCCCGATCATGTTCGGGAAGACCATTGCTAGGATCATCGCGTCAGAGAACGCAAGGACCGAACCAAGCGATGCGGCGGCACCGATAACCACGAAGATACAGAACAGCACCTTGAACGAAAGGTCGGCAGCCGCAGACCTGCCGAACAAGTATTTCCACGACTGCAGCCCATAATATGACCAAGAGATCATGGTCGAGAAAGCGAAGAGCACGATCGCAACGGTCAGCACGACATTAAAGCCTGGTAGTACATCGTTGTAGGCCCGGGCTGTGAGGTCAACGCCATTTACCGCTTGGCCCTCGATCATAACATTGCGTGCGCCGCTTGCATCGACGATACCGCCGTACTGGAAGAAATCGCCTTGCATATTGAACAAAACGATGACGATGGCGGTCATCGAACAGATCACGACCGTATCGATGAATGGCTCGAGAAGAGCCACAAGGCCTTCGCTCGCCGGGTATTTCGTCCGCACCGCTGAGTGGGCTATAGCTGCCGAACCGGCGCCGGCTTCATTTGAGAATGCAGCACGGCGGAAGCCCTGGATAATAACCCCGGCAACCCCGCCGACTCCGGCCTCAGGCGTAAATGCTCCCGAGATGATCATACCTATTGCGGCCGGAACCTCCGTAAAGTGGAAGAGGATAATGACCAGCGAAGCAATAATGTAAATGATGGCCATAAGCGGCACGAGTTTCTCAGTTACTTTTGCTATACGCTTGATGCCGCCGATGATCACGATCGCGACCAAGATCGCCATTACTATTCCGATAATAGTTCGGGCGCCACCGCTTTCAGTCAGATCAAACATCGTTGCTATCTGGCTTGTGGCCTGATTAGCCTGAAAAGCATTGCCGCCTCCGAAGGCGCCGCCGACGCAGAATATCGCAAAGACAACTGCAAGGACCTTGCCAAGCGGGCCGAGCTTGAGCTCTGCTAATCCACGTGAAAGGTAGTACATTGGGCCGCCGTGAACGGTACCGTATTTATCCACATCGCGATACTTTACGCCAAGCGTACATTCGACGAATTTGGACGACATTCCGAGAAGTCCGGCAATTATCATCCAGAGAGTCGCACCGGGTCCGCCGATGCCGACCGCGATGGCTACCCCGGCGATGTTGCCGAGGCCAACCGTTCCCGACACAGCGGTCGCAAGTGCTTGAAAATGGTTTACCTCGCCATGGTGGCTTTCATCTTTGATCGTGTCCGGAATGTCGCCTTCGATAACGTTTACTTCGGCCTTCTCAACGTGCGGTTCTTTGTGATCCGGATCGTCGGCCATTTCGATGTCGTCGTATTTGCCTCGCACGACCTGCAATGCCAGTGGGAATTTTCGGATATTAATAAAGCCGAACACCACCGTAAAGAAGGTCGCACCGATGATGAGCAAATAGAGGACGATCGGAAGATTGAACGGCTCCGGCAATGGTGCCAGATAAAAAACGATCGCTTCCCAGCCATCGGCATAGGGCTTAAATGCTGCGTCTATCCGCTGATCAATTCCTTGTTCCTGGGCGAACGACAGTATCGGAAGAACAAGAACAGCTAAAGCCGAGAAGAAATATCTGGAGACTTTGTGATTCATTTTCACCTCAAAGAAAAGATCGGATTCTGATGTTTCGCTTTTTGGCCTTTCGGCACCGGAAATGTTTGCGGAGGAGATACGTCGCAAACCGTGTAAATGTTTACAGACGTGCATTATACCCGATTCAGATGGCTTGTCTAACAGGCTTCGGCTAAAATCGGCTTGGGTATATAGAAATTGATAAGATCGATGGATAAAGAAATTACAGCACGGCTCGGCGATATGCCGTCCGAAGAGTTTCGGAAACATGGATATGCGATCGTTGATTCGATCGCACAATACTTCGAGCAGATCGAACAGCTTCCGGTATTGTCCCAGATCGAGCCGGATGGGTTAAAGAACAGCCTACCGACATCGGCTCCGGAAAGAGGTGAAGACTTTGCGGATGTGCTCGGCGACGTCGATCGGCTGATACTTCCCGCCGTTACGAACTGGAATCATCCCAATTTTCACGGGCTTTTCTCGACCTCGACGTCATCTGTAGGTGTTTTCGGTGAGATGTTCGCGGCCGCTTTCGATCAAAAAGGAATGCTCTGGCGAACATCGCCTGCGTCGACCGAGCTTGAAGATGTCGTGCTCGATTGGTTGCGGCAGATGATGGGATTGCCCGACGATTTCGAGGGAATTATCTACGACACGGCCTCGGTTTCGACGATGCATGCGATCGCCGCGGCCCGTGAACGCGCGGGTTTGAACATTCGCGAACTTGGGATGAGCGGCCGAACCGATCTGCCTTTGCTGCGCGTATATTGCTCGGAACATGTTCATTCTTCGATAGATAAGGCATGCATCACGCTTGGGCTCGGGACCAGATCCGTTAGAAAGATCGAATGTAATGATCGATTTGAAATGATCCCTCAACGTCTTGCCGAGGCGATCGAGGACGATATTGAGGCGGGTTATTTACCGCTTTGTGTTATCCCGACGATCGGTACAACGTCGAGTTCAAGTATCGATCCGGTCGATGCGATCGCTGATATCTGTGAAAAGCACGGAATTTGGATGCATGTGGATGCCGCCTACGCAGGTTCCGCAGCTATTGTTCCCGAACTTCAACATCTATTCACCGGTCGTCAATTGAACGAAAATCCGCCATCTGCGATCCGCGATCCGCAATCGAGCGGTTGGGAACGTGCCGATTCTATCGTCACAAACCCTCACAAATGGCTGTTTACGCCGTTCGATCTTTCTGTCCTGTATTGCCGTGACCTGGGCGTTATGAAACAGGCATTTTCGCTCGTTGCGGAGTATTTGAAAACCAGTGAAGAAGGCACCGTAAAGAACGGAATGGACTACGGAATTCAATTGGGGCGACGGTTTCGGGCCCTAAAGTTGTGGTTCGTTATCCGTTATTTCGGCCGCGAAGGCCTGGTCGAACGGATCCGCGAACATTGCCGTCTCGCTAGGCTTTTTGCGTCGTGGGTCGAAGCCTCGCCTGACTTTGAAATGCTCGCACCTGTGCCGTTCGCGTTGGTCTGTTTCAGAGCATGCCGTGTCAGTAGCCTGCACGTGAGTAAGGGCTCATCACTCGAAGAGGAACTCGATATTCTTAACGAGCAAATTATGAACGAGATAAACGCCTCGGGCGAGGCATACTTATCGCACACTAAGCTCAATGGCAAGTTCACTTTACGGCTTTCGGTCGGCAGCATTCGGGTCGAAGAACGACATTTGGAAAAGGTCTGGCGGCAGTTAAATTTCACTTTGAATCGACCGCCCGCGAAACTGTAGTAGCAGGCTCTAATTGAAACGCGGTTGGAACTACAATAAATGTTTCCCAGCCATGCGTGTTTTTGCCCTAAGCAGCGCGAGTTTTTGTGGCCAGCAACGCGATTATTTTCCGTCGTTTCGATCGCGGACGTACCGGCGGTCGTTTCAAGACACCGATACCGGCGATCCCGACCATACCGACCATACCGACGATAGCCACGATCCGCGTAGTAAGCCAATTTCGGGATCCGATCTCAAAGTAAACGTTTGATGACCTGTGTTAACCCGAGACTACGGTCTTTGTGATATTGTCAGAGTTAATGCAATTTGTGAAAGAGACCACGATCAAGGCTTCGCCCGAACGCGTGTTCGCGTTTCACGAACTGCCCGACGCTTTTGCTCGGCTGGTGCCGCCCTGGGAAAATGCGCAAGTGGTGCAGAAAGCCGATATTTCAGTCGTAGGTTCGCGGGCGATAATTGAACAAAAGATATTTGGGATCGTGCCTTCGCGATGGGTTGCCGAACACACGGTCTACGACCCGCCGAGAATGTTTGAAGACGTTCAGATCTCTGGACCGTTTGCGAGTTGGCGGCACAAACACATCATCGAGCCGCACGAAGGCGGTGCTATCCTACGCGACGAGATCGAATTTGAACCGCCGATGTCCTTCATCGGAGATCTTGCCGCACCGCTTTTTATCCTGCCGCGGATCGAAAAGATGTTCGATTTTCGGCATAAAGTAACAAAAGAGTGGTGCGAGGCACAGGCAGTAGTAAACTAGGAATATGCTCACACATATTGTCTGCTGGAAATATCACCCTGAGATCTCGGAAGAAGATAGGGTGAAACATATCGACATGCTTCGTTCGCTCCCGAAATTTATACCCGAGATCGTCAGTCTAACCGTTGGGCGTGATATTTTAAGCCTTGAGCGTTCATACGACACGGGGCTTGTTGCGGTGTTTGAAAATAGGGATACTCTCGAAATATACACTACACATCCGGCCCACGCTGACGCGGTGGCCTTGGGAAAGCGAATTGGACAGAATGTGGTCTCGGTCGATCTAATTGACTGAAATCGTAGTTCGGCAAACGATTTAACGTGCGCAAACATCCTATTTTCGCACTTATAACGAATAATAGAAGGTATGAAGAGATTAAGTATATTTGGGCTGGGAATTGCACTGATCGGGATCCTCTCGGTTTCCGTTGTTTCGGCCCAGCAAGTTCGCCGTACGCCGTTCGATGTAACGAATTATCGGATCGATGCCGCGTTGACGCCGATCGAGAACCGATTGTCGGCGACAACGGACGTGACCTTTACGCCGCAGGAGGACACGCGGTCGATCACGTTCGAACTGAACGGTTCGCTAAAGGTCGAAACGATAACCCGTGTCGCGGAGAATTCGGCAATGCCTCCTCAAACGCCGCCGAGAGGACGACAGCCTTCACCAAGGCCCGCAGCGACACCGGCCGGCCCGCAGGTTACGTTCGTTCAGGACCAGGTCGGCGTGTCCGACATCGGGCCAAGCGTTCGGATCGATCTTGGCGAGCAGATCACAAGCGGCACACCGATAACCCTGCGGTTTAAATATAGCGGAGTTTTGAATACACCTGCCGGCGGGCCTCTGCTCAACAAGCGGCTTGCATTTGTCGGCGCAACCGAAGGTTATTTGATGTATGCCGCTAGATGGTTTCCGTTCCATAACTATGCCGCTGATCTGGCGACGGCCGACATAACGATCTCCATCCCGCAGGGGCTTCAGGTCGTCGGTTCGAGCGATCAACCAGTCACATCAGCGGGCGGCAAGTACCGTTTCGTCAATTCGAAACCGGGCTTGATCGGCAACATTGCTTACGGAAATTTTATTAGCCGCGATCTCAAATTTGGCGAATATTCTATCCAGTTCAATACCCGGCCGGGCAGCGATCGTATGATCGAGACCTATGCCGAAACGATAGGAAACGCTCTCGAATTTTATACGCGATCATTTGGCCGCCCGGATATGGGAAATCGTTATGTTGTAGCTCAGATCGATGACGAGAGCCTTGATTTTTATACGGCACCGGGAATGGTGTTCATCTCCTCTCGTCAATTCGAACAGGCGCGCGGAGTCACCGAAGAGCGTCTCCAACGCGAGACCGGATATCAATGGTGGGGACAGACCGTCGGTCTAAAATCGTTTGACGATGCTTGGCTCTCGCAGGGTCTTGCTGAGTATTCGGCTTTTGCGTTGCGTGAGAGCAAGCTTTCAGGTGCGCGGCTCGATGATATTCGCCGCGAATTATTAGAAAAATCCTTAACGTTTGAACAGACCGCCTCGCTGCTTAGAACGCCGGCCAACCTTGACGATCAATCTACCGCTTACCAATACATAATGTTCGCGAAAGGAGCATTAGTCTTTAAACTACTGCGCGAATCGATCGGACAGCAAAAGTTTGACGAACTGCTCCGCACACATTTGAACGAGAACCGCGGTAAGACCGCTTCGATCGACGATTTCGAGAAGTTGACTTCGCGGATCGCTGGCGAGAACATGCGGTATTTCTTTGCTCGCTGGGTCGAGGGAACCGGCGTGCCGGAATTTACT
>CAZXTS010000130.1:0-8526 GCA_964643745.1 uncultured Chloracidobacterium sp.
AGCCCGTGGCAGCCGCGATTTTTCGATTGGGCATTCAACCTAATGCGTGGCCAAGAGCTTGCGGAAAAATGGAAGCTGATTCCCCACGACATCGACATTCTAATAACCCATGGCCCACCGCATGGTATTCTTGATGAGGTGCCAAGACAATTGGGCATTGAAAATACGGGATGCGAAGAACTTCGAAAACGTGTTGAAGAAGTTGCCGAAGACGGTCGGCTAAAGCTTCATGTTTTCGGCCACATCCACTGCGGCTATGGAACCCACGAAGAATTCGGTGTAAAGTTCGTCAACGCCTCCACCTGCGATGAACAGTACAATCCAACTCAGCCGCCGATCATTATCGACCTTTAGCTATTTCGCCTTCGGCAAACTCACCATATTTGCGAGCAACCGATACGCTCCGGGAACTCCAGCCGGCAACTGCCGGAACAGCGAATAACTGCAATAGACATACTTCCCTTTTCCGACATCGGCCACGACCAAACCGCCTTTGTTCTCAGCCTCGCCTGCGTCGTGCGTTTCAAGTATTCCGGTATAACGCTCATCCATCGGCGCGAAATTGTAAAGATTCCGTTCCTGCACCCAGCCTTCGAAATCTGACGGGCCGATCTTATTTGGGAAGTTCACTAGCGGATGATCTGGCTGCACGATATTCACCACCGCATTTTCATCTACGGTGCGTGGGCCTTGCTGAGCCGGAAACGGCGTAAGATTCTGCTGGGCATACGCTGGTAGCTGATATTGCACGACGAGTGTTCCACCGGCATTCATGAAATCCATCAGCCGCTTATTGTTCGCTACCAATGCGGGCCGAACCTGATACGCCCTGATCCCGACAACGATCGTGTCAAACCTTGAAAGATCGCTGTTCGCAACATCTGCATCAGTCAAGAACTCTGGCAGATATCCCATTTGCGAAAGAGCTTCCGGAGTTCGGTCGCCGCTGCCCATTATGTATCCGATCTTCACCTGTGCGGTTTCGAGCGGCAATACCTTCACATCAGCCAACGCCCGCTGATAATACCGATGCGTTTGAATATGCGGATAGGCGATCGTCCGCATCGTCGAATTAGCAAGCCCCTCGCCGATCATCGAATTTGCGTTTATCTGATACTCACCTGCGTTTGTTCCGGCCGGAATCGTAACGTCAACCACGACGGTCGTCCGTTCGCCTGGCCTCTGGAGTTCAAAGGTCTTTGTTGATGCTCTATATTCCCATTTCTTTTCAGCATTGATGTTTAGCGATACGTTTCCAGCGACCGGTCCTCGCGTATGATTTGTCACGATCATCTTAAGCCGACGAGTTTGATCGACATTCGAAACCGGAACCATCAACAGCGAGCGGTCGAGTTCTAAAGTCACCCCGGGAACAAGTGAAAGGGGCCGCCTTAGTTCCCCCCGAACATCGTCGGCGAAACGATATTCGACAAGCTGTTCAAATTTCAATTCTGCGTCACCGATCTTTACCGTGATCTCAGCAGACAGAACGGGCGGTTCAAAGGGATGGGTCACAAAATCTGCATTCGGCCATCGATAAAGTTCGCCGTCTCGAGGTTCGGTCAACCAATACGGTTCTGTCGGACGGGCATTGCTTGCCGCGATTATATTATAAGTTCTGGCCGTGTTCGGATTCTCTGCCCGGAAAAATCCTTGCTG
Organism: uncultured Chloracidobacterium sp.; assembly: GCA_964643745.1. Classification (GTDB taxonomy): domain Bacteria; phylum Acidobacteriota; class Blastocatellia; order Pyrinomonadales; family Pyrinomonadaceae; genus OLB17. The sequence continues at coordinate 1,660 of CAZXTS010000130.1, forward strand.
CCGCAGTACCGGCGTTTTGGCCTCCGTCACCGTCCAGCCGGTAGGCGATCTTATCTCGACCGTGTCAACCCGGATCAGATCGTTCGCAGGAAAGAAAACCCGAACATTTGCCGTAAATTCTTCACCCGGGACTGCCGTTTCTCGGTCGGCAAGAGCATCGATCTGCAAGCCCGCTGCGATCTTTATGGCTTTCGCAAATTCTGCCTGTTTGAATCGCATCAATGCTTTGGAATTGGGTAGTCGAGTGCTCCATTCCGCGTCGTATGCCGCCTTGTAACCAGCGGCAAGCAAGGGAACGATCCTCGACGGTTGGCGCAGATCGAATTCCGAATATGCACGCTTGACGGTTTCGGAAACCTGTTTCAAGTGAGTACGAAACTGCTCTTGCGAATTCGTAGATTGGTCCGCGATCGCCTCTACGCTTACATCGACGCCATCAAACAGCCCGTTCGTGCCCGGAATACCATCAACCAGATTCAATCCGGAGAACATCTCGCCTTTGAGTTCCAGTACGCCTTGCTCCTGTGACTTATGCTGGCTGCGGGCTTCCATTGCGATCTCAAAATATGAGCGTCCGAGTATCGGATCAAAACGTCCGGTGTTCACACGCATTTGCGGTTCGCCAGTCGCACGGAATCCTTGACGCACAAAGAATTTCCGAACTTTCCAAGGCTCGCCGCTTCCGCTGCATTTCGCAGGGTCTGCTGCCGCCTTAACCGCTCTTGGTGCTATCCAACCGGAATATTGATGATGTCCATGGCCGTCTGTTGGTGTTCCGGAAAACTGCGACACAACTATCAGCGGTTTAAATTCACGTATTGCTCGAACGGCATCGCATAGGACGATCTCTTCCGGCCATTTCGATTGAGCCTCGGCGAGCGTTTTTGAAAAACCGTAATCGTAGGCTCGAGTAAAATACTGTTCGGCACCATCCAAACGGCGAGCCTGCAATAGTTCTTCAGTTCTGATCACACCCAATGCCTCACCTAGCTCTGAGCCGATAATGTTCTGACCACCGTCTCCGCGTGTAAGTGAAAGATACGCGGTTCGGGCGTTCTCACCTCGTGCCAGATATGCGAGCAAGGCAGTGTCTTCATCGTCTGGATGTGCACCGATCATCATTGCCGAGGCTGACGTGTTCAGCCGCTTTAGCGATTGGATCAAACCCATCACACCGCGATCGTAAACCGGTGTAACTTGTGCCTTCGTATCCAACGGCAGAGACGCTGTGAAGATACAGCACACTAACAACAGATAAACACAGATCGACACGGATCTCTGATCGACTTTCAACCGCTGAAATCCGACTCGCAAAAGATCGATGCTTTTCATAAAACTTCTTCCTGATCTGTGTTTATCTGTGTTCATCTGTGGATAATTCTTCTCCTTCTCTTACCGTCAAACTAATTAGGTAACCCGCCGCGACTGTCACCAAGCATCCGATCACGTTAAACCAGAGAAATTCGATGTTCGTGTACCAGCTTGCCATCCAGACCGACGTGATGCCGAACAGCAAACCGAAGAACGCACCTCGTGCCCTTGCCCGCGGCACGACGAATGCCAATACAAATACTCCAAGCAACGAACCGTAGAAAAACGATCCGAATCGATTTACGACCTCGATCAATGAGCCTAGATTGGTGGCAAATATCGCCACGACACATGCGAACAATCCCCACACAAGCGTCGCGATCCGGCCAAAGGCTATGAACTGCTTGTCCGAGCCCTCGGGTTTGAAAAGACGCCAATAGAAATCTGCCGTCGATGCGGTCGCGAGTGCGTTCAGCTCAGACGAGATCGAAGACATGGCCGCGGCAAAGATCGCTGCGATCAACAAACCGATGACTCCCATCGGCATATGTTCCAAAATGAACGTCGGGAATACATAATTGACATCGTTGAATGAACGGTTCCCATTGCCGCGTACGAACTCGACGGCCTCTTTGCGGACCTCATTAAACCGCTGATCCGCCGCCACGTATTTTTCACGGTTCCCGTTTTTCTCATTCGCAAATGCGATCGCTGCCTCACGGCGTTCGGTAAAAGCTGCCGTATGATTCTGCTGGATCCTCTGAAACTCGGGCGATGATTCCGCACGCCTGATCTCGTTCGCATTAAAGACCACCGGAGGCGGCGAGAACTGGTAAAACACGAAAACCAGAATTCCGATCAGCAAAATAAAGAACTGCATCGGAATCTTCAGAAAGGCACTCATCAGCAGCGACGTTCGTCCTTCATCCACCGATCTTGCAGTTAAAAATCGCTGCACCTGGCTTTGATCGCAGCCGAAATAACCGAGCATTAGGAACAGCCCGCCGATCAATCCCGACCAGATCGTATATTTTTCCGTCAGGTCAAACCGCGTATCGACCGTTTCCAGTTTGCCGAGACTTCCTGCCAGGTGCAGCCCATCTGCGATCGTAACTCCTGCCGGAAAGCCGGAAATGATGACCCAGATAGCAACGCCGAGCCCGAAAAAGATGATCACCATCTGCTTGACGTCCGTCCAGGTCACTGCCTGAACGCCGCCGAGCATTGTATAAAACGTAGTTGTCAGCCCGATGGCAAATATCGTCGCGATCAGATTCCAGCCGAATACGATCGAAAGCACTATCGCGGGAGCCGATATTATCGTCCCGACGCCAAGCCCTCGCGAGATCAGGAAAAAGAAGCTGGTCAGCGTTCGGACCTTTACATCAAAACGCTTTTCCAGATACTCATACGCGGTAAAAACATTCGCCCGTTGGAAGAACGGCACCACCGTTACGCACAGTATGATCATTGCGAACGGCAGCCCGTAATAGAATTGCAGAAACCGCATCCCGTCCGTGTATGCCTGTCCCGGCGTTCCGACCAGTGTGATCGCGGACATCTGCGTCGCCATCACCGACAACCCGACCGCCCACCACGGCAGGCCGCGATTTGCCAAAAAGAAACCTTCCTTCGTCCCGGTGTTTTTCGACATCCGCACACCGTCAATAATGACGTATGCCAGATATGCCGCGACTATCGCCCAATCAAGATATGCCATAAAAGTTCTTCAGACTTTTGGGTTTGCAGCTTCCGAGCCGGATCATCGATGGCTCTTTTTGATGATTTCAATCATACCAAAAATGTACGGCTAGGCGAGTGCAGGCAATTTCAACCGCGGGCCAACTAGAGTTATCTGCACGACTTAGTCTCTCAAAAGGCGGAAACATGGCCGAATAAAACCCGCTTTGTTCCACCCGTGTTCCGGCCCCGTTCCGGGGGCGTTCCGGGCCTGTTCCACCTGAGACTGGAACGTGTAAGCCGTTGTTTATCATATAGTTCCAGTCCTTTCTCAGGGAATTTCACACGTTTTTTGAAAAAAAACAAAGAATCACCTGTGTGACATCTTCTTTTCCGCAATCCGCAATCGCCAATCCGAGATCCTTTGTCCCGTTTGTCCCGTTGTCCCAGGGTTTGACACGCAGCGATTTCTCCCAATATTGCCTCAAATCCTTCGTCTGCAAAGGCTCGAATTTGCTTGGAAACTGAACGCGGATCTCGCAGATCAGGCTGATTTTCGGGGGTTTTGAAGAATTTGTGTGCCTTTCCCCAATTTGAGATCTCAAATCTGAGATCCAAAATCGCTTGTCCCATCGTCCCAATATGTCTGTAAACCTATTTCAGGACAAGACGCAGGCCTTTATATGTCAAAGATCACACGAATGGCGATTCCGCCATCAAGACATTGTTGCATATATGCAACGTCTTTTCAAGACTTTTCTGGGGCTGAACCGGCATGGAAAAACGTTTCAAATTCGCTTGTATCGAGGTACAATGCCGGAATGCTCGATAGACAATGGTTCATCGTTGACCGGAACACCCCTGGCGATCTGGTGCGGCGGGCGATGTTGGTGTTTGTTTCTGTCGTGCTTTTTGCCTCGACCGCCATCGGGCAAGGTAAGCCGAAACTGATATTAGTGGAAGAGTTCGATCCGCGAGTGGGATGCGAGACAATGGAGAGAGGGCTCGACATGCTCTTTTCCGCAACTTCAAACGACGTGCTGGCAAATGCCTTTGTGGTGATAAAACAGGGCAACAATTTCTTTGACAATGCCGTAGTCCAGAGGAAAGCGGTCAATTATGCACGCTTTCGCCGCTTTCCGGCTGACCGTTATAGAGTGATCCTTGCCAGGGGAACCGAGGACATAAGAGTCGAGCTTTGGGTGGGAAAGAGCGGAAACGAGCCTGAGGTTGTTTTGTCCGATCCTGCCGTAAGACTTTCAGACAATGTTTCGAGTGCACAAGTCGCAAAAGATACACTCGAGTTAGTAAAAATAGACGGCCGCGAAGCTTTTATCGGAACTGGAAATCCTTCATGTCTCTACCAGTTTAATTCGTTCATTATCTGGGAACTTCTTCAGGCAAATAGTGAATTCGTGGCAGAATTACGTATTAAAACTAAGTCGTCGAAGAGATACAAGAAACTCGTCGAGCACCTTAGGATGGAGTTTCAGGAAGCCGGAGCTTCTGTTGACCGAATTAGATTTGTCTATGGCGGACGAGACAAAGAATTAGAGGGTGGGGGAAGCAAATCAGCCTCAGTTACAACAACCTTTGTAAGGATCTCTCGGTAATAAGCGATGTGTCTATCGCTTTGGGTTTCATCGGACAGGCATTCCCGCGTTTCTACGCCACTCACCTAGCTATTGACACAAAAAGGCTTGGGACGGACAATCGAATATATGACCGCAACGCTTGAATTAAAATTACCCGACAGTGTTCAGTTGAGCGAATTCGACATCAAGATGACGCTTGCCGCGAAGCTCTATGAGGACGGCACACTTTCAGGCGGACAGGCGGCTGAGATGGTTGGCATATCGAAACGGGAATTCCTAGAGAACCTCGGAAAATACGGGGTTTCTATATTTGGCTATACTGCCGACGAAGTTGGAAAGGATCTGGAACGCCTGCGAAAATGAGTATCGTGATCTCAGATGCAAGCTGTCTGATCCTTTTCACAAATATTGACCGGTTGCACGTTTTACACGAGCTATTTGGCGAAGTATGGATCACTTCGTTCGTGTGCGAAGAATATAAACTGCCTGTTCCTGATTTTATTAGCATACACGACCCAGTAGAAACAGGCCGACACGACGCATTGAAACTCGTTCTGGACGCCGGCGAAGCGAGTTCTATTGCCCTCGCCGCTGAAACGCCAAATTCAAAGATCCTGATCGACGAAAGGAAAGGACGACGCATTGCCGAATCAATGGGCTTGGATGTGACCGGAACCGTCGGTGTGCTTCTGGATGCGATAGACAAGGGAATAATGCAAGCTGATCCGCATTTGCCGGAAAAGCTTGATAAAGCCGGATTCCGACTTACTGCTCAACTCAAAGCATTGTTAGAACCTAAAACCTAAGAACCCTAAATTTCTAACCAGATATGATGACTCTTTCCTGTTTGGTTAGAGCTAAATGCTATAATTCGCTTATGCTTTTCGGCCTATCCTTTCTCCACGACTTGAAATCGCGTGCACTTGGGAATCTGCTGCTTTTGTTCGTCTATTTTTTATTTGCGGGTACGGCAATCTGCCAAGAGATCGACGAAGAAGGAAATTGGTTCAAAGAGATAGGTAAGGGTGACGATTACTATACTCGATTCGATTTTCGCCGGTATACAAAGGAAGACGTAATTGAGGCACGGGACAGGTATTTGAAGATCGCGTCAACGCCACCCCTCGACCCATGGGCTGGGTCGTACTATCGACAAACAATGTTAGGAGGCTCACAAATAATGTGGAATCCTCAAGATGGCTTCGTTTATACGTACATCTACCATATGCTCAGGAGCGTGGATTATGGAAGGGTCATCGATAGTGTCGACTCGGTTCAATTTATTTCTGAGCGTCTTAACAAAGGCCACTCTTCCGTTCAAATTGGATATATTCGGGTAAAGCTGGGGGCTCGGCATATGCTCGTCCCAAAAGACAGGCTGACGGATTTCGCAGTGTGGGCAGCGGGACGGGAAGTCCCAACCGGTCGGCGTGCTAAAGAAATATCTTCCGAGGAAGGTTTCTTTTGGGAAAAGGTGGAAGACGCGAACAAACCAATTGCGGATGTTCCGACATTCCCTCTCTCTTATGCACATTTGACACGAAAACCGATAACCACGAAAGTTCGCTCGATCAGCGGTCTGCGAGTTACGACGGAAAAATCAATGGACGGAACTTTTACATCGAAAAACCATTTGAGAACTGTATCCCTAGCCGGCGGACGGACAAATGGGATCAAGGTAGGTATGAGATTCTGGATCGATGATCTCGAAGAATGGGTTGAGATCGTTTCAGTTTCGTCACGAACTTCCAAGGCGCTCTTGGAAAGACCTTTCATTGACGATCAAGAATGTTGTTCCAATTACGAACGCGGAAAAATTTCCGAGTTTCCATGTCGCGAACCCAAGCCAGGAATGGCAGCACGGACAAGGAACGATTACTTCTGAATAGGTGCTCTACGACCAGTATTTCATTGATGACCTGAAGGACCGTGCTGATCTTGTGCGGATAATCGAGCCATACGCACCGCTCAAGAAAAAGGGTGCGAACTGGATGGGTTGCTGTCCGTTCCATCAGGAAAAGACGCCTTCGTTCTCGGTCAGCCCGTCGAAGGGTTTCTACAAGTGCTTCGGGTGCGGAAAGGGCGGGAACGCGTTCACTTTTCTAATGGAAATGGAAGGTCTGAACTTCCCTGAGGCGATCCAGCGTGTCGCCGAAATGACCGGAACGCCTCTGCCCGAACCGATCGACGACGGGCAGTATCAGCAGAACAAAAAGAAGAAAGAAGAGCGAAAACAGCTTTCGGAAGAGGTAATCGAGTTGAACCGGATAGCTCTCGCGTT
>CAZXTS010000131.1:0-8521 GCA_964643745.1 uncultured Chloracidobacterium sp.
CTTTGCGGACAAACGCAGACCAAGACAGTTACTATCGCTAATTGTGATTGCATCCAGGTATGCCCGTCATGCCCGACCCTTTCGGTTACCGGACCTGCTGGTGTAACGCCTCCAGGACAGTCGATGACCTTCACCGCCAACATCAGCGGCGGCGAGGGACTTTCGATCAACTGGACGGTCAACCGCGGTACGATCACCGCAGGACAGGGAACTCGAAGTATAGTTGTACAGACTGGTATGGAAGATGCTGACTCAACCGTTACAGCAACGGTTCAGCTCAGCGGATTCGATCCGAACTGTGCATCGTGTCCGTCAACGGCCAGTGAGTCTGCACCGGTTGCACCGAATCCGGAACCGATTCTTGTTGATGAATTCGGCAAACTTTCGAACGACGAGATCAGAGCTAAGCTCGATATCTTCTTCGCAGAGCTTTCGAACAACCCGAGTGATATGGGTTACATCATCAACTACGGTACATCACGCGAGATCGCGGCACGCGAACGGTTGATCACCAACCACATCACGTTCCGTAGGTTTGACCGATCCCGCATCACGATGGTAAGCGGTGGTACTTCGCCGACCGGTGAAGTTAACACCAGACTCTATCGTGTACCGCAGGGTGCCGACAATCCGAATCCGTAATCAAGCTTCAGGTCTGCAATGACTTGAACATAAGAGAGGCTGTCCAGCACGGGCAGCCTCTTTTGATTTCCGGCTCGCCGTTCCATTTGGATCGGACCGGTTGATTTGACTTACGCCCTTTCGACGAAAGAACATTACCTGATGAAGATAACTTCGGCAGAATTTTTAAAGAGTGCATTTGCCGCCAAGGACTGGCCCGACGAACGGCTGCCGGAGATCGCGTTTCTCGGCCGCTCGAACGTCGGAAAATCGTCGCTCCTTAATTCCTTGCTAAAGCGAAAGGGCCTCGCCCGAACCTCGAACACTCCCGGAAGGACGCAGAGCATAAATTTCTTTCGGGTTAACAATGCATTCTTTTTCGTCGATCTGCCCGGATACGGTTATGCGAAGGTCTCGAAGGCAATGCGGGCCGGATGGGGCAAAATGGCCGAAGAATATCTCGCTGAACGCGAAGAACTTGTTCTTTCGGTCCAGCTTGTTGATGCCCGCCACGAACCTTCGGCGTTGGACAGAGAATTGAACGACTGGCTGCTGTTTAACAACAAGCCTCATATCGTGGTCGCTACGAAAGCAGACAAGCTTTCGGCAAACAAGCTGCTATCATCCATCAAAGTAATAAAGGCCGCAATGTCGGAGAGCCGGGTTCTTACGTATTCGTCTGTTTCCGGAAAAGGCCGCGACGAAGTGTGGGATCATCTGCTGGAAGCGGTGGGGAATTGATAGTTTTTTGTTTGCTTTTAAGCGTCGGATATAGTACAAACTAAATATTCCCTAATTTGCTCGAGGGTTCTTTGGAATAGTTCCAAGGATGTTTCTTTTGTTTTACTGCAAAATTTCCATACATTACTTTTAATCCAGCTTTCTAATCTCAAGCCCGGTCGGAGCTGCCAATCTGCAACGAACAGGTTAATAGAAAAGGGATTTGGAATTCCACTTATACGAATCGGATCTAACCGAAAATCAAATGGCCACGAAAACCACATCACCCCGTAAACCGCGGACTGAAAAGCCCGAGATTGAGAACATTGAGAACGGAGACCAGCCAGCCGCTGAGGAACCGCAAAGGAACGCCAAGGCGAAGCAGGATAACGGCTCCGGCGAGATGCTGAACCTTGCCGGGCTTAAGGATAAATCTATCAGCGAGCTTACCGGCATTGCCAAAGAAATGGGCATTGAAGGGGCGACCGGCCTGCGAAAGCAGGAGCTGATCTTCAAGGTGCTTGCGGCGCAGACCGAAAAGAGCGGCCTGATCTTCTCTGAGGGCGTTCTCGAAACTCTGCCGGATGGCTTTGGCTTTCTACGTGCTCCTGAATATAACTATCTTCCCGGCCCCGACGATATTTACGTCAGCCCTTCGCAGATACGAAAATTCGACCTTCGCACCGGTGACACGGTCTCGGGCCAGATACGTCCGCCGAAAGAGGGCGAACGTTATTTCGCTCTGATCAAGGTCGAGGCGATCAACTTCGAAGCACCGGAACAATCCCGCGAAAAGATCTTCTTTGACAATCTGACGCCGCTCTATCCGGACGAAATGCTTTCGATGGAGGTCGGGCCTGAGAATATCGCGGCCCGCGTTATCGATCTCGTTACACCGATCGGCAAAGGCCAGCGTGCCCTTATCGTGGCACCGCCAAGAACTGGTAAAACGGTTCTGCTCCAAACGATCGCAAATTCTATAACGGAGAATCATCCTGAGGTAACTCTGATCGTTCTGCTCATCGACGAACGCCCTGAAGAAGTTACCGATATGCAGCGTTCGGTTCGCGGCGAGGTTATCTCATCTACGTTCGATGAACCGCCGACACGCCACGTTCAGGTCTCGGACATGGTCATCGAGAAGGCAAAACGGCTGGTCGAACATAAACGCGATGTCGTTATTTTGCTGGATTCGATCACACGTCTCGCCCGAGCACATAACTCGGTCGTGCCGCCTTCGGGCAAGATCCTTTCGGGTGGTATTGATTCGAACGCACTACAGCGTCCAAAGCGCTTTTTTGGTGCGGCACGCAATATCGAAGAAGGCGGATCGCTGACGATCATTGCGACGGCACTTATCGACACCGGCTCGCGAATGGACGACGTTATCTTTGAAGAATTCAAGGGAACGGGTAACTCCGAAATTCACCTTGACCGTCGCCTGTCAGACAAGCGTCTGTTCCCGGCGATCGACCTTCAGCGTTCGGGTACACGTAAGGAAGAGTTGCTTATCAGCAAGGAAGACCTCAACCGCATTTGGGTAATGCGTCGGGTTCTAAATCCGCTGTCGCCGGTCGAGCAGATGGAAGTCGTCCTCGAACGTCTCGGTAAGACGAAACTCAACGCCGAATTCCTTGCGTCAATGCAAACGTAAACAGTTTTCGGTGGTCAGTGGTCAGATGTCAGTGGTTGAAGTTCGAATTTATTGCTTCTGACCACCAGCACCTGATCACTGGCCACTTTTCTTTATGAGAGTTGCTGTAATTGCAGCAGAGGCAGTGCCTTATTCCAAGACCGGTGGGCTCGGCGATGTGGCCGGTGCCTTGCCGAAGGCTTTGAAGGCTGTCGGGGTTGATTCGGTGCTCGTCACGCCTTGTTATTGGCAGACGAAAGGCGAGTTTCTTTGGGATACGGCGGTGCACGATCTGAACGTCGATTGGAAAGGCGGCATTTATCCGGCGAAGGCTTTCTATTCCGAAGCGAACGGTTCGCCGACGTTCCTGATAGACGCTCCGTCGCTCTTCCACCGAGATTCGATCTACGGTTTCACCGAGGACTATGAACGCTTTGCTTTCTTCAACCACGCCGCACTCGCCTTGCTTCGTCGAATCGGAGCCGCTCCTGACATCATTCATCTGAACGATTGGCATTGCGGTTTTGCGGCCGTCGAGCTTGCCGAGAAGCGCCGCTGGGATGCCTATTGGCGAAACACACGCACCGTCTTTTCGATCCACAACATGGCTTATCAAGGCGGTTTCGGGATGGGCGAATTGTGGAAGCTGGGTTTTGGTTCAGAGTTAACGAGAGCGTATTTCTCATTCAATGGCTACGCTTCGGCGATGAAAGCAGGCCTTGAAGCTTCGGACACGCTTTCGACCGTTTCGCGTCGTTACGGCTTTGAAATTCAGACCGCTGAGTTCGGTTACGGGCTCGATTGGCTAACGCGAAAGCGTGCGGATCGGCTTATCGGCATTACGAACGGCGTTGATTACGAAGTATGGAATCCAGCGACCGACCCTGAGCTTCCCGCACATTTCGATATCAACGACCTTTCCGGCAAGCGTGAGTGCAAACGAGCTATGCTCGAACATTTCTCGCTGCCTGTCGATCTCGAACGGCCTGTCCTTGCCAACATCACACGGCTTACGGCACAGAAGGGAATTGATATGATGAAGAAGGTTGCCGGCGAGGTTCTCGCCACCGGTGCTTATATCGTCTCGCTTGGCTCGGGTGAGAAGCAGTACGAGAATTTCTGGCAGACGCTGCGTGATTACGCACCGAACCAGGTTGGCATCTACCGAGGCTACAGCGAACCGCTCGCACATCTGATCGAAGCCGGAGCCGATATGTTCATGATGCCTTCGAAGTTCGAACCGTGCGGCCTAAATCAGATGTATAGCCTGCGTTATGGGACCGTGCCGATCGTTCGTGCTGTCGGCGGGCTTGATGATACCGTCCAGAACTGGGATGCCGTATCGCAGACCGGCAATGGCTTCAAGTTCGGCCCGTATTCGCCCGATGCATTCCTAGAAAAGATCTACGAGGCTCTCTTCGCTTTCGGCGATAAAGACGTCTGGCAAAAGATCCAGCACAACGGAATGTCGGTCGATAACTCCTGGGAAAATGCCGCCCGAAAATACGTCGAACTCTATCGCTGGACCCTCGGCTGGCCATCTTAAATTGATCATCAGTTTCGAGTTAAGAACTGGAAACTCGCTACTGGACACTCGAAACTGGCGCATATTTTCCGCTGCTAAAGCTGTTACAATACCGGTCGATGTTTATTTTACCTATTGACTCAGACCTCTCGATTGAACTGCCAGAACTACACCATGCGGAAGCTGTAAATGATCTGGTTCGGGCGAACCTTTCGCGTTTGCAGCAATGGATGCCGTGGGCTGTTGATGACTATTCGATCGAGCATGCACGCGAATGGATTCAACGGACGGTCGATTCGCGTGCGAAAGACGGAAGTTTCAACGCATTGTTATTTCTCGATGGCGAGATCATTGGCACGATCGGATATCACGATCTCAATACGGCCCACAAACATGCCGCCATCGGATATTGGATCGATCATCGTTACGAAGGAAAAGGAATTATTACCCGAAGCACGCGTATCCTGATCGACTATCTTCTTTCGGAAGTCGGACTCAATCGCATTGAGATAAATTGCAATGTCGTAAATCTACGGAGCCGTAAGGTTGCCGAGAGATTGGGCTTTACGCTCGAAGGAATCCAACGCGAGGTCGAATTTCTCAACGGCAGATTCTGCGATTGGGCGGTCTATTCTATGCTTCGCAGCGAATGGCGAACGCCGGATGCGGAGTAAATCGGTCTTTGGTAGAATACGTTGTAACCCCGGTTACAAATCAGTGAATAACGAATAGTGAAAAACGAATAGCGAGTCAGCTATCACTGTTCCTTCACTATTCACTTTTCACTAATCACTATTAACCATTCGTTATGATCATTGTGATAATTGGTGCCCAATGGGGCGATGAGGGAAAGGGCAAGGTCGTTGACCTTTTGGCGGACAGGTTTGACATCGTTTCGCGATACCAGGGCGGGCACAACGCCGGACACAGCGTTTATGTTGGTGATAAGGCCTTTGTTTTGAGGCTGTTGCCGTCGGGCATCATTCATCCGGACAAGACTTGCGTGTTGGGCAACGGAATGGTGATCGATCCAAAGGCGTTCTTCGAAGAGGTCGATCAGATCTCCGAAAAAGGCGTTTCGATCACGCCCGAGCGGCTTAAAGTTTCCTCGCGGGCACACCTGATCATGCCCTATCACCGAGCTTTAGATCACACCAGCGAAGAACGGCTTGGCAATGAAAAGATCGGCACAACGCTTCGCGGCATCGGGCCTGCGTATGAAGACAAAGCCGGCAGAAGAGGAATTCGCGTCGCAGATGCGATGTCGCCTGAGCTGCTCAAGCTTCGGGTTGAACGCAATCTCGAAGAAGCGAACCGAATCATCGTGCTGTTCGGGAATCAGCCGCTTCGTGCCGATGAGATACTCGAAGAATTGACGCCGCTGGTCGAAAGGCTTCGCCCGTTCGTCTGCGAAACCTCGTATTTCCTTGCCGAAGCACGCAAAGCCAAGAAGAAGATCTTGCTCGAAGGCGCACAAGCTACATTGCTCGATGTAGATCACGGAACCTATCCGTACGTAACATCTTCTAACCCGACTGCCGGTGGAGCTTCGGTCGGTGCAGGCATTCCGCCGCACCACATCACCGGCGTTCTCGGCATTGTTAGGACCTACGCAACTCGCGTTGGCGAAGGCCCGTTCCCGACGGAAATGCTTGACAGCGAAGAAGATATGGCGAACCTGATCCGCGAACGCGGGCACGAATATGGTTCGGTAACGAAGCGTCCCAGACGCTGCGGATGGTTTGACGCGGTTGCAACAAGATACGCAGCAGAGCTGAACGGATTCGATTCGATGGCTTTAACAAAGCTCGATGTCCTCGATGAACTCGACGAAATAAAGGTCTGCGTTGGTTACGAATCGAATGGAAAGAGCATCGACACTTTTCCTGCGGTCTCGCACGATTTGCGGGCCATAAAACCGATCTACGAGACGCTTCCGGGCTGGAAAACAGATACGGTCGGCACGACGGAATTCGATAAGCTTCCGGTAAACGCGCAAAATTATGTGCGGTTTCTCTCAGACCAGGTTGGCGTCGAGATCGGCCTAATTTCGACCGGGCCAGAACGCGATCAGACGATCATTTTGAAAGAATCTGTGATGGAAGGCTGGTTCGCGTAAAGAACATTTCGATGGATGCTGAGATTAAAGTAGCTGCATTCGATCCGTCGTATTCAAGGGCTTTCGCCGAGCTGAATTACCGATGGATCAGCGAGCATTTCACGATCGAAGAACACGACCGTGAGATATTAGATCATCCGTTCAAGGTGATCGTAGAACCCGGCGGCGAGGTCTTTTTTGCTGTGACAGATGCGGGCGAGGCAGTCGGAACTGCGGCGATGATCAACGCCGGAAACGGTGTATTTGAACTTACAAAAATGGCTGTCGACCCGGCATTTCAAGGTAAGGGGATCTCGAACGGTCTGATGGATGCGTGCATCAAATTTGCAAGATCCAGGTCGGCCAAGACCATCTTTCTAGAAACGAACTCAAAGCTGCCGGTCGCGATCCGCCTCTATTACAAATTCGGATTTGTGGATACACCGCTCGAACCAGGCAGCCAATATGAAAGGGCAAACGTCAGAATGGAACTAGCATTATAGGCAATTCAACGCCCTACTGGTTCCGTAAGGCTTGCCATTAATTGGCCTGAATTGTAAAATCTTCAATTCGGTTGAGTCTCGGCTCAACCGCGTGGTCCGATAGCTCAGTCGGTAGAGCAAATGGCTTTTAACCATTGGGTCCCAGGTTCGAGTCCTGGTCGGATCACCAATATTACCAATAAGTTAAGGCGTCCAATTGGGACGCCTTTTTCTTTATTTTTCTATTTTGGTATCTATTTGGGCTTCCAAAGTTTTTACTTTTTTCTTGACAAGTTTCGCGGCCTGAGACCTTTCAGGGCATCTAATTCGAAATAAACCGATTCGGAACCATCCTTTTGTAGCGGGGACACTTTGCCTTGGACGACCCAGTGACGTGCCGTATCATCGGTAATCCCTACTGTGCGCCACAAGCGTCTTTTTGCTTTATCGCAATTGCTGCTTTGAGAGGGCCAATCTGAGCTTCGATCTCTTCGTTAATGACTTCACAAAGCAAAGTAGCAAATTCATCTTTCGAGATAACTACAAAGTCATTTTGAATAGCGCACCATAGGTGGTGTTTCCGTTGCAAGATTTATTCCCTACTTGGGAAGATGAATCGGGCCAGTTTAGCCGTTTTAGATGAGTTGTTGCACTTTTGTTGCGATTTTTATTGCCGCTTACAAGAGGCTCTTGCCAAACCCTGGGGTTTGATAGGTTGCCCTCAGACGAAAAATTACGAGCGGTTGAACCGGTCGTGATGTCCATCGTCCCATCACCAGTGAAATTTCAGGGAGCGATCACGTCCATAGTAGTTCCGAACTGCAACGCAGAATTGCTGCTGTTTTCCGAATTCACCCACCACACTCGCCCGAACCACCGCGACCCACCGGCCGAGAGATCGCAACATCCGTCTTGCAATCACCGTCAAAATCAAACGGAGCTCGGGTCTGCAGAGCGACCGCCCCGCCGCCTTCATGCTGCGAAGTACAAAAATCGGGGCCTCGGTGAGGCCCCGTGAGTGATCCATTGGCATAGCTTAGCGTCCACGCAAACAATTCCGCCGGATCAAAAGATGTAAACGTCGCGACCGCGTTCTACGGTGTTCCGCAGATCGCCGGGTCAGGCTGTTTTGAGCAGAGATATGCGGTGAGTGCGTCGAGCCGCTTTTTCTGCCGCTCGATCTCAACACGCTGCTTTTCTATCTCCGCCTGCTGCTGTTCTATCTGACTCTGCTGAGCCTCGATCTCCGCCTGTTGTTCTTTGACAGCCTGAACAGTGTAAAGCGGGAGTTTGCTGTAGTTTATTGATTTAAAACCTTTTTCATCGGTTGAAACGAGTTCGGGAAAGATTTCTTCGACTTCCTGCGCGATCAGACCGTAGGATTGTTTTGAACCGAACCGCTGATCGGTAAATTCATCGCTGCGCCAGAAGTAATTGACCGG
>CAZXTS010000132.1:0-6317 GCA_964643745.1 uncultured Chloracidobacterium sp.
ACCCGATTATCTTGCTAACGACCTGAACCGTAGGCGAAATACCGAATTGCTCGCACGCATTTTCACGCAGCTTGCCAACGAACTTCGGGCACAATACCTTATTCAATATTATTCAGATGGAGATTATCCGGACGGCCAATTCGTGAACCTCAGTGTTCAGTTAACGAGGCCTTCCGCGGGAAAGGTCCGCTCTCGCGACGGTTATTTTGTGAGAAATTGAACATTGGCCAAGCGGTCGCGAATTTAACAAAAAAGGACGGCTTTCGAGGGGCGGTCCTTTTTTATTTAGGTTTAATATCTGAGGTTCACTTCACCACATCCCACACATGGATAGTGCGAATGGCGGTGTTTGAGAAAGTACCGGTCTGGTTCACCCCGTAAACGAAACTAGAATCATCCGACCATTTCACATCAACGACACCGCTTTCCTTCAGCACATTCTTTTTGTCGTACTTTGCCCGATCTTTGAGGAGTAAGTTTTGCAGCAATTTGCCGTCATTTAGATCCCAAACTGATGTGACTCGATCACCGGTCTTGATGGCAAGTGTCTCGTCGCCATTAAGACTCAGCCGTTCGGTATTAAAAGTTTCCGAGGTACAGTTCGTATCGTCGCTGGAGCAATAGGTCGTCGAAGTGTTCAGTTCAAATGAGATCGATCTATTCCCCTCAATATCAAAAATGCTGGCATAACCGATCCCCGTATCCAAAAAGAACTTGTCCTCTTTGATCAGGCGATATGACGGCGAGGTCCAGCGAGCGATCGACCTCGTCAACTTAAAGTCAGCCAGATCGAACAGCTCAGTTCTGAACGGCTTTTTCTCTTTGTTATTGACCCGCCCGATCGCAAACACACCGAGTTCCTCGACAAAGGCGATGCCGCGCAGGCGCTCGTTCGGGCTGTCACGCACGATCGACAGCACCGGATCGTTCTTGCCGATCTCAAAAACTCTCGCCCTTTCGGCTTCCTGGACCGCGATAAAACGCCCATCCTTGCTAATATCGGCAGGATATGGCCTGTCCTTTG
This sequence comes from uncultured Chloracidobacterium sp., assembly GCA_964643745.1. Lineage (GTDB taxonomy): Bacteria > Acidobacteriota > Blastocatellia > Pyrinomonadales > Pyrinomonadaceae > OLB17. Next base: position 1,025 of record CAZXTS010000132.1, read on the forward strand.
AGGTGGGACGAAATTCCTCCGGCCGGTCCGAATTCCCGATAAGATCATAGATATAAAGTGAATTATCCTTCGTCAGGTGAATGAACCTGTCATTAAGCACACCGCGATAGTTATAGGTGTTCTTGGGATTGCCCACCGGAAGCTCGATCTTCGGCTTGCCGTCGCCGTCGATGTCCCAGACGAAAAGCCGATCGTCACGTTTTGACACCAGTAGCGTTTCGTTTGCCACAACCTCGGTTTCCTGAAATGGCGTTTCCGGTTTCAGGCCGTCGGCGGAATAAACGGTTTCGATCTTTCCGGTCGCAACATCGCGAAGCGTCAACGTATCGCCCTGTTTCAAGTTGGCGACGAATTTCGAATCACCCGAGCCAACGATCACCTTTTTCCCGTCCTTTATTTCCTTATGCCATTTATAGTCATCTATGACGAGAACCTTGGTCTGTGCCAGACCGACGGCGTCCCAGGAAACATATGCGTTCGACTTTCCCTTTTTGAATTCGCCGACCACCTGATCTCTCGCCTCGTCATAGCTTATATAGTTGGCAGAATATCCGTCTAATTTAAGCTCATTGATCTTGTTCAGCTCCTGCAGGTCGCGGACCACAACGGTTCGGATGTTCGGGATGTCAGAGCGTTCGATAGTTGCCAGCCATTTGCCGTTGGGATCCACGACATACGGCCGCCACCTAAGCAGTTTGGGAATACCTAAAAGAATATATTTGCTGAAAAATCCTTTTGACGGTGCAAATTGATCTATGGTGTGCGGAATGGATCTGATCAATTTCAGTTCTTTCGCGTCCCAGATCTGTATTTGAGTTTCGCCGATGACCACCAGTTTCGAGCCGTCTTTAACAAACTCGAACCCGGCGATCTTGTCGCTGCCGTCGGCAAAGCCCATCGCTCCGCGATATTTGAGAGGTTCGTTATCGGATGTCTGGGCGGCTGCACCGATAAAGAGAACTGTCAGGCAACAGACAACATATGTGAGGTACTTCTTCGTCATAACTAGAGATTATTCGATCTCAAACTTCGCATCAATAACAAATCTTATCCTGATCTGCGCGAAACTTAGATCCCTTCATATTCCAGAATCTGCAATTCTTGAAGTATTTGTAGGAAGAAGAAATTTTCTCGACGATGAACTTGACCAAGCGAGCTAAAGTGACTAAGGAGTACATATGAAAAGTCTTCTCTCAGGTTTTTTTGCTCTGCTCGCGTTTCAAATATTTTTCACATCCAGCAGTTTTGCACAATTGAATTATTCCGAATTCTCGACTAATTCGACTGCCAATTTTTCATTTCTTGGTGACAGCGGTATTTCTGGCAATACGCTCAGACTTATTGGCATGCCCGAAGGTAATGGTTTTAGGGGTGCTGTTTGGCACAATCAAACCCATAGAGTTTCTGATGGCTTTGTTGCAATGTTCACTTTTCGGATCGTTGATGCAAAGGGGCCAAAAGGAGGCGGAGACGGGTTTGCATTTGTTATTCAAAACCAAGGGACAAATACTATCGGCTATGGCGGAAGTTCGATTGGTTATGCAAATGACTCAGGTAATTTGGGGACTGCAAACCATCGTGAATCGGAACCAAGTATTGTCAACAAGATGTTTCATCCATTAACTAATTTCATCGGAGAGGGTGTCTGTCAAATGAACAGTTGGGAAGGGTTTTCAAGCATTCACTTAAATGAAACTACGCAGACACTTACGGGTTCATCAACTACCATGATCTATACCCTTAACAAATCTCCCCAATCCTGCTCGGTCAGCGCGACCATGACCGGACCAAATGTATCTGTCTCTGACTCAAACTCGGATTGCAACAATAACCCGAGCGTTCTCTTGACATCAACTAATTATCTTCCTGGGTCAACGTATTGTGTTAGCGGTACCCATTCTTTTCAAGGCACATGTACTACGAGAACTTGTTTGACCACGCCGGGTAAAGGAACAGCCGGAATTCCTTACAGTCTGGCATTTGAATTTGATACATTTAGAAATGTTGAATTGGGCGATCCCGACGGTAATCACCTTAGCATTCATACCAGGCAAGACGAGCCTAACGAAGCGGATGAGAAAGCATCACTTGCAATAACAAGCAACATTCCTCTTTTGAAGGATGGTAACCCTCATACGGTTCGGATCGAATATGACGGCCCCTCAAATAATAACCAGATGAGGGTTTATGTCGATGACTTGGCAACACCAAAGCTGACTCTTTCTGTAGAATTAACTGAAATTCTTCGAGATGGCGGCCAATCTGCATTTATTGGCTTTACAGCCGGATCTTCTGAGGATGAGACGGAAACTAATGAAATTTTGAACTGGTCGTTTTCCCCAAAATTTACGCAAATTAGTTATGCCGGAACCGCGCCGGATGCCGATCAGATGGGACCATATCAAGTATCAACGGTTGATTATCACCCCGGAGCGGACGCCAGCGATTTTAATCCGAATGCGGGAATTGACACGGCGGTATTGCCTGACCGAAAGACGGAACATTGGGCAAAATACTATTTTCCGGACAATCTCAGCGGCGGGCCATACCCTCTTGTCATTCTTCTGCATGGCAATCATAATTCCTGTGGAGTTGGTACAAATCCTCGAGTGGACAATAATAATCAATATGCTGAAACTGGAGCCTGCCCTAGTGGTTATGTTGTCGCCCCGAGTCATAGGGGATATGACTACCTCGCTGAGAAACTCTCCTCATATGGATATATTGTTGCTTCAGTAAACGCAAATTTGGGCGTACACTCTGTGCTCGGATATCCCCTATCGAGCTTTACTGATTCTGGTAAATTCCCTGAATATACGGATGATCTAAACCTGATTTTAGCTCGCGGGCGTCTCGTCTTAAGACATTTGCAAAGATTAAGCGAATGGAACGAAGGAGTATCGACATTTGCGACATCAACTTCAATTGCTCCATCTCGACCAACGGGAGAAACAGGATGGTTCGGAATGAAGATCGAAGTGGGATCGGAACCCGTGACAGTCCGGGCATTGGGAAGAATGTATCAGCACGGAAACAGCGGAACCCATCCTATTCGAATAGTTAAAGCATCTGACAATGCTGTTGTCGCGGAAGCGTCTGTAACAATGACTAACTGGAACCACGGTCAGTATAAGTATGCGGAGTTGTCCTCGCCGGTCACCCTGGCCGCGAATACCATATACTATGTTGCCAGCCAGGAATTTTCCGGTGGTGACAGATGGAGCCGGGCAACTATTACCTCGTCCAACGTCGCACGTATTATGGGCGGAATTCGTTCTTACAATGGCTTTACGTGGAGAAATATTGGCGGCAACCCTTATCCTTTCGTGCCCGTCGATTTTATTTATGAGAAGGATTCCTCCACTCCTCCGCAACTGGGTCTTAATCTGAAAGGGAAGATCGACTTCGATAATGTCGGCTTAATGGGGCATTCAAGGGGCGGCGAGGGGATGAGGGCGGCTTATGAACTCTATCGTGAGACAAACAGTCCTTGGCAAAGTAGAATCCGAAATTCTATGTCATTGATAACTTTAAAGGGCATTTTCGAGTTCGCTCCAACCGATAGATATGTGCAAGATCGCCATCGGAATTTGCTAAGATTACTAAACGCCGATGGAACGGCATGGTCGTCTCTTCTTCCGGCCTGTGATGGAGATGTTTTTAATTTGCAGGGAGTAAAGCCGCTTGACAGAATGCTTAAGCTTACGAACGAGAATCCTGCAAAACCGAAATCGACAATTTATGTCTATGGTGCGAACCATAATTTCTATAACACACAGTGGCAGATATCAGACTCATTTAGGAGTGACATCGCCCCACTTGACCCAAACGGCTGTACCGGCGTGGCCAATGATCCTTTATTTTTGAATCCGACAATTACAGGTACCGGGTACGGCACATTAGCTCAACAAAAAACCGGACTTTCATCGTTTCTGGCTTTTATGCTTGGTAATGTGGGAAATTCGGCCAACAAATATTTTAATCAGAACTTTGATCCGCGGTACGACGTTCCTTCGAACTTAAGTTCGATTACTAAGACTGAGCGATCATATACACCTTCGCCGAATTCAAATCAGACCCTTATTCTTAACGATCTGGATTTTCCTGTAACTACAAATCTTTGTGTAAGCTCGACTGTTGTTTGCAGCTCGTCTGATTTACAGGCCGTAAGCACTAAAGTCCAAGTCCGTACCGATCCGATGTTTGCGGGCTTCATGAATCATGACGAAGATTTTAACGCGGCACATATTTCCTGGACGTCTCCAAGCCCGGGAAGATATTTTCAGGCAAATTCGGCGGCTACCAGTATAAACGTAGAAATGCACGAGACTCTTGATTTTCGTATTTCACGCCGTCGCGATAGCTCGAACCGCTTACAGATCGATGCTCTAAATGATGCAGACTTTACAAACTTTTCAATCCAACTGGTTATGGCCGACGACACGATTTCCGGTGCAGTCGGACTTTCCAAGTATATTCAACTTGTTGGACCGATTGGGAAAACCGATCAAATCTATACGCCGCCGCTTGGCACCCTTCCGATAGGAGAGCTGCATCCAATTTTAAGAACGGCAAGAATTCCTCTGTCAGATTTTAATAGTGCGGATCTGACACAGGTCAGAGGTATCAGGTTTATTTTTAATCATACGTTGCGTGGGTCAATCAATCTGGGAAACATCCGCTTTCTACGGCAATAAAGACTTGTTTGATGGAAGATGACATCAGTTTGTCGTTTCCTTAATAACTGAGAGGTAATTAAAATGAAGAGTATAACGCTGAACTTGATAGTTGTTGTTTTCGTCCTTGCTGTTGGCATCGGCGTTCTAATTATATCGGCCCAAACTGAACCAACGATTGTGTCCAACGTCGCCGCTAACGAACAAGAGCAGAGAGCTTTGGATTACCGGAGAAGTCAGGGTATATTTCTACGACTTAGTCCTACCAAGCCGGATGCAGACGAAGGTTTTAGCATTGTTGCTATGAGGAGAATATTCTTTATGGTTAACGATGCTATTCACGACCAACAACGGAGAAAGGACATGGTCGAGTTGGAGTTATATGCTCAAGTTCTGCCTTCCGCAACAGCGTTGCCGGTTTTTGTACAAATCGGTCCGAAAGTTTTTCCACCTGCAGGTTTGTCGTGTGAAAATAAAGAAAATTGTATTGGGGTCGTGATGACTACAGAAGAGTTTCAGGAATTGAGGGACAACTCGCTAGTCACAATGTACAAGTTTCCACCGCGAAGTCCTGAGATGGTCAAACAACTTGAGGAACTCTACAAAGATGGCGAGCC
>CAZXTS010000132.1:6417-8432 GCA_964643745.1 uncultured Chloracidobacterium sp.
GAGCGAAAAGGCAGGTTGTGATTTTGAGAAATATCAGGGTACGTGGGTGAGGAGCAATAATCGAAAGTTTTGTTCATATCAATCGTTTTTTTAGTTAGCCCTTCAAATTAGAGTATCTTTTACCTCTTGGCAGCCAGCATTTAATTGCTTCGCTGTATTTTTCGTAAGGTTTGCCAAAGCGTTCAACAAGGTCGTCTTCTTCGAGCGGACGGAAGATGAATTGCCAGATCGCGGAACCGATCAGGGCATAGACCGCAACAAGCGGCGACCCCAGAAAAAGAGCGACCGCCAGCCCTTGCCCGATGCCGGAAAGAGCCATTGGATTCCGAACATAAGCATACGGCCCGGCAACGACCAGTTCTTTTGCGTGGTCAAGCGGCAGCGGCGTGCCTTTCCCGATACGCGACATCACGATCGCCGACCAAACCCCCGGAATACTCAGTAAAACAAACAGGGTCAAAGCTATCGGCGCTTGCCCGGCAAATGCCAACCGCGAAATGCCGAGCTTATCCTCAAAAATTGTTATCAAATAGGGAAAAATGACCAAGATGAACGACCATACGACAACGATCTGCGTGAATGTTTTGATAAGAACGTAGTTCGTTGAGCTTTCCCTTGCAGCACGAAACATACCGTTGCCGACCGTTACTCCGGTCGCGAAAACGCCTGACCACAGCGTCGCCGGCAGCATCAGCACCACGCCCAGCCAGCCGCGATCGGTCATCATCGAGATCGCCAGCGAGTAAAGTGTGGCATAGGCCACCGTACCGGTAACGAGCCACATCAGATGCTCGGCAAATCGGAACCGGCGATAGACCAGCACAGCCGCCGCCAACGAACCCGGCCCGATCAGCAGCAGATCAGGCAGCCAAAACGCCCAAAGCGTCGTCAGCGAACGCGGCTCCATCCGAAACCATTCTCGCGACTCCGGATACCAAACAAGTAACACCCACCAGCCAATAACGGCAAACCCCTGAACGAAATAATATATCGCAGCATTGCGCCGAACTTTTTCCATATCTCGTCAGAGCCGTCTCCGTAAGTGGCCGGCGAGTTCACCAAGCCTACATTACCTCTGCACCTAAATGGTAGTAATTAAAACACCTTTGTTATACTTAGCGCCAATTATTTATGATCAGCGGTCTTGTATGGAAATTTTCTCGGTTCGCGCGTGGTAAAAGAGCCGCCATATTTCGAGAGCATTTCAAGATCTCGAAGGATACAAAACTGCTTGACCTTGGTTCGGAAAATGGGCAGAACGTCTTCAATCTTTTGTCTGGTTATGATTACGACCCGAGCAACATTTATATCGCGGATATCGATCCCAAAGCACTTGAACAAGGGCACGAGAAATTCGGCTTTTCAAAGGTATTGATCGCGGAAAATGAGCCCTTGCCGTTTGCCGATAAGTTTTTTGATATAGTGTTTTGTTCGTCCGTGATAGAGCATGTGACCATTCCAAAGGCCGAATTGTGGAATGTGCGAAGCGGCCGTGAATTCAGAAAAAGGTCGCTGGAACACCAAAAAGACTTCGCCGCTGAGATCTCCCGGCTTGGCGCTCGCTACTTTGTTCAGACGCCTGCCAAAAGCTTCCCGATCGAATCGCACACTTGGCTGCCCTTTATGGGTTATCTTCCCCGGCGGCTTTTCTTGCCTATTTTGAGTGCGACTAATCGCGTTTGGGTCAAAGCCGCTCCGCCCGATTTTAACCTCCTGACCAAAGCAGATATGCGGTCTCTCTTTCCCGATAGTACGATCCTCAACGAAAAGATCTTCGGACTTACGAAATCAATAATGGCCCTGAAGTATTAGGCTCTCCTCGAACATGCCGGCGTGTTGCATAGATAATACTATTTACAATATATGCAACATATGATACCATCGGGCGTACGCCTAGTGGAAGCGGCCGCGTGATCTTTGATAGTTTATGCCCGGCGTCGTCGCAGTCTTGTCTGAACCGCCGATGGTAATCGGCGGGTAATTGATCGGCCCATATCAAAACTGAGCCGGTTCTG
>CAZXTS010000133.1:0-8369 GCA_964643745.1 uncultured Chloracidobacterium sp.
TGATCCGACGGCTGAACCGGGCTCGAATTGCCAGACAAAAAGTTCAGGTTTTCAAACCGAAGATCGATGCTCGTTATTCTGCGCAACAGATCGCGTCGCACTCCGGGCATCGGCACGATTCGGTGCCGGTAACGACTTCGGACGACCTACTAGCAGCCGTTGAGGCAGACACACAGGTGGTCGGGATTGACGAAGGGCAGTTCTTTGATGCGGGCTTGGTCAATGTGGTCAACATGCTGGCAACGGACGGCAAACGGGTAATTGTGGCCGGCCTGGATCAGGACTACACCGGAACCCCATTTGAACCAATGCCTCAATTGCTGTGCGTTGCCGAGTTCATCACAAAAACACATGCGATATGTGTGAGGTGCGGAAGCACTGCTAATTATTCTCAGCGAACTGTGGATTCAGATGCGAGAGTTGAAGTTGGTGCGGCGGATAAATACGAGGCTCGCTGTCGAAAATGTTTTGTTCCCCATGCGGATTCGCCTACGGGGGAATGATCGCGGACTTTCAAGGTCATAGAAAACGAAGAAGGCGACAAACGGCAAGAGCTGCCATTGCCGCCTTTTTATCTGATCGATGATCCGATCAACCTTTCGGGATCTTCATCGAATACATAATTGCAGCGAAAGTGTCGCGCTGTTTTTCGAAGTTTGTACCTTTTGTTGAGACCATAATGTTCAACTGCTGGTTCTGGCCCTGATAATTCCGGAAAGCTATCCATTGATGGCGACGGGCTCCGTCCTTATCTTCCGGCATCGCTTCGACCCATTCGACGCCCCTGATACCGTCGATCTCCAGCCAGCGGACGTTCTCGTATTTTCCTTGTTTCAACTGTTCGAGGGCACTTGTGTACTGCGCCTCGACGCTTGTCTGTCCAGGAAAATCAGCCGGCATCACCGAAATAGTGCCGATCAAAAATCCTACCGCCGGTGAACCATAATTGAACGATTCTTTTCGGACGTCCATCTTGTTCCAACCTTTCGGGAGCTTCCATGAGATCCCTTGGTCCTCCCATTTCACCTCGGTCGCGCCATCAGAGATCGATCGTTGGGCCGACGTCATCTCAGCTTTTTCCGCCGCTTTGTCCGTATCTTTCGAGGTTGAGCCGGGGCTCGAAGACGAGGAATTCGTACCGGTTTCCGCGGTCATTTCCTTTAATCTGTCGCCGATACCGCAAAACGCGAGTGCAAATCCAAGCACTCCAAATGCCAATAATTTCATTAAGTAGCCTCCTGTTTAGGTGAAAAAACTTCCCTAATTCTTACCGCATTCCAGAAGAATTGCAATCGGAAATGACGCGAAAAATGAAACAGGCTATCATTCTTACGGAACTCAATTATGCATACGCCTGCCCTTTTCGGGGATCTTCTCATCATAATCTTGGCGTCCCTACCGGTCGCCTTCATCTGTATTCGATTGAAGATCCCGCTGCTTGTCGGCCTTATGCTTACAGGTATCGGGATCGGGCCTTATGGGCTAGGCCTCATCAAAGAATTGGAGGCGATCGAGATACTGGCAGAGATCGGCGTAATGCTGTTGCTGTTCACGATCGGGCTTGAATTCTCGCTAAAGCGGCTCAGCGAGATGAAGCGACTAGTGCTTTTGGGCGGCGGGCTTCAGGTTGGGATCACGATCTGTATTACAGCGTTTATCTCGTACGCAATGGGCCGTCCGACCCCGCAAGCAATATTCTTCGGCTTTCTTATTGCTCTATCCAGCACTGCAATCGTACTGAAGAGTTATGTTGACCGAAACGAAGTAGATTCGCCGCACGGCCGCGTAGGTGTCGGAATACTTCTTTTTCAGGACATAAGTATTGTCTTGATGTTGTTGCTTATCCCGCTGCTCGCCGGCGATGGCGAAGCAAGTATCGGGGATCTTGGCGGCAAGGTCGGTATTTCGCTCGGTCTTTTGGTCTTGATCGTTGCCGCGGTTTGGTATCTGATGCCAAAGCTATTGAAGCAGGTGGTCTCATTGCGAAGCCCCGAGGTCTTTATTCTGACCGTTGTGCTGCTTTGCCTTGGCCTTTCGTGGGTTACCGCTCATCTCGGGCTTTCTCTCGCGCTTGGGGCATTTATTGCTGGTGTACTTCTTGCCGATTCTGAATATAGCCATCAGGCGACCAGCGAGATCTTGCCGTTTCGTGATGTGTTCAATTGTCTTTTCTTTGTTTCCATTGGAATGTTGCTCTCGCTCACAGCCCTTGTGGAAAACGTTCAATATGTAGTTTTGCTGGTCATTGGATTGATGATCGGAAAGGCGATCATTATTTGGGCCGTTGTACGATTTTTGGGTTATCCGCAGCGCATCGCGGCTATTGTCGCGCTTGGGCTCGCACAAATAGGCGAATTCTCTTTCGTACTGGCGAAAGCGGCACGCTCGACCGAATTGCTTTCGGATGCCGATTATCAAGCCTTTCTGGCAGCATCGATAATTACGATGATCGCCACACCTTTCATGATCGCGGCGGCACCGGCATTTAGCTTCTGGGTACAAACACTTTTGGCAGATGGCAAAGTCGCAAAACTCACTAATGCCGAGGACGATGAGATCCACCTAACGAGCAGCGGCGGGCTTCAACAGCACGTAATTATCGTCGGCTACGGCCTGAATGGAAGGAATCTGGCACGAGTGCTTCGCTCGGTAGGTATTCCGTATGTAATTCTTGAATTGAATGCCGATGTGGTCAAACGTGCCAAGGCCAAAGGCGAAAAGATAAATTTTGGCGATGCCACACGACGCGAGGTTTTACAGCACGTTAATATCGACAAGGCCTGGTCGCTCGTGCTTGCGATGTCCGATCCGCACGCAGCCCGGCGTACCGTTCGCCAGGCGAGGCAGGTCAATTCAGATGTGCATATTATCGTTCGGACACGGTATGTCTCTGAGATCACTGAACTTTATGAACTTGGTGCTAACGAGGTCATCCCCGAAGAATTTGAGACAAGTATCGAAATATTCGCCCGCGTTCTTCACCGTTACGGCATTGCCCGAAATGTCATCGAAAGCCAGATCGACAAGATTCGCCGTCAGGGCTATGAGATGCTGCGGTCACCTTCATCGCCGCCGCAGTTAATGGAGACCCTAAATATCGCGCTTGATGCTGCGAGTTCCGAGACGATCACGATCGATGCCGCATCTTCTTCGATAGGTTCAACTCTCCGGGATCTGGATCTTCGCGGAAAGACCGGTGCTACGGTCGTCGCAGTTATGAATCCCAACGGAACGGATATCAATCCGGGAGCCGGATACACGCTCGCTGCGGGCGATACGTTGGTTTTGTTGGGAACTCCTGATCAGATAGAGAAAGCTGTACCATTGCTAAACACTGATAGCTTAGGAAATACAACTCTGGGTGGCTTCAATCCATGATAAGAAGAGGCGTCCCCGAAGGAACGCCTCAAGCTAATGTCCGATCCCGATCTACTTAAAAAGTAAACCTGAATCCGAGCTGTGCCGTGAACGGTCGACCGATCGGCGGACCGAATCCGGGTCCGAAGAGCGACTGCGGCAACATGAAGTTGGCGGTGCTGGCAGGTGCACTCAAACCGATCCTGGATGCATAGGCAAGATTTTCATGATTGAAAATGTTGTACAGATCCACAAACCCCGAAAGGCCATAACGCTCAGCGAACCTAAAGGTCTTCGAAAAGCGGACATCCATATTGAAGAAGTTTCCGCTTCGTTCTTCCAGATTGGTCCCGTTCAGAACGTAACCTTTGCGGATCGAATTCACAGGAGCCTGTTGGCAGCCAAACGGATTGAGGGCCTGAACTGCCGCGAGGTTCCGGTTCGGGATCGCAAGTATCTGTTGAACAGAGACGCCTGCACACAAGCGGTCAATTGCTGCAACACCATCACCGTCCACATCGAAGCCCGCGATCGCCGAAAACGGTCTTGCGGTCGCGAACTGCATGATCGGTGAGATCTGGAAATCCCAAGGCAGTGTAAACACTCCATTGAGCACTATCCTATGACGTTCGTCGATTCGGGTCGGCCCAAACTCGCCTTCCGCAAACTGAACGTCCGGTGTTACCACGATACCGTTTCCAGAATAAGAGGCTGTTGGTTGTCCGCCCCATGCCTTGGAACTTGCAAGTACATAGCTTGCATTGAACAGGAACTTCGACGAGCGATATTTCATCGTTGTAACCCAACTGTCATATGTCGAGCGATTGGTCGTCGCAAACATATTGATCTGGTTTAGGCGTCCTGCACCAAGACCTGCAGCAATGAATGCAGTGTCAAGCACGCGGGTCGAAGCGCCACGCGGACAAAGTGGTGATGCTGGATTACCACCAAATGCCGTGTTGCAAGTTCTGGAGATCAACGGGTTGATGTTCAGGAATCTCGGCTCGTCGATGCCCAAGGTATGGACAAAATCGCTAGAGATCGACCAATTGCTATTGATCTCTCGCTGAAATCCAATTGAGAATTTCTGGACATACGGTTCGGTTGCGTCCGGGTCATTGATTCGTCCAACTGATCCGGGCGCGAGGTTTGCAAATGAGAAACCAGCCGGAACCGTTGGTAAAGCTGACGTGCCATACCGGAACCCAAACAAAGGCGATGTTGGGTCAGGGTTCCCAGCCGGACGCGTCAGATTGATCGCAGCTTGGAAAACTTCCGGCTGCGATTGTACATCCGAGAACAGTGATAGATTCTGGAATATCTGATCGTAGAAGATTCCATATCCACCACGGATAACCGTCTTGCCATCGCCCCATGGGTCGTATGCAAAACCAATTCGCGGTTGAAACTCTGTCCAACTCGGCGTCGTCCTTGTCAATTTGTCAGGATCGCCGGTCAATGCCTGAGCTAGTGGGTGATTTAGCTGACCCAGCAAGATCATTGTTCTGTTCCGGTCTTGGGTCGGCAGATTTCCAATGTTGGCATCCCATCTAAGACCAAGATTTAAAGTAAGCTTGCGGGTCACTTTCCAGTCGTCCTGAACATAGAACGCCAATTGATCGATCTTCTGGAAGTGCGAGCTGGCTCCGTCGCTGTAGGTCAAGCTTTGAAGAAGGTCGTCTCGGTTAAATCCACCTTCGGCCATGATCTGGTCGGCAGGGAAACGAAACGTAAGGCTATAACCCCGAGTTCCGAAATAGAAATATCCATCTAGGATCGTGTGGATATAGTTCACACCAAATTTCATTGTGTGATTGCCCTTTACCCACGACGTATCATTGCGGAACTGGAATTTCCGCTCTTTTGTTGATTGAGGTGTGTTTGCGTTCTGACCGATCGAAATTCCGTTCGGAAAGTTCAGAGTCAAACCCTCTTGGTTCGGCAGGATCTCATTAACAAAATCCTGGAAATGGAAAATGAACTGGTTCAAAACGTTCGGCTTGATGTTGTAAGTGTGATTAACAACCATGCTGTACAGCCGATTCGATGTGATGTTTCCGCCGCTAAGATCTGTTCGTGCGGGGTTTGCTACCTGGTCGTTCGGTGAGCCGTTGTCTTCAAATGAGAAACGATAGAACATCGACTGTTTGGAATTGATCTTATGGTCGATCTTGGTCGAAAGCAGCCAATCATCAAATGGCGTCGGGATCACGTCCACATACTGCACGCCCGGGATCGCCTGAAGCGGAGCGACTGCGGCCGGAAAGATCGGCACATTCTGTCTTTCGCGGAAACGCTCGAGTGCGAAGAAATAGAAAGCTCGGTCCTTTACGATCGGGCCGCCGATGCTGCCGCCAACCTCTTGACGTTCGAAATAAGGATTGTCGCGATTTGCCTGCTTATCGAAGAAATCACGAGCCTGAAGCGAATCGTGTCTAAAGTTTGAAAAGAACGAACCACGGAGCCTGTTGCCACCACTCTTAGTGATAACGTTTACGATGCCGCCAACTGAACGCCCCTGGTCGGCGGTCCAACCATGCTGATTCACCTGAAATTCCTGGATCGACTCGTAAGAAAAATTCTGTAAAAGGCTGCCGACAACGTTATCCTTATTGTCGCCGCCGTCAACATTAACGTTTACCTGACGTCCGTCGCCGCCGTTGAAGGCGATCGTGCCGACACGAGTCTTTGTCGGGTCAAATGTTCCGGTAGGACGTGCTTCCGGAGCGATAACGGTCAAACCAGCGAAAGTGCGGTTAAGCAGCGGAAGATTTTCTATCTCTTTTGGACTAATGGTAGTGTCGAGCTCCGATCTGGTCGTCTCCACCAGCGGCGCTGCTGAAGTGACCGTGACCGTTTCTTCGATATTGCCAGGCTGCATCGTGAAATTTACATTCTGACGCACGCCGACGTTTACCTCGATGTTTTCGGCAAGAGCGCGACTGAATGACTGAGCCTCTGCCGACACGTTGTAGCGTCCGGGCGGAATATTGGGCACGGTATATTCGCCATCTGTATTTGTGATCGCCGTTCGCTCTGCGCCGGTTGCAACGCTTGTTACCGTAACCTTTGCTCCAGGGACCACATTCCCTTGGCCGTCAATAACGCGTCCGGTGACCGTACTTGTGGTTACCTGGGCGTTACGGCCGCGAAAAGAAAAACGACCGACATAACCAGCATGCCGATCGATTTAAGCGACTTTATCTGCTTCGTAAGCATATTTTTGGGAACCTCCGATCTTCGGAAAATAGAATTCTGATCCAATGCCCTGATCAAGACCTCGAAAAGGGCGCCCCCTTGATGTGTTACTAAAAAGTTAACTATTTAACTCTGCGCGCATTTCAGCAAAAAGCGTTCTAAAATCAGGCGAACGCAATTCATTAGCAAATTCAAACCGCCCATCGTTCCGCAAAGACCGTTCATCGAAAATCAATCCAAATAATTGGATAAGAAAAGAGAAAATTGGATGCCGTCTTCAGCGGTTCAGACGCTGCTGTCGAAGCTGTAAATGGTTCCATTTTTCAAATTCAGATCGAACTTATCTTATAGTGCCCATAGCATCACCCGAAACTTTTCATTTCTGCGTGCAAGAAACAAAGACCATCCCGTTCTACCCACGACGGACAATAATTTATAACTTTCCCTTCCGCCAATAATTTTGAAGGAGTTTGATCAAATGAAACATATAAGATCAGCGATATCGCTGGCGATAATAGCGTTCGCAATTGCAGCCGTGACTACGGCAAATTCACAAACATATGCAACTCGGATCTCGGAGCCGATCTCATATAAGAACCTGAGCGTGTTCCTTATTCACGGCAAAGACCAGACCAATAGAAAGAACATAATCGGCTTGGCTGAGGCGATGGAGCGAAAGCTGCTCAAGGTTTATGAAACGTCGGATGTGAATGAGCTTGAGGTCGAAAATATTTCGAAGACTCAGGATGTCTTTATCCAATCCGGCGACATTGTTAAGGGGGGAAAACAGGATCGCGTTTTGGCGGTCAGCATAATAATTCCTGCACGTTCGGGACGGGTGAAGATAGACGCCTTTTGCGTAGAATCCGGCCGATGGGCCAAACGAAAAGGTGAGGACGTGAATGAATTCTCATCGTCCGATGACCGCGTGGTCTCAAAAGATCTGAAGATCGCGGCGAATGGTGTGCGTTCCCAACAGGAGGTTTGGAACAAAGTATCAGAAGCGCAGCGGAAGCTTACAACCAATGTCGGTGTTTCTGTGGCCGCAGCGGAGTCAGAATCAAGCCTCCAATTAAGTCTTGAAAACAAAAAAGTAGCTGAAACCGCTGAGGAATATATCGCTAAGCTCCTTTCGGCGATCGACGGTAAATCGGATGTGATCGGCTATGCCATTGCGATCAACGGACAGATAAACAGCGCCGATGTTTACGTGTCGAATGACCTTTTTAAAAAGCTTTGGCCGCGAATGCTAAAAGCAGCAGCCGTCGAAGCCGTTGCGGAATCGCGTGCGGTTCGACTTGCCGATCCTGTAAAGTCTGACGCCGTCAAAAAGTTTTTGGCAGATGCCGACAAAGGATCTGCCAAGGAGCGAGCGGTCGCCGGCCAGGCAAGCGTGGTCACCCGGGAAAAAGGCGACAATACGGTCTTTGAAGCAAAGGATGAAAGATCAAAAACGATAGTTCATCGCAATTACGTAAAGAAGAATTAGCGAACTGAACAATTAGCCAATCGGCCGTACCGCAAATTCGCTTTGCAAAGGGCGTCTTTCCGGTGCGGCTTAATTTTGCCGAAATTTAGCTTATAATCTTATTTATGTTGAAAACGCTATTCCTTGTCGCTGTCCTGTTTTCCGTTTCAGCCATTGGGCAGACCAAGACCTTTCGATGGGATTCGGAATTTTGTTCTTATACCGGGCTCTACGATTCCCGGAAATATTCAGAAGCCCAGCTTCGGGATACGCGTAGGCTCTTTGGCTTCAGCGAATTTCGGCTGACCAAGGGCGCTTGGGTCTGGAAATGGGAAGACATCGAAAA
>CAZXTS010000134.1:0-8285 GCA_964643745.1 uncultured Chloracidobacterium sp.
CTGCTGCTGTTCGATGCCTGGAAGATGGCCTTCCGCGAACTGAAACTGAAGAAAGATCCGAATTGCCCTCTGTGCGGTGAAAATGCGACGATAAGGGAATTGATAGACTACGAAGAATTCTGCGGCCTTAAGCCGACACATGAGGAGACACCGAAATTGGAAGAGATCACTGCAACCGAACTAAAGACCCTGATCGACAACAACGAGGACATTCAGATCATCGACGTCCGTGAACAATTTGAATATGACATTGCTCGCATCCCAAACGCGAAGCTGATCCCGCTCGGCGAGGTCGTCAACCGCATATGCGAGATCGACAAGGACAAAACCACGATCGTGCAATGCAAAGGCGGCGTTAGAAGCGCTCGTGCGATCGATTTCCTAAAGGCAGCCGGATTTGAAGGACGATTGATTAATCTTCGCGGCGGGATCGGAGCCTGGTCGAACGATGTAGATCCGAGCGTTCCGAGATACTAAAACTGAAAGCTCAAAACTAAAAACTGATAACTGTTGAGAAATCGATCTCAAAAAGTTATCAGTTTCTTGCTTGTAACTAAAGTTATGCGGAAGCTCCGCCGGCTGTCGAGAGCCGCGAGCTGACCGCATCCCAATCGATGTTCGCAAAGAATGCCTCGATATACTTTGGTCTTTCGGCCGGTGCGTAATCTTTGATGAACGCGTGTTCCCAAACGTCCATGATCAAGATCGGTTTATATCCCGCGACGTTGCCTGTTTCATGCAGGTTGATCCAGTGGTTTGAGATCGCTCCGTTCGAAGGATCTTGATAGGTCGCGGCCCAGCCCACACCGCGCATCTTTCCCGTGTTTACGAAATCAGCTTTCCAGACATCGTAGCTGCCAAAGCTTTCTTCGGCGGCCTTCGCAAATGCCGAATCTTTCGAAGGGTCGCCGGTTCCGTCCTTTTCCATGTTCTCGAAATAGTATTCGTGAAGCACCATTCCGTTGTATTCAAAGCCGAAACGGCGTTTGAGTTCGCTGAAGGCTGCAGACTTGGTCGCGTCAAGTTCGCCGTCCTTGATCAATTCGGCGATCTTTTCATTCAATGTGTTGGTGTTGGTAACGTAGCCCTCATAGAGCTTGAAATGCATTGCTAGCGTTTCATTCGAAATTCCGGTCAGGTCGCTAAGGTCAAATGACTTTGCCTTGTAAGTGGTATTTAATCCCATAATCGTTGTTCTCCTCTCTAATGATCAGCGCTGAAAGTCCATTATAGCAGATGTCTGCAATGGCCTATTCTTCGGGCCGTGTTCCGGCATCGACACCGGCAACGCTTGCTTGATTCAGCACTTTCACATGCATATCGCCCGCGACGCGGATCTGACATGAAAGACGCGTGTTCGGCGCTAGGTCGCCCTTTGTTGCAAGAATGTTCCTTTCAGCGTCGCCCATTTCGTCCGTTTCTCCCGAAATTATTTCGACACGGCACGTTGTGCAGCGAGCATTCCCGCCGCAGCGATGCATAATGTCGATACCGCCATCTTCAAGACACAAGACAAGCTTGCGGCCTGATTCACATTCGATCGAATTTGTACCTGTCGAAACTTCGGCTGTAATTTGTGGCATATAGTTCTTTGATCTCCTTGATTCTGAATTAGTTAATTATGTCTTATTTTCCGATATTTACTTTCTCGCGAAACTGGTTGATCGCGACATAGATCACTTCTGCCTCAGTGACCTTAACCTTTTGTCCCTGACTGCCAAATCGTTCGGCCTCAACAACGACGTGGATCGTAATAGAGGTACTGCCGACCTTTAGCGTTTCGGCATAAAAGCTGACCAGATCGCCCATAAAGACCGGCTCGTGAAAGATAACCTCCTTCATCGCAACGGTTACGAAGCGGTCGTGCCGTGTGTGGCGGACAGCCTCAACGCCGCCGGCAACGTCTATGTAACTCAATATTATTCCGCCGAAAACGGTGCCGTGGGCATTAGTGTCGCGCGGCATCATTGTGAGCCGTATGGCCGGGTCGCGTGCGGTCATTGTCTCTAGGTTAGATCTTTCTTCCATAAATCAATTCATTTCTCGAACGGTCCATTCGCGAACCGCTTCCCTTAATTCGTTCAAGTGATCGTCAAAAAAATGCCCGCAGCTTTTGAATACTACTATTTCAGCGTCGGTATTTTCGGCAACCTTTTCGTACAACGATCGAACATTATCTTCGGCCCCAAATTCGTCGCTGTCGCCATGGACAAAAAGTATAGGCTTGCGGACCTCTGTTAGAAACTGATAATCGCCGTATTTATCGACCGGCGTGCCGATACTGATAAGTCGTTTCACGCGATCGTCTTTCATTCCCACTGCCATTCCTGTCCGCGAACCGAAGGAAAATCCTGCAAGCGTCAGGTCCGCACTCGGATCTTCGGCCATCACATGCTCGATAATAGTTCGAACGTCTTCCATGCCGCCTTCGATCTCAGAATGAACACCGGTCGAAGCCCCGACACCACGAAAATTAAATCTTGTGGTCTTCAATCCTGCGTCGACCAATCCCGCGGCTGCACGAAAGACCACCTTATTGTGCATCGTTCCGCCGCCAAGCGGATGCGGATGGCAGACAATGCCTAAGCCTTTTGCGTCGCCCTCAGGTTCTTTGACGATGGCCTCCAGCTTGCCGTGCGGGGCCGGGATGAACAGATTACCTTTTGGATACATCAGTAAACTGTCGATTCTAGGGTTTGCGGCACAATTCCGCAATTCGAGTGTTAGATATTCGGCTTATTTTCGTGATACTTTTTCTAGTTGCAGCTTAACTATTTACGCCTTTTAGCCAAATTTCATGGAAGAGATCAAACCGGAACCGGTAAATTCGCCGGAGCCAGAAAATACCGTACCGGCCGTGCCAAAACCTAAGTGGCGGGCCTATCTTGAATCGGAAGATGCGACCCGAATGGTCTATTTGATCTTTGGGCTGATCGCGATCGCAATGGTGATGTCGTTCCTGCAATTCAGGACACGAGCCGTTTGCTGCGGCGATTGGGATGGCTATTACCATATTCGCTGGTCCGCTCTTCTCTGGGAAAGCCTCTCAAGCGGCAAGTGGCTGCCTGATTTCGTCTGGTTGCCGCTAACTGTCCTGAATCCGGCGGATTACAACGACCATCATTTTCTATTTCATCTTCTGCAGATACCGTTTCTGTGGTTTTTTGAACCGGTAATGGCGGCGAAGGTGGCGGCCGTCGTTTACGCAACGGTTGCGATCTTTTCGATCTATTGGCTGCTTCACCGCTACAAGATCGACTATCAACTTATCTGGCTCGGCGGTATTTTGACCTGTGCCCATATGTTCTTTTACAGAATGAATATGGCAAAGGCCCCGCCGCTGACGATAATCTTTACCGTCGCCGGGATCTACATGCTCTTCGAACGTAAATATGTGTGGCTTTTGCCGCTGATGTTCGCGTTCGTTTGGACGTACAGCCTGTTTCCGCTGCTCTTTATTGCCGCGTTGATCTGGGCAGTGATAATTGCCTGGAACGAACGCAAGTTCGAATGGCAGCCGATCGCTTATACTGGCATAGGTATGATCGCCGGGAATATCATCAATCCCTATTTTCCAAACAATCTAAAGCTGTTCTGGGAGCACGCCTATACAAAGATAAAGATCGGCAGCGATTTCGCTGTGGCCGTAGGCGGCGAATGGTATCCGTATACCGGAATGGAACTGCTAACGCATTTTCCGATCGCGATGACAGCGATGTTGATCGGTTACGTTCTTTTTATGCCGCGAAATGGCAAGCTGCCGGAAAAGGCTACGTTCTTTCTGGTCTTCGTGACTATTCTGCTTGCGGCTCAGTTTCGTTCAAAGCGTTTTGCGGAATATTTCCCGCCGTTTGCGATACTGTTCGCAGCATTTAGCTGGCAGGCCTTTATGAAACAGCCCGCGGCTTTCTTGCCGGAAGAGTTTCGGCGCGATATCGAGCCATATTTAGATGCCGATAAACGGCCAAGAAAGACCAATTGGGAATTCGCAAAACAGGCTGGGGTTTGGGTTCTTGGTGCATTTCTTTTCATTTATTTCCTGATCGGAATGGTCGGGCTTCAGCGCATTGGAATTGAACACGGTGGCTTGATGGCCACGATCGCAGGCAACGAAGCGAACGACCGGTATCAACGCTCGATGGCCTGGGCGACCGGTGTTGATGAAAATGGCAGAGAGAACATGGCTGCAGGAGAGCGGATATTTAACGCAAACTGGGACGATTTTCCAAAGCTGTTCTTCTTCAATCAGAAACACAGTTATGTTTATGGACTTGACCCAAATTATCTGTTCTCAAAAAACCCTGAGTTGTATAAACTCTTGCTGGAGATTACCGAAGGCAAAACGGAAGAAGCCGGTCCGATCATCCGCGACAGATTTGGGGCGAATTACGTTTTTGCGGATGCCCGCGAGAACGAGACAATGATCGCGAAATTGTTGGATACTGGTTGGGCAGACATGGTCTATGAAGATGATGAGGCCCGAATCTTGCGAATACGTGAAAAGAAGGGCGTGCCGCCGGTCGATCTGGACGAATCTGAAACCGAAGAAGAAAAGCGCATTCTGGACGAAGAGGAACGCAAAGCGAACGTAAACGCCAACGCAGATGATCTGATACCGGAACCGCCGGACGACGAGGAGAACGGGCAGTAGATGCAAAACATATTAGGTGTTTTATTGGTTTTTGGTTCGGCAGCCTTTATTATTTCGTGCGGCCCGAACCAGCGCATTATGCAGTCGGGGAATGAAAATCCGCCAGCGAATCTGTTTTCCGGCGAAGTTAAACCAGCGGTCTCGAGCTTTGAGAAAGATATTGAATCGATGCGAACCGCTGAGTATTCTTATATTTTCGTTTATCGACGCAATGACGGTGCGCCTTTGGACGCCGAAGATAAAGCCTTCCTTTCGGCGAACATTCCACCTGAGGTCAATCGCAGAGTTCTATCTGACGAAGGCCGGGCCGTTATTGTCGGTTCTAATTTCTTGATTCCGGATGATACGAAGAAGAAAATAGCTTTGAGATTCGCGGTCGAGGATCACTCGGCCAACCCTCCTGCAAACACGAACTCGAATAGTGTTGCAGCCTCTGTACCAAATTAGATGAACACTAAGGAGCCCGAAGAAACCCCTGAAATCCTTCCGGAGAACGGCGACGAGAATTCGGCGATCCTCATTGACCGCTCCTGGCCAAGCACCGGAACGATCGTTCGAATTGTCATTGCGGCTCTGGTCGTCGTCTTTGTGTTCAATCGTATCGAAACGATCGTAACCTCGCTTACGTCATTGCTCTTTTTGATCGTTCTTTCGGTATTCGTAGCCTATTTGCTAGACCCGCTAGTCCAACTCTTTAGGCGGCCGTTCAAAGCCTATGGCCTTGAGCGCCTTATGCCGCGCGGTGCGGCAATAGTGCTTACGTTCATCCTCGTCTTCACGACTGTCGGTGTGACTATTTGGACCGTTTCGCCGCTGGTCATAAAACAGGGCCAGGAGTTTACGGGCACACTGCCTGAATATCTGACGCGTGCCAGAGCGTTTTCAAATGACCTAAGCCGTCGGTTCGACCGGCTGCGTCTGCCGCCAGCGGTCGAATCAAAGCTCAACGAAGAAGGCAGCCGTTTGGTCGATGGTTTCGCCGGATTTATAGCAGGTTTTCTTTTCGGCGGGTTTCTCTTAAATCTGCTGATGTATGCCCCGTGGCTGGTTCTGGTGCCGATACTTGCCTTCTTTTTTCTTAAAGATGTGAATCTGATCCGGCTGGCTGTTCTGCGACTCTTCCCGCCGGGCCGGTGGCGGCTCAGAGCGGAAATGTTGATGCATGATGTCAACACAACGCTTGCCGCGTACACGCGTGCTCAGCTGATCTCATGCCTGCTGATCGGCATTATCTGCACGATAGGTTTTTCGGTGCTCGGCCTTAGGTATGCCTTGTTGCTCGGAATAATTGCAGCAATATTGGAATTTATTCCACTGCTTGGCCCGTTGACCGTTGCTGTGCTCGTTACAACTACTGCGGCGCTTGGCGACAATCCTTGGCGGGCTCTATATGTCGCCGTCTTTCTTGCCGTTCTTAGGGTGGTCCATGATTATGTCACATATCCCCGTATCGTCCGGGGCGGTATCCATCTTCATCCGCTTTTGATAATTCTTTCGGTCTTGGCCGGTGAACAGGTGGCCGGCATACCAGGCGTGTTTCTTGCAATACCGATCGTCGCGTTGGTTACCGTTATCTACCGTCACGTCCTTGAACACCGTGGCCATCAGCGGTTGTTCGACGGCCTTAGTAATGAAGAAACTGAACCTGAGGAGGGTGTTGCGTAATGTCCCCGCTAGTCTGGTTCGTTATTTTCTTTTTTCTGCTGCTGTTTATCTGCCTGCTGATCTATTTTTTGGTTGTGCGGGCGTATTATTGGGGAGATAAAAAAGGACCTCCGACTACGAAGAAGTGATCATTTGCACAAATCCGGCTTCGTCATTTATTCTCGGATCAATCTCAACAACAAATACCGGAAGGTCAAACTTCATCTCTTTCAGTTTCACCGCGTCCTTCGCCGTGGTCAGGAATGATCGTGCTCCGCTCTTCGCCGCTGCCGATCCCAAGTCTTCAACATCCGCCAGTTGATAGGCCTTGTGATCGCCAAAGAATCTATGGCCAGCCATCTTGAGGCCTTCGCTTTTGAGCATCATGACAAAACTCTCCGGATTGCCAAGGCCGCAAAAAACGAACGCCGAAGCTACGGTTTGTCGATCTTTATCGTTGTCTGGGGTAACTCGCCCGGCCAAAAAGTCTTCTAGTTTCGTGACCTCGCCAACCCCGGTTTCAAGCTCAAAGATCGGTGCATCGCTATTTCTGTTTCGGAGCCTTTTTGTGATCGCCACGGCCTCTTCATCGGTAACAAGATTCGTTCGTGTCAGCACGATCGCATCGGCTCGCGAGAGGCTTTTGAATGATTCTCGGAGGCTTCCGGCTGGCAGAATTCTGCCGTTACCGCAGGGCCTGGTCGCGTCGATGCAAACGATGTCGAGGTCGCGTTTCGCCCGGCGGTGCTGAAATCCATCGTCCAGTATAAAAACGCTTACGCCGAACTTGCCCTTTGCCCAGCGGCCCGCCGAAACGCGGTCGCGATCGGCAATGATCACGGCCCGTCCATTCAGCTTTCGCGCCAGTTCAACAGGTTCATCGCCCCCGGCGGCCGCGTCAACGAGAACTTGCTCACCGTCCGATACCAACACACGTTTTCGCGGTTCTCGCCTGCCGTATCCTCGTGTGAGGATACAGACCTGTTCGCCGTGTTCGACCAAAGTTTTTGCGATGAATGCTACAAGCGGCGTCTTACCAGTCCCGCCGGTGGTCAGATTTCCGACACTTATGGTCCTTGCTCCGAGTCCGTGCGACTTGAAAGCACCGCGGTCATAGAGCCGGTTTCGCAGCTCCATCACGCGGCCGTAAACTTTTCCAAATGGAGCAAGTAGCTTCATCACTTAGACCCATCTATCTCTGCAATAATTGATAACTATTACAGCGAAAGAAAATTGGCGAGCATTTCTTTTCCGTGTTCGGTAAGGATCGATTCCGGATGGAACTGTACGCCTTCGATCGTGAATTCGCGATGCCTGAGTCCCATCACAAGCCCATCCGGTGATTCTGCCGAAACTTCCAGGCACGCGGGAACCGATTCACGGTCAACGACCAGAGAATGATAGCGCCCTGCGGCAAATCCATTTGGTATGTCGCTAAATATCGTCCGTCCATCGTGCCTGATCTCAACCGGTTTTCCGTGAACCGGTTCCGGACCACGAACAACCTCGCCGCCGTAGAATTGCCCGATCGCCTGATGCCCTAGACATACCCCTAAGATCGGAACGCGCCCGGCAAATCGTTCGATCAGGCCAAGCGAAATGCCCGCGTCGTCCGGTGTTCCGGGCCCCGGCGAGATCAATATCCGTTCGGGCCGCAGCTCCGCGTCGACGGCATCTACCGAAAATTCATCGTTCCGTACGATCTTCATTTCCGCACCCAATTCGCCCAGATATTGCACAAGGTTATAGGTGAAAGAATCGTAATTATCGACGACAAGCAGCATATAGCGTTAATTTTGCATTATTTACGGGCATTTACAATTTATCGGCAAAAATCCGTTCAAATACCCGTATAATCTTTTGAAGTCTGCCGCATCAACGGTTTTCCGGAGGAAATTGATGAAGTTGTTAATATCGCTCACTCTCGCTGCAATCCTTGTTTTGCCGGCTTATCCACAGTCGCAGACCGAGGCAACCCTTACCCCTGAAG
>CAZXTS010000135.1:0-8229 GCA_964643745.1 uncultured Chloracidobacterium sp.
GTCACGTTCGAAGGCACGACTCTCCTGGGCGGCTGGACCTTCGTCGACAACGATTCGAGAGAAAAGCCTTCGCCCTATTCGATGGCCGACGGCAAATTCAAACTTACCATCCCCGGCGGCAAGGATCTGTATTCGGACAACTACGGAGCGCCGCATCTGGTGAAGAGCATAACGGGTGATTTTCAGATCGAAGCTCGGGTAACGTTCGATCCAAAAAGCGATTATCAGGGTGCAGGATTGATCGTTTTCAACGACGCAAAGAATTATCTCCGACTCGAACGATGTTTTGGCGGGACCGGCGGAAGCGGTTCAGGTGTTCGTTTCGACAGCAGGAAGAACGATGATTACACTCCGATCTCGACGCCCGATCGAGCGGCGACGGACGCCGGCGAAGTTGACCTAAAAATAATTCGAATGGGCAAAAAGTTCATTGCATTCTGGCGTTTGAACGAAGAAGGCGAATGGAAAGAGATCGGTGAATTCGAATCTGATTTTCCCGAAACTGTCCGCGTCGGCCTGATCGGTGTAAACACCAGCGACGACATTATTGCCGAATTCTCCAACGTAAAACTGATGCCTGCTGCGGCAAAAAGCACTGCAACCGTATGACCGATCTTTGATCGATGACCAAAGGCCGCCTGCGTGAAACGGGCGGCTTTTTTTAGTGTCAAATTCCGGTCAATGACAACCCTACCGAAAATTGGAACATCTGAAAGCTCAATCGGCTAAGTAAGACTTGTGGTAGAATTTTCCCGCAAGGCGGAACAAAGTCTCCGTTCTTATTTTTGGGTGAGGAAGTTTTATATGAAACGGCACATTATTGGATTTGCAATCTTCTTGGTGATAGTTGGTTCGGCTGTTTTGGTCCATTCAATGTTCAGGACTTTCAGAATACCGGTCGACGCGATCGAGATTAATTTTGGTGACGATAAAAAGGACGCCTGCGATATTAACGAGCGGATCAGTTATCGGATCATATCCGCTGAATACGAACGGACGACCGGGAGGTTTATTTCCGAGATCGAGATGGAATGGAACGGAGAGTCGCCGCCGGAAACTGTTTATATGAGCCTCTTTTTACATGGGAACGACCACGCTCCTTACATTTGGACTATCGCGTCTAAGGTCGTGGATAGGCCCTTTGCAACTGGAAGTAGACATATCGCAGTTTTTTCGTTAAATCCAAATACAGCCGCAAAGTTCCGCGATTTGAATAATATCTATGCCTATGTTGATTTCGCCAGGGACGGAAAGTTTCCCTCGACGCACGAGGAAAGGATGCAGAAAATGAGATATATTCCCGTGCTGAAGGTCCACTAATATTTTTTTGCAAGTCCTGTTTCCGAACCCGTTCTAAACATCATGTTAGGACGGGTTCTTTATTTTTTATCCAATACGGAGAAATGATATGAAACAGGAAAAGATCTTCTCTTCCCGGTATTTTGCCGGTCTTTTGGTTCTCTCAAGTCTAATTTTTTCAGCCTGCGGCGATTCGTCAAGCGGTAATAATGCTGTGGCAAATCGTTCGGTTGCCTCGCAGCCGCTCACGGCCGATATGGCAAAGGCATCGGCGAACACCGCAGCTTCGCCGGTCTTTGAACTTCGGCAACGTTCCGAAACGGACGGCACTGACGGTGAGCGGTACGCCGAGATCAACGAAAATCCATTCTTCGAAACGACTCGCGCCCCGCTTTCGACATTTTCGATCGATGTTGACACCGCCGCATACTCAAACGTCCGCCGGTTTTTGAATCAGGGGCAATTGCCGCCGAAAGATGCTGTCCGCATCGAAGAGCTTGTAAATTATTTCGAATACAATTATCCGCAGCCAGCCGGTAATGTTCCTTTTTCAGTAAACACCGAGGTTGCAGTGTCGCCCTGGAACCCAAAGAACCGTCTGATGAAGATCGGCCTTCAAGGGAAGAAGGTCTCGCTTGATAACACGCCGGCGACGAACCTTGTTTTCCTTCTCGATGTTTCCGGTTCGATGAACGCCCCGGATAAGCTGCCGCTTCTGAAAGAAGGCCTGCGGATCATGGTCAATCAGTTGAAACCAAACGACCGCGTCGCGATCGCCGTATATGCTGGTTCGAGCGGACTTGTCCTGCCATCGACACCTGTTAGTCAAAAAGGCGAAATAATCGCGGCTCTCGATCAGCTCGAAGCCGGTGGCTCGACCAACGGCGGACAGGGAATTCAGCTCGCTTATACCGTCGCCGCCAACAATTTCATAAAAGGCGGAAACAATCGCGTGATCCTGGCAACCGACGGCGATTTCAATGTCGGCGTGACCGGTGACGACGCTCTTGTTCGTATGATCGAGGAAAAGCGAAACAGCGGCATCTTTCTTTCGGTGCTCGGTTTCGGCTCCGGAAACCTGAACGATTCGATGATGGAAAAGCTGTCGAATAAGGGCAACGGAAATTATGCCTATATCGATTCGCGTGACGAGGCCCGCCGTGCGCTCGGCGAACAGGTCGCCGGAACACTTTACACGATCGCGAAGGACGTCAAAATTCAGGTCGAATTCAATCCTGCAAAGGTCGCAGGCTATCGCCTGATCGGGTATGAAAATCGCTTGCTCGCTGACAAAGATTTTAACGACGATAAAAAAGACGCAGGCGAGATCGGTGCGGGACATTCCGTAACGGCACTTTATGAGATCGTCCCTGCGGGACAAAAGGTCGATAACGGCGGCATTGAACTTAAGTATTCAAAATACGAACCGACCGGAACGAATTTCGGTGCCGAAATGGCGACCGTCAAGCTTCGCTACAAGGAACCGGACGGCAATGTGAGCAAGCTGCTTTCGATCGGCGTTCTGGAAAGCTCTAATGCTATCGAATCTGCTTCGGAGGATCTTCGCTTTGCCGCGGCGGTCGCGCAGTTTGGCTTAGTGTTGAGAGATTCTCGATACAAAGGAAGTGCGAATTTTGATTCGGTCCGTTCGCTTGCCGTGAATTCGCTCGGCGGTGATGCCCGCGAACGCCGTTCAGAGTTTCTCGAAATGGTGAACCGTGCGGCCTCACTAAAAGGCCGTGGTTGATAGTCAAACCGGCACCGTCAGCAACGGCGGGCGGTGCCGATCAAATTAAGGAAAGAGGCATGATCTAGGTCTCCTTTCCGACGCGCGGATCCTCTTTCGCGATCGCCTTGAAGATGTCGGTTATAAGAGTGTCATGGTCGAATGGCTTGGTGGCATATCGCTGAAAACCTGCCTCGAATGCCTTTCTCCGGCTTTCTTCGTTGGCAAAGGCGCTTAACGCAAGGGCGGGTATAGTTCCGCCTTCCTCAGGTGTTAGCTGACGGATGCGTGAGATCAGTGAATAGCCGTCCTCGTCAGGCATCGCAAGGTCCGAGATGAGCACATTCGGCCGACGCCCGATCGAACCGGTAAGCATTTTGAAAGCTGTTTTTGCAGATTCTGCCGAGATAACCTTCGCTCCGCTCTTTTCGAGGAACATTTGCAAAACCTCCCGCGAATCAACGTTGTCTTCTACGATAAGTATCTTTAGGCCCTCGAGCGGATTCGCCGTTTTCAGGTCGATCCGCGGGTTCGAATCGGCGAGAGTAAGGTCGTCAATATTTATTGGAAGGGTTACCGAAAACTTTGCTCCCTTTCCGATCCCGTGGCTTTCGGCGCGCACGTGGCCGCCGTGCCGCTCAACGAGTATCTTGACGATCGAAAGTCCAAGGCCCAGCCCTGAATTCCCGCCGAAATTCCCGTTCTCGACTTGCGAGAACTGGCGGAAAACCTTTGGCAACGCATCTGCCGAGATACCAGCACCCGTGTCGGACACGTCAATGGTCACGGCCTCAGCACCGGTCTTAACGGCAACCGATATCTGGCCGCCCGACGGTGTGAACTTGAGCGCATTCGAGATCAAATTTCCGAACACCTGGTGCAGCCTTGCCGGGTCTGCGCGGATCGTCAGGGCTTCGAGATCGGCCGTAAATTCATAACTAACGCCGCTCGATTCGGCCGCAGGCTTGTGTGCCTCAAATTCACTTCGGACGAGATCGCAAATGTCCACAGGCCGGTATTCGAGCCGAAGTTTCCCGGACGCGACACGAGCCGAATCAACCAGGTCATTTATGAGCTTTGTCTGGTTTTCAGCGCTTTGAACGATCTTTTCCAGCGCGTCTCTTCGGGTCTTTTCATCTACCTCGCGGGTGAGAAGAATGCGGGACCAACCGGTGATCACATTCAACGACGATCGTATCTCGTGCGAAACGAACGCGAGAAAGAAATCCTTGGTTCGGTTCGCTTCTATTGCTTCGTCGCGGGAGCGTTTTTCGAGATCATTCGCCCGTGCAAGATTTTCCACTGCGAGCTTTTCTTCCGTTATCTTGTGAACCGCTCCCATCATTCTGATCGGAGCCCCGTCCGGCCCATTCACCGATTTTCCCTCTGCCCTGATCCATTCGACCGATCCATCTTTGTACTTGACTCGAAATTGTTCATCGAAACGCCGCCCTTCTCTCATCGAATCGTCGAAGAATTTGGAAACGAAGGCCTGATCGGCTGGATGAACCGCGTTTATGAAACGCTCGAAATTCAATTCTTCAAACTCTTGAACATCGAATATTTCGTTACATCTGGGTGTTGAATAGACGCGCTGCTTCGACAGGTCCCAATACCAAAGACCAATGTCCGCATTTTCGGCAGCAGAAAACAGATGTTCGGAGCGATGTATATCCGTGATCTCGGTCGCGTTGTCGAAATCTGTCCTTCCGCTGATGAAGACACGAAACTCGCCTCCGGCTGTGAACCGTATAAGTGAGATTTCAATAGGAACACGCTTTTCAGCATTTAGCCGGAACTGAAGCTTTAGTTTTTCGCATGCACCTTCGAGGCATTTTGGGATCGCCGCTTCAATCAGGCTTGCCGTATCTTCCGACGACTGCCAATAGACGGTCTGGGTGAATCGTTGGCCAATAAGCTTTTCAGGGTCGGTCCCGGCACGCTCGAAGATGCCGCCGTGCATTTCGATGACGAGCCCTTCGGCATCGAGTACGCCATAAAGGTCGAACGATCCCTCGAATATCGATCGGGTCAGTTCGTTGAATGGAGAACCGATGCTTTCGGCGATCTCTACTTTTCCGTCTTCTGCCATATTGGGGCCGTATAGAAAGTTTACGTTGCTTCGATCAGCACAAACAAGCACAGCAATTGCTTTGCCAATTAATTAGGTTAGCAAAATCGCAATTTTGACTATTTTTCGAATCAATAGCGTTCGATTTTGATACAATTGGGGACATTGGGTAAAAATTATGAAATTCAAGGCATTGGCCATTGATGACGATAAGCCTTCGCTCCAGCTTCTGGAGTTTCAGCTAAAATCAGAAAAGTTTGAGGTTACCACCGCCGATTCGGGCGAGGCAGGCCTTGCGTTGATCGGTAAACACGATTTTGACGTAATACTTACCGACCTGCATTTGCCGGACATAAGCGGTATCGGTCTGATAAAGAAAGCGCGATCGGTGGCTCCGGAGACCGAGATCATAATGATCACCGGTGACCGTTCGAAAGATAAGACCATCGAGGCGACGAAAGCAGGTGCGTTCTGGTATCTCGAGAAGCCATATGCGGAAGACGAACTGATCGACCTTGTAAACAAAGCGGTCGAACGCAAGCGTGCTTCGGCGGAGATCCGCGAACTCCGCGGCCGGTTGACCAGTCAAACGTCATATGAAGGCATCATTGGCGGCAGCCGGGCGATGCAAAATATCTACGCCATAATCGAAAGCGTCGCCGAATCCGATGCGAATATTCTGATCCTGGGTGAATCCGGAACCGGTAAGGAAGTTATTGCAAATGCGATACATTACAAAAGCCATCGTGCCGAAAAGCCTTTTGTTAAGGTGAACTGCTCGGCTCTCCCGAAGGATCTGATCGAATCGCAGCTTTTCGGACATGTAAAAGGTTCATTCACCGGTGCCCATGCAGATAAGGAAGGCTTTATCGGTCAGGCCAACCGCGGGAGCCTGCTTTTGGACGAGATCGGGGAAATGCCTATCGAGCTTCAGCCGAAACTCCTACGCGTACTTCAGGAAAAGGCCTATTACCGGGTCGGCAGCGATAAGCCGCAGGATGCAGATTTTCGGCTGATATGTGCGACGAACCGTGACCCTTTCGAAGCGATCGCCGATGGAAATCTCCGTGAAGACCTTTATTACCGCGTCAATACGATCGAGATACGCATCCCGCCGCTCCGCGAGCGCATGGAAGATATTCCGATGCTTGCCGAGCATTTCCTGGCGTTGTATGCCGATAAATATAACAAGAGCGGGGTTTCGTTCGCACAATCGGGCTATGACCAGATGCTCAATTACCACTGGCGGGGAAATGTCCGTGAACTACAGAATGTAATAGAACGTGCCGTTCTTCTAAGCCGCGACAGTGCTATCGAAACGCTGAACATTCCCACGTCTGAAGGCGAGATCGCCTCCATTGCCCCGGACATCGCCGCCTACGCAGCCGCAGGCCAATCATCACCGGCAATATCGAATCTTGCGAACCGGCCGGATCCGAATCCGATAATGCCGAGCGTTCAGTTGGCCGATTCGGGCGATCTTTTTGAGAGTGTCGGAAAGATGATCGTCGATTCGTTAAAGGAAGATGGCGAGTCAGCGGAAGGCCCCGACGTGTTTGATTCGATCGAAGGCGGCGTGGTCAAAGCGGCGCTCAAGCGTACAAAAGGGAATAAGCAAGCTGCCGCAAGCCTCCTTGGCGTTTACAGGCCTCGCTTGTACGGGATGATAAAGCGCCACAGAATTACTGACGAAGACTAGATCTCACGGGGTTAAGTTGAATGGGTAACGGGAAAGGCCGCGGAGTTTTTCCGACGGCCTTTTCACGGTGCGGGACTTAAATTATTCGATGTGGGAGGTCTTTCAGTTAGTTATTGGTCACACCTGGCACCTTAACTTCAACATCGATCTCATGCTTCTTAGTTCCGCTGAAAATGCCGCGATAATACAATGCCGCGGCCAGCATTCCGACGATGAACACCATCGCCAAAGCCCAAATAAAATTGCTTGCTACACTTTTTCCTTCTTCCTTATGATCCTCCTTGAATAATTGGTTAAATACGACACGATCGTTAGTGCAACGGGTGTGCCGTCCGTGTTTCCTTAACAAACTCAGCAGTTTACGGTCAGCAAACAGATGAACCTGAAAATGGCGTATGAAATGCATGCATCTCTACCAGGATGTTGCCGTAAAATTACATTTCCGAAAAGTCTTGCCAAAGCTCTTAATGTGTAGTAGAACTTTGCTACACGTTACTTAGCTTAAATTGAATCAGAGGTGTGTTTATGATCGGACAACTTATCGGTGGTCTAATTGTCGGTATTCTTGCCAGGTTCCTTTTGCCGGGGAAAGAGAATTTTCCGGAAGGCATTCTTGGTTGGTTATTGACCGCTTTGCTTGGTATTGGAGGTGCATTCGTCGGCGGGACGATCGCTCGCTCGCTCTGGCGGGCAGGTGACGAAAATTACGTCGCAAGTTGGACCATGTCGATCATCGGCGCGATCCTCCTGCTCTTGATCGTTCGCTTGATCTTCGGCAGAAAGGCGTAGAAACGCTTTCTCCGTACTAAATATGGCTGCCGTTCGTTTCGGCGGGCGGCAGTTCCATTTTCAGTAGCCCGTTAAAATCGACATTGAACGGTGCACCTTTCACAGCCACTGACATCTCTTCTTCGGTCTCTCCGTCCGCATTAGCAATTCCCACGCTGGCAAAATAACAATTCGCACCATGCGCTTTTGCATGGTTCACAAGGTCTAGATAAGCCTGCTGGCCTTCATCGAACCGACCGCGGTTTGGATAAACACCCGTTCGCACGACAAAGAATGCACGTTCGCCGTCCTTATTCGCTACGATCTGTGGTTCTGAAAATAGGTCTGCAAGCACGTCTGCTGATTCGATCAGCCAACCATCTTTCTCAAGCTGCTTAAAGACGATCTCCACGCCGAACGCGTGTATGTCGTCGCCGGTCATTAATTCTTGTGAATCCATTGCATATATCCTATCGGCGACCGGCTGGTGCGACAAACCGAAGCATTAAAATATACGTCCGACAACAGGTTCCTGCATTGCGGATTGAACGCCGCTGATTTACGATTAAGCTTTATGTCAACTGAAGATCTGAAGCAAACACCGCTCAATGCGGCGCACCGCGGACTTGGCGGCAAAATGGTCGATTTCGGCGGCTGGGATATGCC
>CAZXTS010000136.1:0-8214 GCA_964643745.1 uncultured Chloracidobacterium sp.
GCATTAACGATCATACTTGTAATTAGGTCCGGCCCCGAAAGGGCATAATACCTTTTACACTTATTTTTGGACTCCTGGAGATCAAGCATCTGAGAAGGGGAATATTTTGCCTGCAATTAGAATATGAGAAATCATCCGCTTTATCTAAATCTCGGATTGGTAGTTTCAATCGTTTATATTCTCGTAGCGATCGTGTATGCCCTGGCGGGTTATCCGTTCAGGTTTGTTGTGCTTATGGCCGCGGTGATACCGATAGCCTATCTAGTCGTCAGAATAAGGACGGCCAGATACTTCGTAGACAAACAGATCGCAGATATAATCGGTGATCCAACCTCGTTCTTCGTATTCTCAAGGAATTTACCAGGTTACAGATTTGTGGACGTATATAGGGCCGCCGAGATGTACTCGGAATCGTTGTCAGCTCAGAAGCTCGAGACACAGCACAATGAAGATTTGAATGCGATCCTAAACGCCGCGTTTTATATCGAACAGAATCGTATGATAAAGCCCCCGGAATACAAGGCTCGTCAGGTCGGGCCGGATCAAGAGAAGTTTTTTGCTGCGGATAATTTCTGGGTCATACCAGATGTTCTGAGCACATCGGTCGGGGTCATCCGGATAAGAACACTTGATTATACAAATGAAGTCAATATTGAGCTTGCTGCAAGCGATTCTGCCGATGCTGAAACAGCGATGAAGAAGATCTTGGACGATGCATCCGCGAACAGTATCTTCAAGAACAAGGTGATCGAAGTATCCTTCCAACCCGAGGTTCGGGACGAGTATGGCGGTGTCGAGATAAGGGAACGGATCGATCCTCAGTTTCTTTCACAGCCGCCGGTTACCGAGGCAGATATCATCGTCGATGATGAGACTGCCGAGGTGCTCAACAGGACGGTTGTCGATTTTCATTTGCGGCGAGAACAACTCCGATCGCTAGGCCTTCCTTCGCGACGAGGCGTGCTTTTCTACGGCCCGCCGGGGACCGGAAAGACTTACACTTCGCGTTATTTGGCCAACAAGCTTGAAACGGCGACGACCATTGTCGCATCCGGCAATGCTCTTCTTCAGATTCGCTCGCTAAGCAATCTGGCAAGGATGCTCCAGCCTACGCTTGTAGTGCTGGAAGACGTCGATCTGGTTTACTCCACGCGCGAAACGAACTTCAACAACACTGCCCTTGGCGAGATGATGAATGAACTCGACGGATTCAAACCTGATGACGAGATCATTTTTGTGCTCACAACGAACTCTATTGAACGGGTGGAAGGAGCAATAAAAGAGCGTCCGGGCCGGATCAGCCAGTGTATCTACTTCGGAGCACCGCTGCCGGAACTGAGGAAGCGCTATCTTGCTTCACTATTGAAGAACTACGATCTAGGTGAACTTGATCTAAACAAGGTTGTAGATAAAACTGACGGAGTAACTCAGGCGTTCTTGAAGGAACTGGTATTTCGCACTATTCAATTTGCGTCAGAAAACGGATCGACTACCGACCCAGGCTCATTGAAGTTGACGAATAGTATTTTCGACCGTGCGCTTGCAGAAATGCGAAGATCTGCAGGGGTTGCGGGCGAATCAATTATTGGTTTTCAGATAAAGAGAAGCCACTGACAGGATAGGTATCATGCACCGACGGCCTGATGATCAGGTGAGTTTGTTCGAACGATCTCGCCGACGAGGTCGTATTCGTGGGCTTCGGTGATGCGGACGTCGTAGACCGCTCCGATCTGCGGTTCGAGGTCTTCGGGCATGTCGTTGATCAAAATGTAGCCGTCGATCTCTTGAGCCTGGCCCTGCAAGCGGCCTTGAAACAGCAGATCGGATTCCTGCGAAAGGCCCTCGAACAGTACCGGAAACGTCTGCCCGAT
Organism: uncultured Chloracidobacterium sp.; assembly: GCA_964643745.1. Classification (GTDB taxonomy): domain Bacteria; phylum Acidobacteriota; class Blastocatellia; order Pyrinomonadales; family Pyrinomonadaceae; genus OLB17. The sequence continues at coordinate 1,872 of CAZXTS010000136.1, forward strand.
CTTCGCCTTGTTCAGCCGTTTGCTGATCTTCGCCTGCTCCTTCATCAACGCGGTTCGTCGGCGGCTCGCCGTTCTCGCATCGACCTTGTTCGGCAGTTCGTAGGCCGCAGTTCCCTCTTCGTCCGAATAGGTGAACACGCCGAGATTGTCGAAACGGCAGTTACGGACGAATTCGATCAGCTCGTTGAAATCTTCTTCGGTCTCGCCGGGAAAGCCCGTGATGAACGTCGTCCTGATCGTAATGCCCGGAACTTTTTCGCGAACGCGGCGGATGAGTTTCTCGAGCGATTCGCGCGTGCCGCCGCGCTTCATAAGCTTCAAAACATTTCGCGAAGCGTGCTGCAAAGGCATATCGAGATACTTTACGGCCTTCGGCGTCTCCGCGATCGCCGCGAGAAAAGCATCAGAAATGTGCGTCGGATAAGCGTACATCACGCGGACCCATTCAAGTCCCTCGATCTCTCCTAAAGCACGGATAAGCGCCGCCAAGGCATCCACCTCGCCGAGATCTTCTCCGTAGCGGGAAGAATCCTGAGCGATGAGAACGACCTCCTTCACACCCTGTTTGGCAAGGCCGCGACCCTCTTCGATGATCGAACCAAACCGCCGCGAACGAAAGGAACCCCGCATTCCCGGGATCGAACAGAACGCACAAGGCCGGTCGCAGCCTTCGGCGATCTTGATGAACGCGGTGTGCGATTCGGTCGCACGATATCGCGGCGTGTCGAAGTCGTAAAGATATGTCGCGGTCTTGTTGCCGATCGGCTTGAGCGTAAGCTGCGTGGCATCGAAGCGGTCGTCCGCCGCTTTCAAGATCTCGCCGACCTGCGATGTGCCGATGAACGCATCGACCTCCGGCAGTTCCTTCATCAGATCGTCGCGATAACGCTCGACCAGGCAGCCCGCGACGATAACACGCTTCGCTTTGCCCTCGGATTTGAGCGCGGTCGCTTCAAGGATCGCGTCGATCGATTCCTGCTTTGCCGATTCGATGAACCCGCAGGTATTCACGACGACCGTATCGGCCTCGCCAGCATTATTCGTAATCTCATAACCAGCCTCGGCAAGCGTGCCCATCATCACCTCGCTATCAACGAGATTCTTCGGACACCCAAGACTGACAAAACCGACTTTTTTCATATAGAACCAGAAATGAGTGGTCGCTCAAACTTATAGACTACCACAGCCCTTGGATCGCCGTGTCCAGCAGGCTGCTTCATTTGCGAATGTCGTTTCAGGATCGTTCAATTTCGGAGTGGTCAGAATCGATCGCCTGAAGCCTCGCTTCTATAACGGAGAGTTCCTGCGAGGTCGCTTCATGGCCGCCAAAACGAACACGATTGTAAACGGTTGTGATCTCAGCGACATCCCGAAGCCCGACCTCATAAGCAAATTCGAGAGGCGTTTGATACGGCTGTCTTTCGAATCCTTTTTTGGAAAGGAGCATTAATAGCCGGTGGTAGAATTCGATCACAGGTTCGTTTGTCCGCGTTACGAAGACTCCCCCGATGCGCTTCCACAATTCCAACTTGCTCAATCTTCGAAACAAGAGAAGACCCAAGAAGAAAACTACAGCGAGAAACACGACCACCCCGATCCCGATCATGAGAGCTGAAAGACTCGCTGCAAGACCACTATCACCTCTGACCTCGCTCCACCAAGATGTGAGCATGTCTCGAAAGTCATCAATAAAACTCGATGTCTTGTCGTTGTAATCAGAGACACTTCGTTTGATCGACGCGAACATTGATCGCTGTTCCTGACTATCATAGGCGACGAAGTACTGGATCCAGATCATCTCCAGAGCTTCAATGTACTTGTTCACACGACCATAGATCCCTAACGTATCTGATCCCGACCCTTGTGCTGCAGGCGTTGGATCGAATGCGATCCATACATCTTCGCCGGGAAAATAGACCTCGACCCAGGAATGTGCCTCGCGTTGACGCACGACATAGGCATCGGCAGTCTCGTTATATTCACCTTGTTGAAATCCATTTACGACGCGGGTCGCGATCCCCCGTGTTCGCAACATAACGGCCATTGCGGTCGCGAAATATTCGCAATGTCCCTCCCGTATATTGAACAGAAAATCAGAAAGAGGCTGTACGCCGCCAGCCTTCTGCTCCAAGGTATAGCCGAAATCGTTTCTTAGATAGAGTTCGATCAAGGCAGCTTCGTCAAATGGATTTGTCGCGGATTCAGTAAGAGCTTCAGCCAATTCGGAGACCCTCGGATCAAGTTCAACCGGAAGTTGAAGGTAGTTGCCGATCGAACGAGGATTCTCGGCCCGGTCGCGTCGCAGCACGTCGTCGGATGGCCGCTGCACATCGGATAGCACTTTGTACGTCGAACGCTCACCAGAGCGCGGAAACGTGATCGAGCCATGTGCGTCGAGATATAGTTCACGAAACCCGGCCTGAACAGCCACGGGCCTTTCCATCGCGAACAGTACCTGCGAATCGAGCGGTTCCAAATAAACGGTCTGGACTATCAGGCTATCGCGGCCGCTGGCAGAATCGATCTGGATCAGGTCTCGTTCACCTCGACCCCTGGCCTCGCGAAAACCAGGTTGGCTCTTTTTCCAAGAAGTGTGATCAAAAGTGTCGAGAGCGATCCCGCGCCAGCGGATAGGTCCATTGATCTTTTCGCGATCCTCGACACGTACCCTCATCACGACCTCGTCATTCTGCTGAATTCGACCAACGCCGCCAAGTTGAACAGTGTCGGAAAAACCGGAAAATGTGGAAACTCCGCCGAGCGAACCTCCAAGGCCAGCCCCGCCGACCCTCGGCAGGACAAAGAAGAGCGGTGTCGCAACAATTATGATAGAGGTCAATAATACGAATGAAACAAACGGAAGGCGGCGAAGCGAATTCGCCTTATCGATGGATGATGATATCGGGCCGCGGTTATTCTTTGAACGATCAGCCACAGAATCAGCCGTCCGGCGTATCTCAAAAATGATTATCGTCGCAGTTATCACCAGCACAAAGGTGACAAAAACCCCTAGATAAAGTGCGCTTATGCTAAGGCCCGCTGCAAGCAAAAGCTGGAAAAATGACATTACATAGAGAAATATCCAATCTCGGTCGCCCTTTTTTTGCAAAAGCTTAATCGCCGTAAGCGTCAAGATGAGCCTTGCAAGGATCCCGGGCAGTGCCGTTTCTGTGCTGGAAAACTCAAAGAATTTGATCCGCCATAGAACGTAAAAAGCCGGAAGTGCAAGAATAGTAAGAACCGTTCCAACCCGTTCAGACATCTGCCATTTCGAACCTTCGAGCAAATATCCGACGACCATGGCTCCGATGAAGAGCACAAAACCCGCGAAACCAAATGTTCCCGAGATCCACAGCGAGGCGAAGCCGCACAGCACCGCCATGTAGGAAAGCAAACGGAAAACCGTTTCGTATAATGTTGATCGCGGCTCGACCATAACTTGTTTGATTATAAAGTTACACAGTTAAGCTGTCTAAGTATTTTTCAGATCGTGAAGTTGGCCTTGGGCAAATTTCGATCGAACGGGATGGAGATAGTTACACAAAGCAAAGGTCTATTTGGCAAAGCGAGCTTCAAAAACATCGCCGTTTCTTAGTCCAACCCTGACAGTAAGCGCGGGATATGTCTCGTGCTCGGTTTCGAGATCATCAAGATCGAGAAGCATTTCAGCTTCGCGGATCGAGGTTATCGAACCTTCGATTTCCATATAAAGCCCGAACGGAAGTTCGTCGATGACGACCTCAACCGAACGGAAGCTCCACTTGCGGCGCTTCTTTTCGTAAATGATCACGGGCGAGAATCCGAGTTCGGCGACGATCCGTTCGATAGCTCGCGGATCTACGACCTCGGTTTCTTCTTCAACTTGGCGTTTTACATCGCCGTTGCCAGCAAGACGAAGTTTGTAGGTGAGGATCGCTCGATCGCCGATCTTTCTGATCCGCAGGACAGCGTTCTTCTCGCTGAGGATCGCTCCGCCGTAGATGATGTTCTCTTCCAGGTCCTCACCCAGAAACTCGGCGCCTGCGTTGTTCAACGCCGCGATGATCAACTCGGAGGTTTCCGGTTCCAATCTGAATTTTTTTTCGACCTCTATCGGCAAATTAGATCTCCGAATTGTCCACTGTCCACTATAAGTTATCCGCTATGCCTGGCGGATCCATTTCAGCACTTCAGGAATGGTCGCACGTTTGCCATACATCAGCATTCCGACTCGATAGACCCGCGACGTTATCCAAACCAGCCCAGCGATCGCAGCGGCATTAACTAGTAACGCCAACAATATTTGCCACATCGGTGGAGTTTCGGCAAGAATCCGGACCGGCATGGTCATCGGTGCGAGAAACGGAGCGATCGAGACCCAAAAAGAAAGCGTCGAATTCGGATCGCGGATCACCGCAAAGCTGAAATAAAATCCCGCAAGCATTATCATGATCGGCGGAAAAGCGAATTGTCCGCCTTCCTGCATGCTCGTCACCATCGAGCCGACGAGCGCAAAGATCGCCGCGTACGTAAAGAATCCGACCAGGAAGAACAGCATGAAATAAACGATCATCAAAGGCGTTATCTGGGGCAGTTTCTCGAGAATAGGAAGCGCCTCAGCCTGCGAGGCCAGGGCGGCTATTAGAGCCGCAACCGATACAACCCATATTCCCAGTTGAGTCAGGCCGGCCAGGCCCACACCAACAAGCTTTCCGAGCATTAGTTCAAACGGGCGCGCCGATGAGAATAATATCTCCGCGATGCGGGTCTCTTTTTCTTCAACGACCGCTCCCATTATCGCCTGTCCGTAGATCGCCAGCGTTATGTAGATCATCAGCCCGATAATGAACGAAGCGATCATAATGCCGTCCGTGTTCTTTTCGGCACCTGTTTCATCAAGGCCTTTTTCGTCCAGGTTCACACGCTGCGACAACTGGTTTAATTTCTCTTCGCTGATGTTCTCACCAGCAAGCCTAACCGAGCGAACTGCGCTGTTCAAAGCGTCCTTGAACATTCCGCCCGAGATCATATCGCCGCCCTTTCGCGAACGAAATTCGAAAACTGATCTCGGATCGTTTATATTTTCCGGCACGATCAAATAGGCGTCGATCTCACCGGCCGTCACACGTGAAAGTAAAAGTTGTCGAAGTTCGTCGCCGCTCTTTCCCGTGACATCCAGATCAACGAACCGAAATGACCCCTGCATCATTTCTGCGGATCGTTCTAGCTGGTCGTCCTGTGAAACACTTATGTTGCTGATGCTCTCGCGAGCCTGCTGACGGACGCGTTCGGCGATCTTCTCGGTCGAAAGATTCGCTTTTAGTCTGGTCGCCACTTGTCCATTCGGATCGGCGATCGCGATCCGTGTCGGTTCGCCCTTGATCGAAAAGATCAGCATTGGAATGAACGTAAAGACCAATGCGAGAGCCGGCAAAAGCAGCGTGCCGATAAGGAACGACCACTTGAAAACGACCTTTTTGTATTCGTGTTTTACTACCGCCAGGAATTTACGCATCTGTCACCTTTTCGATAAAAATATCGTTTAAACTCGGCTCGGTCTTTTCAAATTTCGAGATGATGACACCTGAATCGACCATTTTCTTTATCAGCGTTTGTGATTCGACACCCTCCGCAAGATGAAGTTCTTGCACGTCGGCATGATCGACGATGCGGCTGACGAACGCCGGATCTTTCAATATCGATTCGGCATTCGAACCCCGAAACGCGATCAAATTTTCGCCGTAACTCGCTTTGATCTCGCGAAGGCTGCCGCCGAGAACCTCCCGCGATCTGTTGATCAAAATAATGTCGTGGCAGAGCTTTTCGGCAGTGGACATCAAATGCGTCGAGAAGATGATCGTCTTGTCGGCCGAGCGGTATTCGGCGATGACGTCCATCAGGAATTCGACGTTGACCGGATCGAGGCCGGAGAATGGTTCATCCAGTATCAGCACGTCCGGATCGTGCAGAACCGTTGCGATAAACTGGATCTTCTGCTGCATTCCCTTCGAAAGATCGGTGGTTTTCTTCTTTTTCCATTCGGAGAGCTGCATCCGATCGAGCCAATGGTCGATCCTTTTGTCGATCTCGCCTGAGGGAACATCCTTCAATGCTGCAAAATAACGAAGCTGATCAACGACGCGCATCTTTTTATACAGCCCGCGTTCTTCAGGTAAATAGCCGATGCGGCTTTGCAGTTTATGAGAAATGCGTTCGCCGTTAAGCGTTATCGTGCCTTCGTCAGGGAACGTGATGCCAACGATCATTCGGATCGTTGTCGTCTTACCGGCACCATTCGGACCAAGAAAGCCGAAGACCCGGCCAGCTCGGACATCGAAACTTAAGTCTTCGACGGCAGTAAAAT
>CAZXTS010000137.1:0-8063 GCA_964643745.1 uncultured Chloracidobacterium sp.
TGTCAGGGCATCGAGAATATCGGTGCCCTGGCTATTTTCGGAGTGGTTTTGGAGGGCAAGATATATGCACGCACCAAAGCGTGAAACGGAGAAGAGCTGTTTTAAGACAGCCGAAAACTATTCTCCGCTTGTGACGATCTATGCCGATGCTTCTTGCCTGCGAAACGGAGATCCAAACGCATCAGCCGGCTGCGGAGCGGTGATCATCGACCGCAACAGGATGGAGATAAAACTTGTCGCGAAGTATCTCGGCCCGATAACGAATCAGCAGGCCGAAATCCTCGCGTGCGTAAAGGCTCTTGAAGGCCTTCGCCGTCCGTGCCGTGTTGAGATCTTCTCGGATTCGATGTACGTGATCGACACGATGACCGGCCGCAATCGGATAAAAACCAACAGGCCTTTTTGGGGCATTCTGGTCGAAGCAAGTCTAGGCCACCATATCACCTGGCGATGGGTGAAAGGCCACGATGGAGTGACCTTTCAGGACGCCGCCGACAGGCTCGCACGTGCGGCTTCGACGGCCAATAATGATCTGCTATCCGATGATCTGGACATTCTGGCCAAGCATCTTTCAGAAGAAAACAACCAGCTGAATATCCGCTCGTTTGAGATCGAGCTTGACAAGATCGTCAGTCGGTACGAGGTATTCGATTATTCCGAACATACGGTCGCGAAGCTTGACGGTATGACTGCATTTCCATCGGCGTTTTCGTCATGAATAGTAGGACTACACCTTTTGCCTAAGCCAGGATTTAAAGGCCGGGTCCCGGTCAAAAAGCAGGTTCAGAGCATACTCGACCACATCATCGTTCGTGATCTCGGTGTCCATTTTCTGGCTGGCGAACTGTAGATATTTCTTTAGCTTGTGGTCTGTTCCGTCGAGGATCTTTGCGTTGATCCTGACATGGTTGAGACGGTTTATCTGGAGCATCGGACGTTCCGAAGATCGTCTCGCTGTGGGGTTATTTTCCGGGATCGTTGTCATAGTTCTTTGATCGACTCCTTATGGATTTGGTTTGTGCCTTAAGGAGTAATTCAATCGCCGTGCCAGCGTTATTTTTGTTAGTAGGAGGTGCAAAAACAAGCCGTTTTGGTGAATAAATAAGCCGCTGGAAGAAGGCGGCTAAAAAATCGAACGATCGCTTCAAAAGGTGTATGACAGGATAAACCGGGATCTGGCCCATGTAATCTTCACAATGCAAAGAAAATAAAGGGTTTATATATCTGTAATCAAAATTACAAACCGATTACAAATTGTAATCACTGAGTCTCGGCACGTGTTTTGCCATTGTTTGCTCCCAGGCGGTCGATTACGACGAGAGCGAGTTGGGGCCTCAAGAGCAGCAATACGGAGCAAGAATGAGAAAACGCGAAAGAGATCACGTAGTCGGTAAAATAGCTAAGGTCCAGGACACAAAGCACGGCGGACCGCTTTCTGTAAGGCCCTACAAAACGGACGAAAAAGAGCTTGAGGAAATAGCACAGGAGACCGGCGAAGGAAAGGCCGCGATAGTGCGGCGGATGATCCGCTTTGCTTTGTCGGACAAGCAGGAGCGTTTCGGAGCGAATCGGTGCCGTGAAAGACTGGATTGGCTGATCGAAAATGAGCGTCAAAATGTCAGCGAATCAGACGCTATAGATAAACGCTTCGAGGAACTCTTTGAACGCTTTGCAATACTAGAGGGCGATCTGAAGATCGTCACGCAGGAAACCTCGATATTCCTGCGGGAACTCTACACGATGTCGAGTGTCTCGGTCTCGACAATGAATATTCTCCTGTCGAGAGTAATCCAACTCTCAACGCCGGGCGGAGACAAGAAACAAAGTGTTCTTATCGCGGACGGCACGATGGTGGAACTGATCGCTTACGCCATTCGCGATCTTGAGAGATGTGCGGTGTTTCACGGTATCGGATCTGACGACGAGGTTGCGGACAATCTGTATTTCGCAAAGAGGATAAAGGCTCTTCAAGCAAATCTTGCAAACTCTCAGCCGTCAACTTCAGAATCCGGGCAAAGATCGAAATGAGGGTCGTCGCAAGCGTTCAGGCAAAACGCGGCAGTTCACGCGGTCTCGTTCATTATCTTGCCCACAGCAAGCTGGATGCTGAGCGTGAACCGGAAAATGTACGTGAGCTTTTCAATGCCTTTGCGGACAGCATGTCGGTGACGAGCGCAAACAACTCGATGAGGATCGGTATTGCGAAAGGGCGGCCCTCGAACGACGAACTGCATCATCTCGTACTTTCGTTTCGTCCCGATGACTATCGCAAGATAGGAAATCGCGAAAGGCAGAGGCGTCACGGCCTTAAGGAAGTCACACGAGAAGCTATGAAGCGCCTCGAAACCGCTCTTTCCGCCGACCGGCTTTCCTGGGCGGCAGCCGTGCATCTCAACACCAATAATCCACACGTCCACATCGCGCTGCAGAAGCAGTATTTTACGAGAGATTTAGAGAGGGAAACCCTGACAAAGATCCCTCGTGAAGCCCTTCCGCACTTTGAGCTTCGCGGCGGCGAGAAGGTTTTTGTTCCGGGCATTCTGATCGAGGCCGCGACAGAAAAATTGGATCGTCTGATCGCCCGCAATCTTGAGCAGACACAGACCCGCGAAAAAGACCGACCGCTGCACGAATCCATATCGGCCTCACTCCCTGTTAGCGAACGCGAAAGAGATAGCGAAGCCGGCCAAAGAATGACGGATGAACGCGACACTTTGCGACACGGGATGATCGTTGAATACGAGCTTCGCCGAATTGAGTCAAAGATCAACGCATTGACCGAACAGGGAGACAAGATGCGGTTCCACGTATCCGATCCTGTGAGCGGCCGTAAGGGGCGGTTTTCGCTGCGGGACCTGGAGCAGCGTGGAGCCGGTGCAGAGCCAGATGCATTGACGTCACCCGAACGCCAGATAAGAACGATCCTGCTTAAAATGCTCGGTAAAGAAGAGGCCGAAAAGGAGCGGATTCAAAGCAATGCGGGCGACACGATCCGCGAAGCGGACCGTGTTCGAAGCCGGTATCGAAAGATGGGCCGGAAACTCCCCGTTCCCTCATTTAAAAAGGATGAACTCGACAAGCTTCAGGAATACTGTATGGACGCCGCCGACATCCGCAGATCCTCGTATCTTGAGGGCGTCAGATCTGAGCTTGAAAGATCAGGTGAGATCGAGCCGAGAAGCAGGGATGATCTTCGACGGATAGCGGCGCAGAAAACGATCTCACATCTAAAGATCCAGGGTCTCGAAAAAGATCAAAACGACTTTATCGACCGACAGTACTACAGGCGCGTCGATGTCGGCGACAGGCACGTATCTCTTGCCCAGCTTGACCGTGAGGAAAGAGATCCCCGAAATCCGATTCTATCTCTTTTTGAGAATCTCAAAAATATGGCTTCGCGATTGTCCGAAAAGAAACGAGACTCGATGACAATAACTGATTCGGACCAGTTGCGAGATAGCATCGTAAGAGCGTTGGACGAGCAGACAACTGGCATCGAAAAGGAGTTGAAAGCAGAACGGAACAAGACGAAGATCATTGAGAAGATATTAAACGCTGATCCCGAAAAAACAGCTGAGGAACCACTCTATTCCATAGAGCAGCTGGCGGAGATCGACGCTCTCTCACTCCGCCTAAAGTTGGGACCGATGTACGAAAAGAACTGGGATGAACAGCGAACACTGATCGAGTCGGCAACAAGCGATTCACCGGCGGCCCGGAAGCTTCTAAGATCCGACACAGAAGCTAGTTTAAGTGAATACAAAACACTTATCATCGCCGGACGAGCCCTCGCAGGGGAGTTCGTCGCAAAAGCTGAGTTCGAAAATGCCAAGGAAGGTCTGAGGACATTCACCGAATCAAAAAGATTTAACAAGTTCGCGATAGCTGACAAAGACGCAGGATCTGTCGAATTTGTGAGCCTGCGAGATGTTGAGCTTCCATCACGCGGTTCAATGCTCGACCGAGCGTTGGACGAAATATTCGAGGGCAGTCGGCACCGTTCACTTCGCCGAACTGTTGCCTCGCTCGTGAAGGAAAAAGAGCAAGAATTAAGACAGGGGGTTGCTGCGGCAAAAGAAATAATGGCTTCCGCTGCCCAAAGCGCTTCCGAGTTCAAGCAGTTCTCGTTTTTTGGCCTCGCGAGCGAGACTTCGTTTCAACCCATATTCACATCTTCGGAGGTCAGGTTACTGGAGTCGCGGGCCGCGAATACACGCGATCCTAAAGAAGCGGCCCGGCTCCGAGCGGTTCTTGAATCTGCATCCGATCAGCCCGTACGTTCGCTCAAAGAGATCCTTCGAGATTTTGAGAATCCCGAGATAATCCCTGCAAGAGAAAAGGAACACATCCCGGCCAAGCAAGAAAAAGAACCTCCGGCCGAGACTCCAGCGTTTAACAATCCGACGCGCGAGCCGCAGGAACGGCGGGGCCCGTCGTATCAAGGTCATTCGCGATAGCCCGCCGAACGCATTCGCTAAGGGCACGCCGCTTGCACCAGCACGGATGGAGGTGGTGTCCAGGTGGTTCACCGACACGCTGACGGATGCAAACAGATCTCAGTAACCAGGTAGTTGTACGAATCGATAATGAGGAAAGACCGTTTCCGCGTCGTACGCTCGACCTCGGGAATATTTTCACACCGGAACTTGGTTTGCTTTCGCCCCAGCGGAGCGAAATTGCACCACGAGGCCGAGGGCGTGATGCCGCACTGATCGCCTACTCCGAGCGGCTCCGGCAGAGCTACAAAACGAATGAAGCCGGAATCCGCGATGGAATGCTCAAACTCGGCGAAGCATACCGCGACGGCCAGACGATAGCCATTTCCTGTTTCTGCCGTGCCGGTCAGATCTGTCACGCTGACGTTGTAAAACTGGCGATCGAGAAAGTCGGGAACTCGCTCGTTCGAGAAAGAGCGCGTCAGAGGGCCCGGGAACTAACCGAGCAGACTACAAATGCCGTCCGATCAAATCCTCGAACCGAACGTGCAATAAACGAGATACTCTCGGTGAGCAGATCGGACCTTATCCTCTCAAAGCTTGAAGACACGGAAGGAAGAAACAGGAGCGAACACGCTTCGCACCTCAACGGACATTCGCAGTTCGTCAGGGACCTCTACGAGCGTGGGACGGTTGTCCGTGACGGCGTTCTGATATCACCAAAACACAACGCTACGCTTTCCGCACCGCTCGCGATCGCGACAGTTGAGTATGCCTTAAAGAGACTCGAACCGATCATAAACGAATCCAGAGCTAGGGATTTAGCATCGCAAATAGTCGAATACGGGAAAAAGATCGCCGGAAGCACGGCCGACCGGGATACAAAGATAAGGGTCTTCAACTGGATCTATGGGGCTCTGGAAGGACGAAACGACTTCTTGACTACGGATGAGAAAGTTGGCCCAAGCGAGACAAAGGAGCAGCGATTCGATAGAACATTGAACGAGATCGCCGGTCTTGCCGAGGAAATGGACAGGCTGGAACCTTCCGACAAGCTTGTTCCGATGGAGCCTCTCAATGAGCAGCAGGATGTCGCCGTCGAAAGAGCCAATGACGATCTGTCGCTCGAACAAGTCTATGAGGATGCGATTGAACGGGACGAACATACCCCGCAGATAGAATCCGACCATGCCGTCGGCGGCATTCAGGAGTTCGAGCGGATCGAACTAGAGGACTTGACCCTTTCACGGCTCGCCTCCGAGATGTCAGAGGAAGAGATCGACAGATGGATCAACGTCCGGCTTCCGGTTCTTGATGAGATGCTCGAAAGTGGAACTCCGGTCGATGCGATCCTGAAGCCGTTTCAAAATGATATCTATCAAACAGCAAAAGAAGACCCGGCCAATAAACAGGCTGCGATCGACGATCTCAGATTTGCGTCCCGCTACATTGAGCACCAACTAAAACAGCCTGAATCGAGGCTGCGGCATTTTAATCCTCGTTATAGGAACTACGCTCTAATGCTCGAAAAAGCCTCGTCAAGAGACGAGTTACTGGACGCGGCATCCCGAATCCGGCTCGAAAATGCAAAGCTCGGCTTCAATTGGGAAAAACTAACCAAAGCGGAGAGAGCCGATACTTCTCGACCCCTGACCTCAAGGGAAATGCAGTTCCTTTTCACAGAGGCTTCTCCTCGTCACTATACGACCGAAATGACCGCCGCCCGGCTCGCATATTCCAATGCGGGAGAGGCGGCACGAAAAACGACGGAGGCGCTCATCCGCGGCGAGATAACGCCGAGTAAAGAAGCAATGCAATTGATCGAGAGCCTCGAATCCCGTCTGGAACGTCGGCATCTCAAGGATTCGATTTCAGCTACCAGACACTTCTTGGAGAGCATACGAACTCCTCACGACGAACTTAGATTTAAGAATTCTTTCGATCATAAGGAGTTATACAGCAAACTTCCGCCACATGAAAAGGACTTCGTATATCAGAGCGCCGTTCAGCAAAGGTCGCAATTGGAGGACAGATTTATTCTTCTACAGCAGCCCGCCCAAACCGGGGGTGTGGAGACTACTCGACCTGAGTTTGAACCGCTCGAAAAAGCCGCTTCATTGAGGGGCGTAATTAAATCGGACTTGATCGATCTTCTGCGTGAAAATTCGAGAATGAATCGCAAAGATTTGATCGACCAAATGAATCAAAAGCTCACTCGGCGACTGACAGATGCGGGTTCGATGGACATGGATAGGAACACTGAGTCAATAGCATCACTAAGTCGCACGATCGGTGATATGACGGAAAATGTCCTGCGGTTTAACGGTCATGACTCCCCAAAAACCCGAATGGTCCACGTCGAACAAAGCGATTCCGCAAACCAGAATCGGCAAGAGGGCCGAACCACGGAACCTGGTCGAGTTCATAACGAGCGGCAGGCTGAACAAGGCCGACCCCGTTAGATAGCGATCCAAAAAGTCTTTATTCGTGTCCGATGACAAAAGGTAATGTCTGTTCTTGAGTAGGAAACTACACGTTTGCTCAATAGCCTTTTTTCCATCCTAAACAGAACGCCATTAAAGGAATAGCTTCCGACGAGCATCTTCGGCCCCTCGCTCCACAAGCACAGCACTGAAAGTAGCCGATTTTCTTTGGCGTAGTCGCGACCGGAAAAGCCTTATTAGAACGTTGTGGAATAAACCATCGTAAAATGCCCATTTTTGAATATGGAGTTAAAGAGAGTAGTAAGATGAAAAATAGAATAAAAGGACCAATTGCGTTCACTTTCTCGGCCATGTTTATGTTGTTCGCCGGTGTCGGTTGCGCCGTGTCGCAGGCACCCACTCAATCAGAAAGGCAGGCATCGAAGGAAAGATTCCCCGGCTGGAAGACGAACATTGAGAGGAGATCGGTCGAACTTGGGGAGTTCATGTCTGGTGGGCCGCCGAAAGATGGGATACCAGCGATAGATGCGCCGAAGTTTGTTAACGTTGCGGACGCTTCGACGTGGCTTCAAAAAAATGAGCCCGTGATCTCGTTGACGATAAAAGGCGAATCGAGAGCTTATCCGCTACAGATATTGATGTGGCACGAGATTGCTAATGACGAGATACAGGGCCAACCGGTGACGGTCACGTTCTGTCCGTTGTGCTACACAGCCATCGTATTTGACCGACGTCTTGACGGCAAAGTATTAGATTTCGGTGTATCCGGAATGTTGCGACACTCGGATATGGTGATGTATGACCGGCAAACCGAGACATGGTGGCAGCAGATATCGGGCGAGGGTCTTGTAGGCGATCTCACGGGAAAAGTGCTGAAACAGTTTCCGGCACAGATAGTGAGCTTTGAGCAGTTTTCCAAGGCCTTTCCGAAGGGCACGGTTCTCTCACGCGAAACTGGCCATCAACGCGATTACGGGCGTAATCCTTATACTGGATACGACTCGGTTGATAACAAACCATTTCTTTTCAAGGGTAAAGCTGACGACCGGCTAAGACCAATGGAGAAGATTGTGGCGATCGACCTGGGTGGAAAGTCAAAAGCGTATCCTCATTCAGTTACGTCGAAAGAGCGAGTGATCCATGACCGGATCGGCGAAACAGATTTAGTTGTTTTCCACGCGGA
>CAZXTS010000138.1:0-8054 GCA_964643745.1 uncultured Chloracidobacterium sp.
TGAACGAAGAAGCAATGTTCCGGATGCATGGTTATGGACTCCAGATCTGCGGCCACGACATTGAGGCCTCAGATATTCCGGAAGGATTTCCGATGGTCTATGCCATAAGCCGATCAGTGGATACTCATTCGCATCAAGCGGAATAGATCAAATTCGGATCGGATCCGTTTTCTCAAAGGCCCGGACATTTTTGTTCGGGTCTTTTCATTTTTGCCAAGAAGATCGGGGTTCACAGGCGTGCATGCTCTGCTAACGCAACGATAAGAATTCGACCGGAATCGGCTACAATCATTGTTGACGTGAGCGATAGCCGAGCAAACCTGATCCGCATTCTCCAAAACGCCTATTCCGGCGAGGTTGCGGCGGCGTATGCGTATCGCGGACACTGGAAATCGCTGAAGGATTCACCCGAACGCGAGCACATCAAAAAGATCGAAGAAGAAGAATGGGATCATCGCCGCAGGGTTGGCGAATGGCTTGAAATGCTCGAAGCGGCCCCGCAGAAAACGCGCGAAAAGGTCTTTTGGACCATCGGCCGTACTCTCGGGCTTACGTGTCATGTTTCGGGTTGGTTCATGCCGATGTATTTCGCCGGCAGGCTTGAAAGTCAAAACTCTGCCGAATACGAAGAAGCCGCCGAATTTGCAAAAGATTTAGAAATGCACGACTGCGTCCGCGACCTGCTCGACATGGCACGCGTCGAGCTCGAACACGAAGAATACTTCCGCTCGGTCGTTACCGGCCACCCCCTGTTGCCCGTAATGAAACGCGTCTTCGCCTGGAGTTAAGAAGGTGGAAATCAAATCGGTGATGCAACCTTCACCAAACAAGACGCACTAATAAGGTATGAAAATTTTCCGGGTGATCTTATTTTTCTGTGTTTTAGGCGCGAGTGTTCATGGCCAAGAGCTGTTGGAAAAAAACAAGATTCCAGGGGACTTTAAGGTTATCCTAGATGTGACCGGAACCATCCAATTTGCCAATTATTACAGATATTCTATTTCAGCAGATGGCGTCGTCATTTTTGAGTACACAAGTAGAGGGCTGCCAATCGAGAGAAGATACAATTTGGAACTCATTCCGTTAGGAGAAAAACCAAAAAGGTCCAAGGTTCCGAAACCTCCGAAGAAAAAGAAAAATCTATCAAAGAATCAACTAAGAGAAATAGTCCGTGTGTTGGAATCATCAGGATTCTTTTTGATGAAAGATTCATATTATGGTGATCCATCCGCAACCAATGGCACTTGCGTAAATCACGCAGATGCCAAAGCCTTGTCCATCACGGCAAACGGTAAAACAAAACGGGTTTACTTTTTTCTCGGCTGTTCCTATGGCGACGGCCACGAACTCAAAAACTTCCTTGCACTTTTCGAAAAGATCCAGCGAATGATCAGTGCCGTCAATATAAGAGAAGTAGGTTAATGAGGTCGTGTTTGGCTGGAGCTGACCTCAACCCCACACCGTCTGTTTACGAAAAACGCTTCTTGATATATAAAGAAAGGCGCAAACTTTTTCTTTGGAGGCAATTATGAGCAGAAACGCAGTTGCTTGGTTTGAGATCTATGTTGATGATATCGAACGGGCAAAGACATTTTACCAAGCGGTCTTCGCGGTCACGCTTGAGCAGATCCCGAGCCCGGAACTCGAAATGTGGTCGTTCCCGATGAACGACGAAGGACCTGGAGCGTCCGGTGCTTTGATCAAGATGGAAGGCCACGGAGCCGGCGGCAACAGCACACTTGTCTATTTCAGTTGTGATGATTGTGCGGTCGAAGAATCACGCGTCGAACCGAATGGCGGCAAGATCTTCAAGTCAAAATTCTCGATCGGCGACTACGGTTTCGCCTCGCTCGTTTACGATACCGAAGGCAACATGTTCGGCCTTCATTCGATGAGCTAGCTCAAGAGTTCGCCGAGCGAAACCATTCAACGAACTTCGGAATTCCGGTTTCGATCTTGGTCGTGGGTGAATAGCCAAGCAATTCGCGAGCTTTCGAGATCTCAGCGAACGTGATCGGCACGTCGCCGGGCTGCATCGGCTGATGGTCGATCACGGCTTTTGTGCCGAGCGCATCTTCGAGCAATTCGATCAAGCGTTTTAGTTCGGTCGTTTCCGATTCGCCTAGATTGAACACTTCATGCATCGAGCCGTCGTAATCCATCGCAGCGCGTACGCCCTGGGTTATGTCGTCAACATATGTGTAATCGCGCCGCGTGGTGCCGTCGCCAAACATCGATATCGGCTTTCCTTCCGTGATCAGCCGCGTGAATTTATGGATCGCCAGGTCCGGCCGCTGCCGCGGTCCATATACCGTAAAGAATCGCAGGCAGACGGTGCGAATATCGAACAAGTGCGAATAGGTGTGGCAGATAAGTTCGCCCGCTGCCTTGGTCGAAGCGTATGGCGAGATCGGGTTGCGGATCGGGTCGTCTTCGGCAAAGGGCACCTTTTCGTTGATGCCGTAAACCGAACTTGATGAACCGAAAACGAATTGTTTTACCTCGTGGTCGCGGGCGAGTTCGAGCAGGTTCAACGTGCCGGTGATGTTCGTTTCGGCGTAAAGCCGCGGCTCTTTCAGCGAAGGCCTTACGCCCGCACGTGCCGCAAGATGCACGATCACATCGAACGCATTATCTGCAAAGACCGGAGCCAACGCATCAGCGTTGCGGATATCGGCTTCAATGAATTGGACCGTCGGATCATCTTCGAATAAAGCTAAATTCGCACGCTTTACCGCCGGCGAATAAAAGTCGTTCAGATCGTCAACGATGGTAATAGCCCACCCGCCTTCAGCGAGTAAATGCCCAACAAGGTGCGAGCCAATAAAACCGGCTCCGCCAGTGATCAATACGTTTCGTTTCACTATGTTCAGTTCAATGGGTGCCAAAAAGCGGCGACAGGACTAGATAAAATTAGCACGCAGATTCTTTTGGTGGCAATGCGTCTAATCCAAAAAACGGCGACGGGCCTGAAATCGATGGACGACCTCTTCGAGAAAACCTTCGTATGTGAACGTTTCGGCCTCGTAGGTCGGCTTAAGGCGAAACATCAGCGGCAGAGCGACCCGCCACGCCATCCATTCACGCTGTCTGTCATTCAGGTCCCATCTTCGGCGGAGCAGGTTTTCGACTATCTCAACATCGCTTTCGGTCAATTTTGAGATATCGGCGTCAAACTTCACCGGCTTTTGAACCCGTATCAGAGCCGCATCCGACACCGGATTGGAAAAGGTTTCGGCAAATGTCGGTGCCTCGCCGGTGCGTTCGCGGATGACGACCGTGCCCGCGAAAATATCGCCAAAGCGCTGGTCGCGCCGGCTTATAAAAAGAGCGATCAGCCCGACCGAATATATCGGCACAACAAATCCCGGCATCGCGTCGAAGATCCGCAGCAGGTTTCGCGCCGTCGCTTCCCAGATGGTTATCGGCCGTCCGTCCTCGCGGATCACACGCAGCTTCATCAGCCGTTTACCCGGTGTTTGGCCATTCCACAATGTTTCAAAGACCACGAAATACCCAGCAAAAAGGGCGAAGAGCACCAATATCATTAGCGCGATCGTCCAGCCCGTGATCTGATCGAAAACGGCCGCCGATGTCGGATCGTCATCAAAAACACTGATGCCCGCGATGTTCAAAAATATTATTGCGGCGATCAAGATCGTGGTGTACTGGATCGCATGATCGATCGCCACCGCAAGAAACCGATTGCCGATCGAAGCCAGCGGGAACTCCAGCGGAACACGCTCCGGCGTTTCTATTATCAGAGTTTCTTCCGAGGCAAATGCGTTTGCTTCCATCACGAATGTATTATCTTGGCGAGCGGATACTTTTGCAAAGGTTGTTTTTTGCTTGTCATATTAAAGCCGCGTTAACTATACTTTCACTTACGGCTATTTTGCCGGCGGGAAGATCCTAATGAAACCAAAGACCTTTAGAGGAACACTCGATGCGAGCGGACGGCGTTTTGCAATTGTCGTAAGCCGTTGGAATGATTTTCTTACGTCGAAATTATTGGACGGTGCGGTCGATGCTCTTGCTTCGCACGGAGCCGCCGATTCGGATGTCGAAGTATTTATGGTTCCCGGTTCGTTCGAGTTATCGCTTACATCGCAAAAATTGGCCGAAGGCGGCGCGTTCGATGCGATAATTGCACTCGGCGTGGTCATACGCGGCGAAACTCCGCATTTCGACTTTGTCGCCGGCGGGGCTGCGAATGGCATAAATCAGGCTTCGCTGAAGACCGGAGTTCCGATTGCTTTTGGCGTGGTTACGACCGACACGGTCGAACAGGCGATCAACCGTTGCGGAGTAAAGGCCGGCAACAAGGGATATGAGGCGGCGGTCACGGCGATAGAGGTCGTTGACCTGCATAGCCAAATAGATAAAGATCAAGCAAAGGGAAAAGACAAAGCAGTTTCACATGTCGTTTGAAAAAGAAGGAAAAGGGTCGGGCACCCGCCGCAAGGCACGCGAGAGCGCTCTACAGATGCTCTTTGCGGAAGACCTGGCGAAGACCGTAAGCGGTTCGATCACCGATGTTTTCTGGAGCGAACTGGGCGACGAGACTCTCGACGAGCGGACCCGCGAATTTGCTAACGAGTTAGTAAACGGCACAATCGCAAATCTTCAAGTTATCGATGACCGCATCAGAACTCGTGCGGAGCATTGGCGGATAGAGCGAATGGCGATCGTTGATCGTAATGTTCTTCGCCTGGCTGTTTACGAATTTCTTTTCAAAGACACGCCGCATACCGTTGTTATCAATGAGGCTCTGGAGATCGCCCGCAGGTTCTCGACCTATGAAGCCACACAATTCATCAACGGCATTTTAGATGCCATCAAGATCGACCTTGAAAAAAACTCTCCGCCTCCCGTAGATATCCCGGAAACCTCTCAGACCATTTCGACATCGCAGTAGGAAGGATTCCGATGCGATCAAAGAATTCAATTCTGGTTGGTTTGTTTTTGGCTGCGGCATTTTTGTCTGCTGTCGTTATGACCCCCACGGCCGTATCACAGCAACTTCCGAAAACGATCCGCGGATATAAGGTTCACAAAGAGATTCTGGTCGTCTCGTCAAAGATGACGAAAGTTCCTGACTCCCTGATCAGCGTTGAATTTGACGAACCGAGACTTGCCGATATCTCGCTCACGGGCGTCACGCTTGCAATGGGAGCCGAAATGGTCTCGCGTGAGCAGAGCGGAAAGGTCGATATGCTGATGTTCCGTGACGTAAAGGTAAACGGAATCGAGGTTGAGATCGTGGAATTTTCCGAACCGTTCGAATTTAAGAAAAAAGAAACTTTCGGTTTGCCTCAACCCGTGAATATCTTTCTACCGACCACCGGAATCGTTCAGGCGGCATGGCGTGAAATGCGAGAATCGAAGGATGAATGGGTCGTAACGGGCCGCGTTTTCGTTTTCGGGAAGTTTCGGAAGTACGGCTTTCACCACAAACGCGTCGTTCCGGTTGATTTTGAGATAACATTCCCCAATCCGCTTCGAAATAACGGCGATACCTGAACTGTCGCACCTGCAAAACTTATCTTTTCGCTCTGATTGAGCTAAACTAATTGGTTACAGATTCACTCTTTTACCAGAGGTTTAACTACTACCGTGAGCGATAAAATTACCAACTTTTCAGAATATATCAACGAACATTTCGGTGCCAACGCAAGTTATGTCGAAGGCCTGTTTGCCCGCTTTCAGGCAGATGAGGCATCTGTTGACGAATCATGGCAAGCATTCTTCAAAGAGATGATGGACGGCGGTTCATCAGAAACGGCAAGACCTTCCGCCTCTGCAACGGAGAAAAAGGCCGTGACTGAAGTTGCCTCACCCGCCCCGGAGACCGCGAAGCCAGCTCCGGCACCTGTTCCGGCCAATGTTGATTCAAAACCGCTTGTCGGCGCTGCAAAAAAGATCGTTGAGAACATGGAACAGAGTTTAACTGTTCCGACCGCCACCAGTGTCCGCACAATGCCGGTCAAACTACTCGATGAAAATCGGCGGCTGATAAATCAGCAACTTGCCTTGCGCGGCGGAGGCAAAGCTTCCTATACGCACTTGATCGCTTGGGCAATTGTGCAGTCGGTAAACGCATATACTGCAATGAACAATGGTTACGGCGTCGTTGATGGAAAGCCTTCACGGATAGAAAACGATGGTGTAAATCTCGGCATCGCGATCGACATCGAAAAGAAAGACGGCTCGCGAAATCTACTTGTTCCGAATATAAAAGGCTGCGAAAAAATGACCTTCGCCAGCTTTTTCGCCGCGTACAACGAAACGGTGAAAAAAGCCCGTGATGGAAAGCTTGAGATCGCCGATTTTCAAGGCACTACGATTTCGCTTACGAATCCCGGCACGATAGGTACCGTTTCATCAAATCCGCGGTTGATGGCGGGCCAAAGCGCGATCATTGCGACCGGAGCGATCGAGTATCCGGCCGAGTATCAGGCAATGACCGCGGCTGCACTTTCGCAGCTCGGCATTTCAAAGATCATTACCCTGACCAGTACCTATGACCACCGCGTTATTCAAGGTGCGGAAAGCGGCCTTTTCCTTGCAAAGATCCACGAATTCCTTACCGGACAGCACGGCTTTTACGATGATGTTTTCAGTTCGCTCGAACTAAATCATTCGCCGCTTCGCTGGTCTCAGGATCACAACCCATCGATCTTTGGCTATGACCACGTTGCCGAGCAGACCGAAAAACAAGCAAACGTACTTCAGCTGATAAATGCGTATCGCATACGCGGCCATATGCTCGCGGATATCGATCCGCTGAATATGACCTCGTTCAAAGAGGCCGAGCTCGACCTTGAAAACTTTGGGTTGACGATCTGGGATCTTGACCGCGAATTCATCACCGGCGGCCTTCACGGCGAGCGAACTGCAACACTTCGCCGGATCCTGGACATATTGCAGAAGGCTTATTGCGGGAAGGTCGGCATCGAATATCGTCATATCCAAAGCAAGGAAGAGAAGGAATGGATCCGTCGGCAGGTCCGCGAACAATTCGTCGATCAGCAACCGCTTGATGCTCAGATCCGCAAAGACCTACTCCAAAAGCTGATCGAAGCCGAACAGTTCGAACAATTCCTGCACAAGAAATATCTCGGTCAAAAGCGATTTTCGCTTGAGGGCTGTGAGACCGTTATCCCGATGCTCGACCAGCTTGTCGAGGGAGCTGCTGCACGCGGAGTTGACGAGATATTTATGGGCATGGCCCACCGCGGCCGGTTAAATGTGCTTTCTAACATCGTTGGTGACGCCGAAAAAGGCGATATGGCCGAACGTATCTTCACCGTTTTCGAAGGCACTTCGCATCCGAGTTTTCCTGCCGATGAAGGCGATGTGAAGTACCACCAGGGCGCCGTCGGTGTAAAGAATACAAAAAGCGGTCGTGAGATTCGCATTCAGCTTTCGTGTAACCCGAGCCATCTTGAGTTTGTGAATCCGGTGGTCGAGGGAATGGCACGCGGCCGACAGGACGATCTTCGTAATGGCGGCCAGAAACCACGTGAAGAGGTCTATGATATGATCTTGCCGCTGCTGCTGCACGGCGATGCTGCCTTTGCCGGACAGGGCATTGTGATGGAAACGCTTCAGCTTGCGAACCTGCCTGGTTATCGCACCGGCGGCACGATCCACCTTGTGATCAACAACCAAATAGGCTTCACGACAGGCGTTGATTCGGCACGAAGTTCGATCTATTCGACCGACGCCGCACAGATAACTCAGACACCGATATTTCACATCAACGGTGATGATCCCGAAGCCGCTTATCGAGTTGTACAGATCGCACTGTCGTACAGACATGAATTCAATAAAGACGTTGTGCTCGACCTTGTCGGATTTCGCCGGCTTGGACACAACGAAGGCGACGAACCAAGCTATACACAGCCAGTGATGTACGCCCGCGTTAAAGCACATCCGGGCTCGCGGCATCTCTATGCACAACACCTGATCCGCGAAGGCGTTATCAACGAAGATGACCTGAAAGCGATGACCAATAGGGTCGTCGAAAAATACGAAGGCATTCTTTCGCG
>CAZXTS010000139.1:0-8053 GCA_964643745.1 uncultured Chloracidobacterium sp.
ACGACTGATAATCGTTCAACCAGCTGTCGAGAAAAGAAGGATGGCGTTCGACGTAAGACCATTTTTCGGTTTGCGGGATCAGGGATACCGAACGTGTTTACGAACACTTTCTAAACTGATCTTCCCCGTTTTTGGTTTCCTTCTTTTTTTCGATGGCACAAATTCTATGTTCCACACTGCTCAAAATGAAATAAGGCGAAGGTTCTGGCGTGTGCGCTTTTCAGTTGCACCAAACCAGATAGGATTTCTGTATCGCCGAAACGTTTTGGAAAAGAAACTGGAACCGGGGATTTATGATTACTTCGATTATCAGAAAGTTCTCAGCTTGTTGGTCTTGCCGAAGACAAACCGTGTACAAGTGATCTCGAATCAGGAAGTGCTGACCAAAGATAATGTCGCGCTTCGCTTCTCCTATGTCGTTGAATACAGAATTGCCGATGAAGAAAAATTCATCGGTACTTTCGATGTGTTTACGTTTTCGTACAATCCTTTCAGCGAAGCCGATCAGTTAATTCACAATCTTTCGCAAGTTTATCTGCGAAAGGTGATCTCGGAAATTGAAAGCGAAGAATTGAATGAAAAAAGAAACGAAATTCTGCCAGAAATTCCCGCTGAATTGGCAAAAGAAGTTGCGGCAAATGGTATAGAAATTATGCGTTTGCTCGTTCGGGATCTTACTTTTCCGAAATCGATCCAGGATCTTTTTGCAAAGAAGCTTGAATCTCGGATCAGAGCAAAAAGTGATCTTGAAAATGCCCGAACTGCCGTAGCTTCGGCGCGAGCACTGAAAAATGCATCTGAACTGATGAAAGGCGACGAGAACATTAAGTTTGTTCAACTGCTCGAAACAGTCAACAAGATCGCTGAAAAAGGCAAGCATACCTTTGTAATTGGTGATTTGATGCAAAACACGATAGATTTGAAAAAAGGGTAAACATTGAAAAATCTTCAGGAGCAAAACTAAATGCAAGAAGCATTAGGAATGGTTGAGACCAAGGGCCTCGTAGCAATGATCGAAGCGGCCGACGCGATGGTCAAGGCAGCGAACGTGCAGCTTGTCGGTTACGAAAAGATCGGTGCCGGATTTGTGACCGCGATAGTTCGCGGCGATGTTGCGGCGGTAAAGGCAGCGACCGACGCCGGAGCCGCGGCAGCGCGGCGTGTGGGCGAGCTTGTAAGCGTCCACGTGATCCCGCGTCCGCACAGTGCGGTGGATGAAACGCTGCCGGTCGTTATGAAGTAAGCAGGGAGCAGTGAGCCGCGAGCAGTTTTGCTCGATGCCTGCTCACCGCTCACCGCTAGCTGCTCACGGTATGATAATCGGACGCATATTAGGCACCGTCGTCGCCAGCCAAAAGGACGAACGGTTGCAGGGCAAAAAGCTGCTCATCGTCAAACCCGTTAATCTAGACGGGACTGACCAGAGCGGCTATGTTGTTGCTGTAGATACGGTCGGCGCAGGTTATCACGAAAAAGTGATCGTCGTCGGCGGATCATCAGCCCGCATGGCCGAAGGCAATAAAGACTGCCCGGTCGATTCCGCAATTATCGGCGTGATCGATACGATAGATTTCACATCGGAGAAAGGCCGCTAACCCCAACGGTCAGAAGTAATATGATCTCCGGAGACAAACACACAAGAGCACTTATCGTTATCCGCGTACTGCTCGCGGCGGTGATGTTCATTCACGGTGCGGCTCGTATCTCAAATGGGACGGTCGGCGGTTTTGGTGAATATCTCGGGTCGCAGGGTTTGCCGATTGGATTTTATCTCGCCTGGGCCATCACGCTTTTTGAACTTATCGGAAGTGTGTTACTGGCCGTTGGGTTTTATTCCTGGATCATTGCACTTTTGTTCGCTCTGCACTTGGCGGTGGGCGTTTATATGATCCATTGGAAAGAGGGCTGGTTCGTTGTCGGTGCGGGCCGAAATGGGATGGAGCTCAGTTTTGTTCTGATCGTTTCGCTGTTGGCAGTCGCATATGCGAGCTATAAAAAACCGGAGCGGTCGTTCAGATCACGAAGATAAATGCAGATCGCACGCGTAATTGGAACGGTCGTATCGACGGTCAAGAATCAGACTCTTGAAGGCCGCAAATTCCTGATCGTTCAAACACTTGATGCCGATCTGAAAGAAAAGGGAAGCCCGATGATCGCGCTTGACGCTGTAGGTGCAGGCGAAGGCGAATTGGTTTTCTGGTGCCGGGGCAAGGAAGCCTCGTTCCCGTTCAAACGCGATGAAACGCCAACCGATTGCACCATAATCGGAATAATCGATTCCGATTCACATGTATTTAATGGTGGCTAGGTTTCGGTTTTCCAATTGACAATTGTCAATTGGCCAGTTGTCAATTGGAAGAAAATGCTTCTTGCTCGTGTAATTGGAAACGTCGTTGCGACGCAGAAGAATCAGCGTTATGAGGGAACGCGGATAATGCTCTGCCGACAGATAACGCCCGAAGGCTCCGATATGGCGTACACATGTCTCGCACTCGATTCGGTAAGCGCGGGCGAAGGGGATATTGTGGTCATCGCTCAGGAAGGATGGTCCGCCTCCACCGCCGCCACCGGCCGCCCCGGCGCCGCGATTGATTCGGCTATAGTCGGCGTTGTGGATTATATCGATTTACACTGACAGATTTCTTCAGTGGATAGTTTCAAGTTGAAAGTGAATAGTTTTTACTATCAACTTAAAACTACCCACTATTCACTGAATAAAGCCAAAGTATGGCGAATAGCATCGTCTTAGAGAAAGCAATTAAGTTTGCCTTGCGAATTGTCGGGGTTTACAAATATCTTACGGATATCAAGAAAGAATATGTGATGTCGAAACAGCTGTTGCTTTCTGGTAGTTACATTGCGAAGCACGTGAAAGCCGCTCTCCACTCGCAATCTAAGTCAGGTTTTTCATCCGAAATGTACAAGGCATTGGAGAAAGGACTGGAAACAGAATTATGGCTTCTGTTGCTTAAAGAGGGTGATTTTCTGAGCGATGGGCAATACCATTCGCTTAACGAAGATTGTGTAGTGATGATCAAACTTACATCGTCGATTTCGAAGACATCAAGAGATAATGACTAAAGATCTCTCATTTGATTCAATAAAAAACAGTCTCGACGCGATCAACTCGCGGTTGGATCGGCTTGAATTTGCTTTCGAAGCTGAAATCCTACGTCCCGAAACGGATCATCCGAACCTTGATAAATTCTCGATAGCCGAGGCGATAGCGGATCAAATATTTGCTGGCGTAAGCAAGGAAAAGGCCTGCACGTTCGAACCTACGCCCAGGCCTTGTGATCATTGCTCGATGTGCAATTCCCGCGGATTTTAGCCCATTAATTTGAATTACTTGCTGGTGCTGTATTCGCCGGAGCTACAGGCTGTTGGGTGCGCCGCAGCGAGTTAGCATCTCCAACCTGGGGAGCCGATCTCGCACCCTGTTCCGCTTCAAAGAAAGGCTCTTCCTTAAATCCAAGCAACCCCGCGGTAATTACAGCCGGAAACGAATTCCGGGTTGTGTTGTAATCCCTCACCGCGTCGCCATAATCAATTCTGGCTGTATTCAGTCGGTTTTCCGTTCCGGAAAGCTCGTCTTGAACCTTCATAAAGGCTTCGCTCGATCTCAACTGCGGATACTGTTCTTGAAGCATCAACAATCGGCCGACGGTTCCGCCAAAACTATTGTTTGCTTCAATAACGGCCTGTCTCTGTTCGGGTGTTTTATCACCTCCCTCACCTTGGCCCGGTTCAGCCGCCGCGTTGAGCAGCCTTGAACGAGCATCCGCGATCTGCCCAAAAACCTCCTGTTCCTGCACACCTGACATCTTCGCCGTTTCGACGAGATTCGGTATCAGATCGGCACGACGCTGCATTGAGCTTTCAACGCCTGACCATTTCGCCTTCACGTTCTGCTGCTTTGCGGTCAGCTCGTTATAGCTGCAGCCGCTAAGTCCAAATACTGCAACAAATGCCACCACTAACAAAATTGTTCGTTTCATCGTTTTTCTCCTTCCCAACGCTTCGATCTACTGGTCTTCCATCGCATTAACCGAATTTATCACATGCTCGATCTGTTCCATATATTCGCTGAAGAGCCGGTTCGCGCCGACCTCGTCCAGCGAAATTCCAAAGTTATCCTCTCGAATGTTAAATATCTTCTCAAATGGCACGCCGTCAAGCCCCAAGGTTTGGACCGTAAGAGCCACGATCTCATGTTTCTTGACCGGTGGCTGCTTGCCGTTAAGTATCAAAACAGCCCGAAAAACCGCTGCAAAACTCGCCAAGCTTTCGCCCATCAAATGTTTTAGCCCTTCAACCGAGGTCGATGCCGGAATATATTGCCGCCGCAGATGGAGCAGTTTGCTTCGCAGTTCGTACTCCGCCTGATGCCGCAGAAAGCGGTCTGAAATTCTCAGTCCCACCAGCACATCTGCCCCGTAGAGAACCTTGTGAGCCTCCTGCATCTGATGAAACTCAATCGGGAACACATCAGCCGCATTTTTGAGTTCCGAGACCGTAAAATAGATCGGCACCGGATGCCCCAATTTATACCATTCGCGAACGCACGCGTGAGCCTCGCGAAGGTCTTTTGGCGTGATCTTGTCCAAGGCGATCAGCAGATTGTAATCGGAATGGCGCGGAATAAAATCGCCCGCTGCCGCCGACCCGTAAAGCGTCACGGAAACAAGGTTTCGACCGTGTGTCGACTTAAGATCGTCTATCAATGCTGAGAATTGATTCGTCATTTACCACGAGCCTCCTGCGCCTCCGCCCCCAAAATCACCTCCCCCACCAAATCCGCCCCAATCAGAGCCTCCAGACGAGCCCCAATCGGACCCGGACGAACCCCAACTGCTACCGGATGAAGACCCGCTCGAACCCGATCCGCTTAGGATTATCCAGGGAAGTACATCCATAACCCCTGACCCACCGCCGCCCCAACGGTCTTGGTCGTCGTCTGATTTGGACCTGTTTCGGTTCGACAAGATAACAACCACAATAAAGATAAATATCGCAAAACAGCATACCAAATTTGATAGCGACGGTGTTCCATCATCGTCACCGGTGGTTGCGGCGGGCGGCGGATTGAAACCGCTGGTCCGGTTTTCGATCTGATCGATGTAAGCATCGATCGTGTCCGCTATTCCTTTGCCATAATTTCCTTTTTTGAATTCGGGAACCAGGAACTGCCGCTGGAGGCTACCGGCCAGGCCATCGGGCAATTCGTCTTCGAGGTCCTTGCTGATCTGCGTGAAATATTTGCGGTCATCAACAGCGATCAGAAGCAAGGCGCCGGGATTGTCGTCGGTCTTGGCACCGATCCCCCAACCGCGGGCGACCGCGAGAGAATAATCGAAAATGTCGCGGTCACCGGTCGTATTTACAACTGCGACCGCAAGTTCGACGCCCGAGCGATCGCGAAATTCCTTCATCCTGGCCTCAAGCGATTGCTTCGTCGCCGCGTCGATAACTCCAACGTAATCATTTACATAGCCCGTCGGCGTCGGCAGGGGCGAAACGTTTTGCGACCAACCTTGAGCGAAAACGGCAAACGCCGCCGCCCAGATGACGAAAAGCGAAGCTATAGCCCTGGTTGATGTTAAACGCATTAATATTACTTTATCAGCTTAAAGAACATTACGCTGAAAGTGGCTTGGTGGTTCCATTTTCCGGATCGGGCTCGACCGCGACGACCTCGGCACGGAAGGCACGCATAATCGTTCTGATCTCCGGCCGCGCACGATAGTGGGCGATCAGTTCGGCCTCGGTCGGCTCGGCTGAGAGCTCCGGAACCGCAATGTCGATCGCATCTATCTCGCGAGCCGGTGCGGCAAATGCCGAGACATCGCGGGCAGGTTTTGCGGCCGTTCCTGAGCCATTCGATCTTGCCGCATCTTGTTCCGGATCCAGTAAACGCACGAATTCGGCCACCGTTTTCAGCGGTTTGAGAAGCTCACCAGCCTGCTCGAGCGCCGTTTCGTATGCCTCATCAAGCTTGGCATCTTCGAAATGGTCCAGGTCTTCGGACGAGATCGGGGCGAGCCTTATCGGCGTTGCGGCAACAAAACCGAGATCGACAAATGCCGGGACCGGCAGCGCATCCTCGACCGGTTCCTCGATCTCGATCGGATCTAAATTTTCAGGCGGCGTATCGAATTGATCTTCGGGTGGTTCGAGCGACGCGAGATCGCGTTCGGGCCAATCGTTTTCAGGCGGTACTTCCGAGCTCAGAGTTTTTTTTTCCGGCTCGGGCGTAGGAAGGGTGGGCTCGGCGATCTGGCTCGGTGCCGACGTTATGGGTTCCGCCGGCACCGAAGCTGCGGGTGCGACAACTGCCGGTTTTGTGGGCGTTTGCGGCACTGCAGCGAAATTTCCGTCGAGAGCGGCAAGCCGTTCGAGGATCGATTCGATCGGGGCGAGCCGCCGCATTTCGACGAGCTTAACAAGGCCTAATTCGAGCGTGTAACGCGATTGCGTGGCGTCCTTTAGCTTCGATTCTGTTTCCCCAAGCGAATTGAAAATTCGGACCAGATCGGACACGGAAAACGGTTCCGCAAGCCTCGCAAGTTCGTCCGCACCGAACGGCGAGCTTTCCGTAAGATCGCCCGAGCCCGCAAGCTTAAACACCGAAAGATCGCGGACGCCGGCCATCATATCGCGGCAAAAATTTCGCAGGTCCTGCCCGCGTGCCGTAAGGTCCGCGACGATATCGAGCATCGTCCGCGAATTCTGCTGGGCGACGGCGGTGATCGCTTTGTCGATCATCTCGGTCCCGGCCATTCCGAGTGCGGAGAGCACATCCGGCACGCCGATCTTTTCGCCGGAAAAGCTGATCACCTGATCGAAATTCGACTGGGCATCACGCATCGAGCCTTCGCCCGAACGCGCGATCTCGCGGAGAGCGGCGTCCTCGATGTTCACGCCTTCCGCGTCGGCGATCAGCCGCAGCCGCTCCTGAATCTTTGCTTGCGAAATTGTGCGGAACTGAAACTCCTGACAGCGGCTGGCGATGGTGTCCGGCACCTTGTGCAATTCAGTGGTCGCCATTATAAAGACGACGTTTGGCGGCGGTTCCTCGACCGTTTTGAGCAGGGCGTTGAACGACGAGGTCGAGAGCATATGCACCTCGTCGATGATGAACATCTTGTAGCGGTCGCGTGCCGGAGCGATATTTATGCCCTCTAGAATTATCTCGCGTATCTTGTCCACCTGCGTATTCGAGGCCGCGTCGAATTCGAACACGTCGATCGAGCGGCTTTCGCCGATCTCCTTGCACGAAGGGCAAATGTCCTCGGCATCGGCACGGCAGGGGCTGACGGTCGGTTTATCGCTTTTATGACAGTTCAGGGCCTTTGCAAGAATGCGTGCGGTCGTCGTTTTCCCGACGCCGCGTGCCCCCGAAAACAGATAAGCATGATGCAGGCGGTCAAATTCGATCGCGTTACGCAGCGTCTGCGTAATATGCTCCTGGCCGGTTACTTCCTCAAAAGTCTGCGGCCTCCATTTCCGTGCGATCACCTGATAAGACATTGGATAGTTAGAATAATTGATAACCGCGAAAGGTTAAAGTTCGGAAGGCATTTCGGGTTCGTCAGGAGAACTAAACAACGGATTAACACGGATTCTCGCGGAAACTGCCTATCCAATCCGTGTAAATCCGCGTTCATCGGCTGTGAAAATTCTTGAGAACAAATCAAAACACCAATAGGTTGAGATTACGGTCGGTGCAAAAGCCTATAAAAAGTTCGGAATGGCGATCCTCTTAATGTAACGCAAGCCTTGTCGGTCTAGCGCAACTCCCTGATTGAACTAATGCCGATGCCATCATCTTGATTAGCCGGTTGGCAAAGAATAAACTCTATTGCTTATGGCTGAGTTTGAAGAATTCCCCGTTTCCTTGTCTGAAGGCGAGATCGTCGAACCGATGATGCAGATCCCCGGCGAACTGCCGGCTTTGCCGCTGCGCGACATTGTGATCTATCCGTTTATGATCGTGCCGCTGTTCGTTTCCCGCGACAAATCCATCAAAGCGGTCGAAGAAGCACTGAAAGAC
>CAZXTS010000140.1:0-7895 GCA_964643745.1 uncultured Chloracidobacterium sp.
GAGGCTGTTCCGATCACCGTTCTCGAGGGCGTTACGGCGAATCAGGCCGAGACCCTTGCTGAGAAAGGCATTGAAGATGTTGAGACACTTGCGACTGCCAAACTTGACGATCTTGTTGATTATCTCGACCTTACTTACGATGAAGCTCAAGCGATGATATCCGCAGCGGCCACGATCGTTGAGGCTAAGAATATCGAAACCGGAGCTACGCCCGACGACTCTACAGCTGAACCTGTTGAGGCGGAAACGATCGCCGAACCTGAACTTGAGGCCGGAACAACTGAAGACGAAAGCTTGGCTGAAACGACCGCAGACGAAACAGATGAGACGGTGGTGGAACGATCGGAAGACGCTGAGACGTCTCCTGATGAACCAGATACCGAAGACCTTGGAGATTCCGAGGCCTCGATCGCAGAAAATGATCCGGCCGCAGAAATCGAAACTGCGGCTCAGGAAATAATTGATGAAACGGATGCAAAAGATGAATAACATCCGTTCGATTGATCACGAAGACCCCGGCGGCTAACGCCAAACCATCCGACCAATATCGGATCTAAACCGGGATTTTCGCAAAACAGCAAAATATGCCCATTGGGAAAAAAATTCGGGTTTACGATCTAGCTCGCGAACTTAAACAAGATACGAAGCGTGTTATGGAAGATCTGCGCCGTGAAGGTGCAGACATTAGCGTTCCATCCAATTCGGTAAGTGCCGAACTGGCCGAAAAGGTGCGTCTAAAGTATTTTCCGAAGGCCGAGGTCGCACCAAAGCGTTCGATCAAGGTGATCAAGGCTGCAAAGGTCGTTAAGAAGGCGAAGCCTGACGAAGCTGCCGCGGTAATCGAAGAACCAACCGAGGTTCCGGTAATTCCGACTGAGCCAGCCGAGTCTGAAGAGGCACCGAAACCGTTAAAGGTCGCAAAGAAAGTCGCCGCAAAGACCACCGCAAGTGAACCCGAGGATCCGAAGGAAGCCGCTCCGGTGATGAAGGTCCTCAAGCGGCGGGTCGCCGAAGCACCGGTTGAAGAAGAAACGAACGAACCCGTTGAAATTGTGGAAGTGCAGGAGACCGAGGAATCGGTAGAAGCCCTGCCGAGCGATGCCGAACCGGTCTCCGAAGCTGAAACAGTGACAGTGGAGCCCGCCAAACCAGGCGGAACGCAAATAAAGAAACTGACGCTCTCGGCTGATGCCTTGAAGCAGGGTGTAAAACCTGGAGAACGGGTCGTTTCTGCTTCGGCCACAAAGTCCGGGAAGTTGAGCGATCCGGCGAAGGACCTGCGCACCGGCAATTTGCGCAAGCCTGAATTTCGTGGTACGCCCGGAGAGACCGCGACTCCGCAGTTGAATTACACGCCGCCTGCCGATAATCGACGCAGGCCCGGACGTTCCGGCGGTCGAAAAGGTAAGGGAGCCGATGCGAAAGGCGGCAGGTTCGCCGAACGTGATCTTGATGTGCCGCGTCAGCGAACGATCGAAGAACGTGTTCTTGATCAGGTCGGCGGCCGCACAGAGGGCGATTATAAGGCCATCCGGTTGACTGAAGGTGCAACAGTTCGCGAATTCGCCGAAGCATTAGGCATTACGCCACGCGACATCGTTCAGCTACTTATCAAGAAAGGAATTTTTGCGACACTCAACCAGCCGATCGGTGAAACGATGGCGGTCGAGATGGGTATGGACTACGGCTTCGATGTCAGCTTTATGGCTTTCGAAGAGATGGTCATTGAGCAGGAATTCGAAGAACTTATCGATGCAGGTGCAGACGATCTCGAACTTACGCGTGCTCCTGTTATTACAGTAATGGGCCACGTTGACCACGGTAAGACGTCGCTACTCGATGCGATCCGTTCGGCGAATGTGGCAGAAGGCGAAGCCGGCGGCATCACGCAGCATATTGGTGCATACAGCGTTTCGGTCCCGAGTCCTGACTCGCCTGATCAACAGCGACGCGTTGTATTTCTCGATACACCCGGCCACGAAGCTTTCACAATGATGCGTGCTCGTGGCGCGAAGGCAACAGATATCGTAATACTTGTCGTTGCAGCGGACGACGGCGTCATGCCGCAGACCATCGAAGCGGTCGAACATTCAAAGGCCGCCGGGGTTCCTATGATCGTTGCTATCAACAAGATCGACAAACCGGGTGCAAATCCGGATAAGGTCAAGCAAGGTTTGGCAGGATTGGGACTTCAACCGGTTGAATGGGGCGGCGACATCGAAATGGTACCGGTCTCTGCTATTAAGCGTGATGGATTGGATACCTTGCTTGAGACGGTTCTATTGCAGGCAGATATTCTTGACCTCAAAGCAAGTCCGACCCGTAGAGCTTCAGGTGTTGTTCTCGAAGCCAAGTTGGACAAGGGACGTGGTGCGGTCGCAACTGCACTCGTTCAGCAGGGAACGATGAAGGTCGGCGATCCCTTTATTGTCGGACAGTTCTACGGAAAGGTTCGGGCGATGTTCTCCGACCGCGGTGAACAGGTAGCCGAGGCCTTGCCGGCAACGCCCGTCGAAATACTCGGGCTTCAGGGTGTTCCGCAGGCAGGTGACACATTCCAGGTCGTTGGAAATGTGGAACGGGCACAGGAAATCGCTCAACAGAGACAAATGCAGGCACGCCAGGCTGCGATGCTCAAGACCACAAAGCGTGGCATCGAATCGCTTGGGTTGGCTGAGATTAAGGAACTGCTTGTTCTACTTAAAGCCGACGTTCAGGGCTCGGTCGAAGTTTTGCGAGGAACGCTTGAGAAACTTTCGACCGAAAAGGTCAAGGTCCGCGTTATCCGAGCCGGCGTAGGTGCCATTGCCGAATCAGATGTGCTACTCGCATCGGCGACACAGGCCGATAACGCCCAGACAGCGGTTGTGATTATTGGTTTCAACGTCCGTCCGGAAGCTCGTGTGGCAGATATTGCCAAACACGAAGATGTGGATATCCGGCTCCATTCGATCATTTATAAGGTCGAAGAAGAGATCAAGGCCGCGATGATCGGAATGCTCGACGCGATCGAGAAAGAGGTCATTCTCGGAAAGGCGTTGGTTCAGGAAACCTTTAAGGTTTCGCGTATCGGAACTATCGCCGGCTGCCGCGTCACAGATGGCGTCATTCGCCGTCAGGCAAAAGCACGTCTTCTTCGCGACAGCGTCGTTGTTTGGGAAGGCGACATTGCCACGCTCAAGCGGTTCAAGGATGACGTGAATGAAGTACGGCAAGGGTTTGAATGCGGTATCAGCCTTGTGAATTTTAACGACATCAAGCTCGAGGACGAGATCGAAGCGTTCATGATCGAAAAGATCGCTGCAACCGAGTTGTAAGGGAGTTGTAAGATGCGGCGGCCGGAGCGTTTAGCGGAAGCGTTGAAGGAAGAGATCGGAGAGGTCGTTGGGTTTGAACTTGATGACCCTCGTCTTGAAGCGGTCACGGTAACTGACGTTTCGGTTTCCGAAGATCTTCGCGATGCGAAGGTTTACGTTTTGATCAACGGAACTGATAAGCAAATTGATGAAGCTCTGCGTGCTTTGAAAAATGCGACGACCTTCGTCCGTCAGCAAGTTGCAATGGGTTTGAGCATGAGGCATGCACCGCATCTGCATTTTGTCCGCGACACAGCGGAAGAGAACGCCGCACGCATTGGCGGGCTTATCGACAGCCTGAAAGAACGCGGCGAATTAAAAGACATTACGGAGAATGAAGGCTAGGATCTTGCAGGTATATTGTGCAAGGCTCGTCTTCCGAGTTTAAGTGTTAAGTCAAGTAGTAGAGTTAATTGAAAATAAGAAGAAGTTTGGGATCACGACCCATATAAAGCCGGACGGCGACGGAGTCGGGTCGTCGCTCGGACTTTGCTGGCTGCTGCGGTCATTGGGTAAAGAGGCCGAAGTGATCGTCCACGGTGAGGTTCCGCCCGCATACCAAACTCTTCCTGGCGCCGACGAGATCCGCGATGTAAAGGCGGTTGATGCTGATTACGACGCGATATTCGTGATCGAATGTTCCGATGTTTCCCGCCCCGGAATTCAAGGCCTCGAAGATGAATTCACGGTAAACATCGACCACCACGCTACCAGCGAACATTTCGGCAAGATAAACTGGATCGATTCAACAGCATCCGCGGTCGGCGAGATGATCTACAATCTCTGCAAAGCGATCGGCGGCAAGGTCACTCGCGAGATCGCCGAATGCGTCTATATGGCGCTTGTGACCGACACGGGTTCCTTCCATTTTTCCAACACAACAGATCGAACGCTGAAGGTCGCCTCCGAACTGGTCAAGGCCGGAGTAAAACCCGCGCAGATCTCCGAAGCCGTCTATAACAACTATCCGTGGTCGCGGCTTGAGTTGATGCGACAGGTTATCGGGACGATCGATCGTCACGACAACGGGAGGATCGCGACGATGCGGCAAACGCTTGAGATGCGCAGAATTGCTGATGCAGTCGATGGCGATAATAGTGGTTTTGTAAACATTCCGCTTGCTGCCCGCGAGGTCGTCGCCTCGATCTACATGCGTGAAGTAGGCGAAAATAACTATCGTGTCAGCCTTCGATCCAAAGGCGACATTAATGTTGCCCGCGTTGCCGAAAAATTCGGCGGCGGCGGCCATAACAATGCAGCCGGGCTTAGTGTGGAAGGTAACTGGGACGAACTCGAGGCGGAAATTGTTAAACAGATCCGGATCGAGATAAACCAGTTCGATATACACTCGACCGAGGTTGATTGATCCAGAACCGGCAAATGCCCGAACAAAAAGAAAAGCGCTATAAATGGCGACGCGAAGGATATCGCGAGAATACGAAAGGCCTGCTGATGGTCAATACCGGCGACGGTAAAGGCAAGACCACGGCGGCTCTAGGCGTTCTCGTTCGAGCGGCGGGCCGCGGAATGAAATGTTGTCTGATTCAGTTCATGAAATCGAAGACCGACCGTTATGGCGAGCACGAATCGCTCGAAAAGCTCGGAGTTGAAGTTCACACGATGGGCGACGGCTTTACGTGGGACACGAACGACAAGACCCAGGACATTAAAACAAGCGAAGAGACCTGGGCACTTTGCGTCGAAAAAATGGAAAGCCAGGACTACGAGCTTTTGGTCTTCGACGAATTGGTCTATGTTCTTGATTATAAATTTTTGGAAGCAACCACGGTTCTTGAAAAGATCAAACAGATCCGTGAGGATCAGCCGCACCTTCATATCATCATGACCGGTCGAAACGCACCGCCCGAGCTGATCGAAGCCGCTGACCTTGTAACTGAAATGAAAGAGATCAAGCACCCATTCCATGCGGGCATATACGCACAGCAAGGAATTGAATTCTAAACTGGAAACTCGAAACTCTTAGCTGGGAACTGGTTCAAACTTTGGTTTAACTACCTTTGCGAATTTTGAGTTTCGAGCGGCCAGTTTTTAAGAAAATGAAGGTCAAAGTAGAACGACGAAAACCGGAAGGAATCAAGGACTATTTTGCCCTTGCGTTTACAACGTGGGGCGTCGGTTATTTACCGATTGCTCCAGGAACTTGGGGCTCGATGGTCGGCGTTGCGATCTACATCGGATTTATAGGAATTCGTGATCACTTCGTGGTTGGCGAACGAATACTTGTAGCGAATTTATTCCATTTTTCGATCCACGCAATGTTTCTGGTTTTTGTTCTTGTCCTGTTCTGGCTTGGAACGTGGGCATCGGGTCGATCGATAGAGTTACTTGGGAATTCTGATCCATCGGAGGCTGTCGTTGACGAAGTATTGGGCCAACTGGTCACTTTTGTTCTTTTTCCGTTCTGGATCTCTTGGCCATTTGTGATCGCCGGATTTCTTTTATTTCGTCTTTTCGATATTTGGAAGCCTTATCCGATCAACGATCTTCAGGTCCTGCCAGGCGGGCTTGGCATTTGCGGGGACGATATAGTCGCTGGAGTTTATGCCGGCATTTGCCTCGCGGTGATCTATTCCGCGACATTATTTTACTTATGATCGTTCATGTTTTGCCGGGCGATTCGCTCGTCGAAGAATTCAGGAAGAGTGAGATCGAAGGCGAGACGATCGTCTTTCGCGAAGCCCTTATTGCCGGCGATATTTTTGCGGAGACACTCGATGAATTCTGGGATATTCGCGCTAATTTTCTCGAACTTGAGTACGGTGAAGACCCGATCGACTATCGGGAAAAAGTGGCGTATGAGATCGAGCGGTTAACATATTTACCGCCAGACGCCGAAGTTAACCTTTGGTTCGAGTACGAGCTTTTCTGTCAGGCGAATATGTGGTTTAGCCTGGACCTTTTGAAAAGCCACCGTAATATCTATCGTGTCGCTCCGCTTAATGCTTCGCCCGACGATGTGTGGAAAGGTTTCGGTAACCACACATCGGACGACCTTGTTAGTTGCTTTCAAAGCCGCACGTTGCTTATCGAGCAGGATTTGAGGATCGGCCCAGAGCTTTGGTCGGCGTTTAGCAAACGCGATCCAGAAAGACTTAAAGAACTTGGAACTTATCGTTCGGAGTCCTTTCCGTTTCTAAAAGAAGTTGCCGATGCCGCCGCCGAGATCGACATGCGTCCGGCCGAGATCGTTCGCGAGATCATTTCCGAAGGACACGCCGAGTTCGAACGGATCTTTGCGGAATTTCAAAAGCGTGCCGGAGTTTATGGCTTTGGCGATCTTCAGGTCGGGCGACTAATCGAGCGGATCTGATCCGTTTTCATCGACCGGCCGCACATATTTTTCGATCTCGAGAGCATGTTTCTGAAATATCCAACCTTTTCGCCAGAATATCAGCAACAGCACCGCAGCGATAAATGCCATAAGCCCAAGCGTGGCAAAATATCCCCAGGGCCATTTCAGCTCAGGAAGGTACTCAAAATTCATTCCGTAAATTCCGGCAATGAGCGAGAGCGGTAAGATTATCGCAGAAACGACTGCGAGCGTTTTCATTACATCATTAGTTTTATTTGCAACCATCGCGAGATGGATGTCTGAGAGTCCATTGATCAGATCCCGATAGCTTTCGGTTAGGTCTGTGACCCGGAGTAAATGGTCGTGGACGTCGCGGTAGAAGGGCAAGACATCGGGCGGAATCTGCTGAAACTCACCGTGCGAGATGCGGTATAGTACTTCACGTTGTCGTGCCGAAATACGTCTGAGCCTTGCGACACTCCGGCGGTGTTCCATTATGTCTTCGAGAACAGAATAGTTTCCGGTACGAACATCAAAGACGCGGTTCTCCAATTCGCTGATCGATAGGTCAAAATCGTCGACGACCGGCATATATTGGTCGACGATCATGTCAAGAATTTGGTGGAGCAAATACGCCGCTCCGCGTTGACATGCAAACGGAGTTGTCCTTATTTGCTGTTTCACGGCTCTGATGCTACGGAATTGTTCGCTATGAAAAGTGACAACAAAATTGTTGCCAAGATAGCCGTCCAACTCTTTTGTGACAAAATTTTCCGGGCCGGTGTCGCCTGACCTTATTCCGTGAACAATGAAATATAGATAATCGGGGAATGGCTCGACCTTAGGCTGGTTTCGCTCTTCAATGCAGTCTTCGACCGTCAACGGATGAAAGTTGAAAATGTTTAGCAATATTTCACGTGCATTCTCGATCTGTTCCGGTGTATTGCCAATAAGATCTACCCAAACTACGTTGGTCTTGTCGGCAAGCAGAGCGGGAAGATCCGTTTTCGCAAAGCCTTCTTCGACCATTGCCGCACCTTTCTTGTAAACAAATATCTGCATATCTTCGTTAGTTAAATTAAGGCAAGGCAATATGTTAACCTTAAACTCTACTTTATGTCCGACGAGAATATAACACTCAGCGTTAAGAATGTAACTAAACGCTTCGGCGATTTTACTGCCGTCGAAGACTTAAGTTTCGATGTCCGAGCTGGCCGGGTCTTCGG
>CAZXTS010000141.1:0-7882 GCA_964643745.1 uncultured Chloracidobacterium sp.
TTCAAAGTTCGTCCGAGCGAGTTTGAAGCCTGGAAATTGCTACAGTGAGTGTTGGTTCTTGTATGTTAGAATTCCCTCATTACGCGCGGCGAGTAGTTGGCGTCGATCAGGCGGATGGTTTGCGGAAATTGGTTAGGATTTTGCCTGTATCGTATGTTTATCGTATGGGCTTCGTAGGATAGGGTGATACTGATTGAACGCGATTCACCGGAAACGTCAACAAATATCGGTTCGTGATGGTAGGTGACACTCGGTAAAAGGCCGCCAGTTCGAACTGCAAAACCTTTATTCATCGGTTCGATTCCGATCGTCGCTTTTTCAATATTCGTGGCCGAGTTTTAGAATCGTTCGCGTCTCGTATTTTAGGCATCTCATTGAGGGTATCTTCAGGCGTACTTTGTTTCGTATAATGCATCTTATGTTTATGATGTACCGGAAATTCGGAGTATCCAGACTTACAAATATACTTAGCATCTCATTGGCCATAGCTGCAATAACTTTGCTTCACGGTTTTGCGATCGCGCAGAAAAATGATTGGGAACCAGTGACCAATATTGTGCAGCCCGGAGCACCGGGCCAACCGACGCGCACGTTGGCGCCGTCCACACGGGCTGTGTTGCCTTCGGTCTCTGCGAAAGACATCGAATTTATGCAGGGGATGATAATGCATCATGCTCAGGCCGTAGAAATGACCGCACTTATCGCGGATCGGACCAAAAATACCGACATTCAGAAGCTTGGGGCCCGGATCAGCCTTTCGCAGGCCGATGAAATGCAATTTATGAAGCGCTGGCTTTCGTTTCGCGGGCAGTCAACTGAAATGAAAGAGGCTGGCTCCGGCCACGGGGCACATTCGCACGGAAGCCACGCAAAGGTCGATCACGTAATGCCTGGAATGCTGACGGCTGAGCAAATGAAAGCTTTACGCGATTCAAGCGGCGACGCTTTTGACCGCCTTTTCCTTCAAGGAATGATCCAGCATCACGAAGGGGCATTGGTGATGGTAAAGGATCTCTTCGAAGCGGCCGGTTCCGGGCAAGACGCCGAATTATTCAACTTTGCGTCAGATGTCGACAGCGGCCAGCGTGCGGAGATAGCGACGATGGAAACTTTACTCGAACGAATGGCGTATAAGCTCCGGAATTAGACAAAAAACAATCGATTCAAATTAGTCAATCAATGAAAAAGATCACACTTCTTATCAGCCTAATTGCTGTATCACTTTCAATTGCTTCCTCAGATTTTGCCCAGGTAAATCCTGATGAAGCTGCAAAACTTCCACCGGGAATGAAAGGTGCGACCACCAACGATCCCCGTGCAAATCTAAAAGCAGGGCTCTATGACGCGGGTGAAGCTGCAAAGGGCATCAAACACGTACTTCTGAAAAAGAAACCGGCTGCTTTCGATATGGGCATCGACCCGGAATCGCCGCAAGTAGCGAAGGCATTGGGAGCCATGGGCGTGCCTGATCCAAAAATGCTGCCGCCGGAAATGCGGATGGGCTTTGCCGGTCTTGCATTTGCGCATTCTGATATGGCCTTTCAGGGAAACAGATTGTTTCTTGGAAATTTTTACGGGATCAACATCTACGACATTTCGAATCCGGCAGAAACAAAGCTATTGACATCAATGATCTGCCCGGGCGGACAGGGCGATGTTTCCGTTTACAAGAATCTAATGTTCATGTCGGTCGAAATGCCTAACGGCCGTCTTGATTGCGGCGAACAGGGATTTCCTGTTGCCATGCCGCAGCCGGGACAAATGGGGCCGCCCGCAGCAAACAAAGATCGATTTCGCGGCGTGAGAATCTTTGACATAAGCGATATTTCAAAGCCAAAACAGGTCGGTGCGGTTCAGACCTGCCGCGGTTCGCACACACATACGATAGTTACTGATCCGAAAGATTCGAAGAATATTTACATTTATGTTTCTGGAACGTCATTCGTGCGTCCGGCTGAGGAATTGGAAGGATGTTCGGGTGGACCTCCGGATAAAGACCCGAATACGGCTTTGTTCCGAATAGAAGTTATCAAGGTCCCATTGGCGGCGCCGCAAGATGCAAAGGTCGTTTCGGCACCACGTATCTTCGGCGACGAGACCGGTAAGATAAATGCCCTTGACGATGGCGGTTCGCACGAGAACAAGGGGCGCCCGACGGAAACGAATCAGTGCCACGACATCACGGCCTA
Source organism: uncultured Chloracidobacterium sp. (assembly GCA_964643745.1). GTDB lineage: Bacteria > Acidobacteriota > Blastocatellia > Pyrinomonadales > Pyrinomonadaceae > OLB17. The sequence continues at coordinate 2,190 of CAZXTS010000141.1, forward strand.
TCCGGAGATCGGCCTGGCGGCAGGTGCATGCTCAGGCAACGGTATCTTGCTTGATATCCGCGACCCTGCGAACCCGAAACGCGTCGAGGCGGTGAACGATCCGAACTATGCATATTGGCATTCGGCTTCGTTTTCAAACGATGGCAAAACGGTCGTGTTTACTGATGAATGGGGCGGCGGTATGGCTCCGCGATGCCGTGAGAACGATCCGGACAAGTGGGGAGCAAACGCTATTTTCCGACGAAACGGGAACGAATTGGAATTTGCCAGCTATTTCAAATTGCCGGTCGCACAGACCGAACAGGAAAACTGTGTTGCCCATAATGGTTCCCTTATTCCGGTACCCGGACGCGATATCAAGATACAGGCATGGTATCAGGGCGGCCTTTCGCTGATGGATTTTACCGATCCGGCGAATCCGGTCGAGATCGGCTATTTCGACCGCGGCCCGATCGATGCCAAGATGCTCGTGATGGGCGGTTCATGGTCGGCATATTGGTATAACGGATTCATCTATTCATCCGAGATCGCTCGCGGTTTGGACATTTTCGAACTTACTCCGTCTGAGTTTTTGACACAGAATGAGATCGATGCAGCTCGATCGGTGAGATACGATCTGTTCAATGTTCAAACTCAGGAGCGTATTACCTGGACCAACAACCTCGCAGTCGCAAAGGCGTATTTAGACCAGCTTGAACGAAATTCTGCGATCCCGGCCACTAAGCTTGCCGAGATCCGCAAGACAATTGCATCTGCTGAATCAAATTCCAAAGATCTCGGTAAATTGAAGCGGTTTTCTAAGGCGCTCGATAAAGACGCTGCAGGAGCGAAAGATCCGAAGAGTGCCGAAAGACTGAAAGGGCTTGCCGCGGTTTTAAGAAAGCCGGTTCGTTGATCGGCTTTCTAGTCCAAAAAATTGACCGGCCTATTCAGATCGTAGAATGGGCCGGTTTTTTTTTATTCAGCTAAGGGAAAGCGGATCATCGTTTCACCAAATATTTAAAGCTCTTCGAGATCATTTCGCCCAGATAGATCAAAAAGCTAGCTGCGCCTTTTGGCTTCGAAGGCGCCGATTCCCACCGAGCGACCAACTGCCTGTGAAGATTTAACGGATGCCGCTTGTTCAAAAAAAGTGCCCTGAGTATTTCTGAAGGCCTAAGGTGGTGAAGCGGTTGTGGATTTGTATTCGGTTCGCACCAAACAAATGAACGGGGCTGAACCAAAAGCTTCCATCCAGCTTTCCGCATTCGCATCAAATACTGAGCGTCGCCCCAACCATGCGGAAATTTAACTTCGTCCATCAGGCCGTTTTCACGAATCGCTTCGACCGGAAAAAGAACGCAATTACCGACGATGCACTCTACTTCGAATTCTTCCTTCGGAACATTGAACGCTGTAAGATCCTCAGGTATCACCCAGCCGCCCTTCCATGTATTCCAATATTGTCCGACCTGAAAAACTTTGTGTGGTTCGTTCCAAAGCAATAGAAGAGCACCAACGATCGAGCGCGGATTTCGTTCGGCAGTTTTGACCAGCCGTTCCAAAAACTGTTCATGAAAGACCGCATCATCGTTCATGGTTGCAATGTATTCCGGTTCCCATTCCAGAGCGGCAGAAATACCTCGGTTCGTCCCGGCTGCATAATGCAGCGAGCCGTCACCTTCGATCAAGACAACATCGGGAAAATGTTCGCGGATAGCATCGCCGGTGCCGTCTGTCGAACCGTCATCAACGACAAAAATGCCCACGTCGAGCCCTTCGGTGTCTATCCTTGCCAGACTTCGAAGGCCCTGAAGAGTTGTATCGCGACGATTGTAAACCGGAATGACAAGCGCGACCTTCTTGAGTGCTTCGCTCATCGGTACTTATTGGGCGGTCTTTGCAGAGAGTGCCTCGCCAAGCTTTTCTTGGGAATTTCGCACCTGTTCTTCTATCCACGTGTACGTTCTCGCAATACCATCCTCGAGGCTGATCTGAGGTTCCCAGCCAAGCACTTCGCGGAGTACAGTATTATCCGAATTTCTGCCGCGAACGCCCATCGGTCCATCAATATGCTTTTTCGAAATTGTAGTACCAGCAGCCGCCGCGACCATATCGGCGAGTTCGTTGATCGTAACCATTCGGTCTTGGCCGAGGTTGATGGGTTCGTGATGATCGGAACGCATTAGACGATAAATACCTTCGACGCAGTCGTCAATGTAGCAGAATGAACGGGTCTGTTCGCCGTCACCCCAGATCTCGATCGTTGGATCACCGGTAAGCTTCGCCGTAGCAATTTTGCGGCACATTGCTGCCGGAGCTTTCTCGCGGCCGCCTTCCCAAGTTCCCTTTTCACCGAAGATATTATGGAAACGGACCGTGCGCGTTTCTAACCCGTAATCGTCGCGATAGTGCATACAAAGCCGTTCGGAAACGAGCTTTTCCCATCCATATGCATCCTGAGGCATTGCGGGATACGCATCTGATTCTTTTAGAGGCGTAACATTTGCGTCTTCCTGAAGGTGTTCAGGATAGATGCACGCGGAACTTGTATACAGATATCGATTAACTCCGTTGGTACGCGCCGCCTCAAGCGTGTGTAAATTTATCAGCGAATTGTTGTAAAGGATCAGTGCATGGTTGGCAGAAATGAAACCCATTCCGCCCATATCCGCCGCAAGTGCGTAAACCTCCTCAACACCACGCGTAGCCTGAAGGCAAGCATCCCAGCGACGCAGGTCAAGGATCTCAAATTCATCCGCGTCCGTTTCCGCAAAATCCGGATACTTTAGGTCAACGCCGCGAACCCAATATCCTTTTTCTTTCAAATAAGTAACCAAATGGCTTCCAATAAAACCGCCCGCTCCGGTGACCAATACCTTGGTTTTTCCTTGCATACGCTCTTAACAACTAAATTCCGCTAAGTTCAATTATCACAATTATATCACACAGCCTGAACTCGCAAAGTTCCGGTCGTTCGGTTTATGATAGTCTCCGGCTGGGCGTTTCGCATTCATTAACGAATGCACGACACTTCGGAACTGCTTTGTATTTCACCAATATAGGTTTACGATTTGAACGGTCGCTGCGGCCGCATTTCTGCCGCCTTCTTCTTTTTCTTTTTCAGCATTGATCGACTTGCTCACGATATATGAAAGTATTCTTGCTTTTCAATTTTGAATCATTGACCGGACTTCCGGTGCTGTATGGGTATGTTTGCGCGTTTATCTTTGGTTCCGCGTTCGGGAGTTTCTTAAACGTTGTGATCCATCGCGTCCCGCGTGAGATGTCGATCGCCTTTCCGAATTCGGCGTGCCCGAAATGCGATAAACCTATTGCCCTTTACGACAATATTCCTATCCTTAGCTGGTTGATCCTTGGTGGGAAATGCCGAAATTGTAAAGCTCCGATATCCATCCGCTATCCAACCGTTGAGCTTTTCACGGGGTTGCTATGGCTGCTTGTATTTTGGCAGGTCGGTTTCACACCGATGCTGCCCGTGGCATTGGCATTTGTTACGGCGATAGTCGCTCTGATGTTCATCGACGCGGAGCATATGATCCTGCCGAATGTGATCACCTACCCATTCCTCATCATTGCAATTGCAGTCCGTCTGATATTCCCGATCGCGTTCGGTGTTGATTATTTCGGCGATTCAAAGAATGCACCGATGGCCGGCATGGCTGGTTATCCGCTTTGGGTCGTTTCAATTGTCGGAGGTGTACTCGGTGCGTTGGCGGGCGGCGGCTCGCTTTGGCTTGTCGGGGCTCTGTGGAAGAAATTTCGCGGTGTCGATGCGATGGGGCTCGGCGATGTAAAGATGATGCTTGGGGTTGGGATGATACTTGGCTGGCGGCTCTCTATTCTATCGATTTTCCTCGCGGCATTTGCCGGGGCGTTGATCGGACTCGCCGTCATTGCAAAGCAGAAAGATCGCGACATGCAGACGCAGATCCCGTTTGGGATTTTTCTCGGTATCGGTTCGATCGTTGCTTTGCTTTTCGGAGAATCCCTGATCAGCTGGTATGTAGATAAGTTCGTTGTTTGATCGGATCGCTACACTCTTTCAACACATTCTTTTGAGCAGAAATAGATCTGCTTGCCGAGTGATATAGCTGCCGAGCTGGGTGTCCACGTTCCGCATTTTGAACACCGCACCAGCGGCCCCGAGGCTTTGATCTCAGGTTCGTCCGCGGGTTTGCCGATAGACGCCGTCGCCTGTTTTCGAGCCTCTTTCAGCATTCGCCAGATCTGTAGGCCCGCCGCAAGCTGCTTACGATAGCGAAATGCCGTCAGCCCGAGAATGACGGCGATCACCGCAAGTACGAAAAGCGCTTCTCTCATTGGGTGGGCGGTGTCCTTGTCAGCAGCGTGGTAAGTTCAGGGATCGCCGGGTTCAGGTTATTCACTGTTTTGAGCTTCTCAAGCGTGACCATTGCGTTCTCGAGATCACCTTTCTGCCACTGTGTCTGGATCATAAACTGAATTGCCCGTTCGTTCTTTGGATCTTTCGCGACGGCTTTCTCAAATGCCGCTACGGCTTTTTCCAGATTGGGCGGCTGCGTCAAAAAGTAGGTGAGAGCGATGTCCGTCTGTACATTTGCATCATCCGGACGTAAAGGCACGACCTTTTCATAGATCGATCTGGCCTCGGCGAACAGTGCATTCTGATTGCCGAAATTTGCGATGTCGAATTTTGCATTGCCGAGAGTCACCAGAACATCTGCATTCTTCGGTTCTTTCGCCGAAACGCGCTCCAGGATCCGACCCGATTCGCCGAGCAATTCGACATCCTTCTTCATCGCGGCATAGCGGTACAGCGCAATTCCGAGATCTGTATTGAACTTAACGTTGTCCGGGTTCTTGTCAGCTTCGTCTATTTTCGCGCGTATTTCTTCATTCGTAAGCGTGCCTTCGGTCGAACGCTGTTCGGCCTCTTTCGCAATGCCGGTTAAACGTTCATTCTCTTTTTTCAGACCTTCCATTTCGGCGCGGTTCAAGGCATTCGCAATAAAAAAGCCGCCCAGAAAGCTAAGGGCAACGGCCGTGATGGAGATGATCAATGCTTTGGTATTCACTCGTTCAAATCTTAGCAAACAAACCGTTGAGACAAAAAAAGCCGAGCCTGCAAGAAGCTCGGCGATCGGCGGAGATCAAATGATGAATTAGCGTTTCTTGCCTTCCGGCGGAATATACGGCAGGTCTTCGGCGCGGCGGCGGATTGGCGGATCGGTCGCTCGCCTGCGGGGAACCGCTGTGGTATCCCGGCGGTCAACGCTGCCGGCGGGCAAGCCTTTCCCGTGAACGGCCTCGACCAATATACGCGTTATTTCCTGCGACAAAGTTCGGTGCTCGGCAGCGGCACGCCTACGCAATGATTCCTTCAATTCGTTCGGAACATACGCTCCGATAAACACACCTTTTCGGTTTGCCATAAGTTTATATTGTTCAGATGTTCGGTGTTAAGGCAATGCTGCGGAGCATACCTGTAAGCCGAATTTTGTAACCCGAATAAACGGGTTGGCGACCATTCATCTAGGCCCGCCGTTACCAACGGGCTCGAGCGATCTACCCGGAAACGCTGCCGGTTTTTAACCGGACGCCGGACGGGCAGCCCGTACGCGTTTCCCTATTTGATCTTGCACCGCGAGGAGTTTACCTGGCCGCCTGTGTTACCACCGACGCCGGTGGGCTCTTACCCCACCATTTCACCC
>CAZXTS010000142.1:0-7876 GCA_964643745.1 uncultured Chloracidobacterium sp.
ACACGGCATTTATAAACGAGGTCGTTTATAAAGTTCCGTGGGAGGATCGCTCGACAGCCCCAAACAGCGGATTGATGCCAGGACCGGTCGGGGAATATGTAGAAGTCGTAGACTTCGATCCCGCCAGCGACTGTTTTTATAACCCTGTCGATCTGAGCGACGCATACATACTTGCCCAGGACGGCTTGGCGCCGTCCGAAGGAAATCCTCAGTTTCACCAGCAGATGGTCTATTCGGTGATAATGACGACCATCACAAACTTCGAACGGGCGTTAGGAAGGAGCGCATTATGGTCGCCTCGTGGAAGAACCCGGTATGTCAAACGTCTGCGGGTCTATCCTCATGCTCTTCGCGAAGCCAACGCTTATTACAGCCCGGAAAAGAAATCCCTGTTATTCGGATACTTCCCTGCCCCCTCCGATCAGCCGGGACGCTTTCTGCCCGGCGGGATGGTTTTTACGTGCCTTTCTCACGACATAATCGCTCACGAAACCACACACGCTCTTCTTGATGGGACATATGCTTTGTTTGTGGAACCGAGTCATCGGGACTCGCTTGCGTTCCATGAAGCCTTTGCCGATATCGTGGCCCTCTTCCAGCACTTTACATTTCGAGACGTGTTACGGCACCAGATCGGCCGAACACGAGGCGATCTGTCTTCGCAGAATCTGCTGGGAGAGTTGGCCCAGCAGTTCGGGGATGCGACCGGAAACTACGGCGCCCTGCGAACGGCGATCGGCGAATACGACAGCGAAACAGGTAAATGGAAGCCAAAGACACCAGACCCCGAGGACTATCGAACCCTATCGGAGCCGCATGACAGGGGGGCGATCCTTGTCGCGGCTGTGTTCGAGGCCTTCATCGCAATCTACAATCGGCGTGTTGCCGATCTACTGCGGATCGCCAGCAGCGGTACCGGGATACTTCCGGAAGGCGAACTTCACCCGGATCTGGTCAACAGGCTTGCGGAAGAGGCCGCGAGGTCCGCACAGCATGTTCTGAATGTCTGCATTCGGGCACTCGATTACTGCCCACCCGTCGACATAAATTTCGGCGACTATCTGCGAGCGATCATCACGGCCGACACCGATCTTGTGCCGAACGACGATAAGGGTTATCGAATCGCGTTCATCGAAGCATTTCGCGGTCGCGGCATATATCCTCGAGACATCAGGGTGCTTTCACCTGAAAGCCTTCGCTGGCCCGAAGTCGACCGGTCACAGGATTTCTTCAGTCCGCTGGCCGATTATTTGCGCGGGACGATCGGCGACCTGAAGTATGCCAGGGATCGGGAAGACATACATAACCGGTCAAGGATGATAAGCAAAGATCTTCATGATTGGATAACAATAGAAGGACATTCCGCACTCAAGGAGTTCAGCGATGTTGCAGGCATTACTTTTGAGGACAACCTGGAAGGTCTAAGAAGAAGCCGCCGCATGGGCGACTCGATCCCGGCATTTGAGATCCACTCGCTTCGCCCGGCCCACCGTGTCGGCCCGGACGGCAAGACACTAAACCAGTTGATCATCTCGTTTGTTCAAACGCGAGACATAAGGCCGAGTGACCATTTGGAACCTGACGGCGAGCACGACTCCGGGGATGAAGAACCGCTCAAATTCCGCGGCGGCAGCACTCTGATACTCGACCTCGATTCGATGCAACTAAGATATGCGATCACCAAGAGCATCTCGGACGAAAAGAGACTGCAACGCCACATCGAATATCAACGCGAGATCTCTACTGACGGATCGCTACAGGCAACATATTTCAGACATCTCCGGACCTCTGGAGAGCCGTTCGCTATGCTCCACCGGAGCCATGAGTACGGGAGGCCCTGACACAATGGCAAATCGAGTTCTTACTATACGAATGTATCGTCCCGGCCTTGGGGATTGTTTTCTACTGTCGTTTCCGACCTCGAACGGCGCGGAGCAGTTTCACATGCTGATCGATTGCGGAGCCCTCGCCAGCAAGCAGGAACAGATGATAAACGTGGTTCGCGATATCAAGGAAAAAACAAACGCCACGATCGACGTTGTAATAGCGACACACGAGCATTGGGATCATATTTCGGGCTTTTTGCAGGCTGAAAAAGTGTTCAAGAGCATCAAAGTAAAAAAAGTATGGGCGTCGTGGACCGAAGAACCTGACAACGATGCCGCTAAGCAGCTTAAGGAACGCTTCAAAAAAAGCAAGAAGGCAGTCCAGCTTGCCGTCAGCAGGCTTCCGGACTCCGATAAGGACAAGCATCTTGGGCTTTACAAGACTGCCGTAACACACCTGCTCGAATTCTCCGGTGGTCTTGGAGCGAAAGCCTCTGAAAGAACCGCAAGCGCCTGGAAGAACTATCTCGGATTGAGCAAACGGAAAACATATTGCGATCCGAAACGGCCTCCGATGCCGTTAGACGGGGTTGATGATGTAAGGATATTTGTGCTCGGTCCGCCTGGAGACCCCGATTATATAAAGAGGAGACTTTCTAAAATAGAGACATATGACGACGGAGGCCATGCTTTTTCCGCCTTTGCCGGTTTCGCGGCAGCGTTCGTGGATAAGGGGGACAAGGAAGGGCTGGAAGAAATGGAACGGTCTTTTCCGTTCGACAAACGGTACAGGGTACTTCCAAGGACCGCCAGACGAAATCCATTCTTCCGATCTCATTACGGCTTCGAAGAGAAAGACGCCAGTAGTTGGCGACGAATCGATACCGACTGGCTTGCACAGGCGGGCGAGCTTGCGCTTCATCTAGACAGCTATACGAACAATACCTGTTTTGCTCTCGCTATCGAACTCGGAACCGAGGGCAAAGTACTTTTGTTTCCCGGCGATGCCCAGGTCGGCAATTGGCTTTCATGGTCTGAACTGTCATGGAAAGTGAACGACAAGAACGGAGCCCAGCGGACAGTTAGAATAGACGATCTCCTTGCAAGGACCGTGCTTTATAAGGTCGGCCATCACGGAAGTCACAATGCAACGCTGCGTGCAAAGGGCCTGGAGCGAATGACCAGCGACGATCTCGTTGCAATGATTCCGGTAAATCGAGACACAGCAGAAAAACAAAAATGGGAGTTCCCTTACGGCCCCCTGTGGAAGAGGCTTAAAGAGAAATGCCTCGGCCGCGTCCTGCTGGCCGATGCAAAGAACCTGGACGAGATTAGGGACGAGCTGGAAAATATGCTGTCCGAAGACGATCTTGAGTTCTTCGAAAACTCTGTCACTTATAGTGAGACGTATATAGAATATCGGATCGAGTTTTAGGAGAACTGCCGAGGGATATCACGACGTCTCTTTCAAGAATGCGCGATCTGAGATCATTCGAGATTCGTGCCATTATGAGTGGCTCTTTCCCGATCAACTTTCGCTTTCTGAGACACAATAGAATTCAGTTGGCTGACTCCCTCTCTACTGTCGGAATCAAGAATCGGCCCGCCCTTTTTAGTTATTGCCCGTTTGATTCGGAAATGAATTTGTAAACAGCAGTTCACTCGTTCACAATTTCCGCTTCAAGGATGCTCTCGGATCGCAGACGTTCGAGGTACTCGTTGTAGGTGGCAGACGCATCTATGACATGACGGTCGCCTGGGCGAATGTAGTGCTTCCGTGTGATCGCACTACCTTTGGCATGGCCAAGTTCGTCTTGCAACGCGCTAAAGTCCTGCCCTGCCGCATCGCGATTCGTTGCATTTGCCGCTCGCAACGTGTGGAATGTCGCTCCGGGATTAATACCGGCCAGTTTGTAAAGGCTGTATTTATCGTTCACAACCGGGCCACGATATTCTTTCGTCCACATAAACAGACGCTCGTCATCGGCCTTGTCGAATGCACGGGCGGCTTCCATTTCATCATAAAGCCATTGAGTTATGGCTACTCGTTTGGTTGTCGTCTTCGTCTTACCGCGGATCATTTTGTTTTTGCGGATCGTGATGACCCCAACTCGATTCTTCGCATCGAGGCTGGTAATATCACCCCGACGCGTATCCCAAAGTTCGCCGACCCGGCAACCTAGAGTATAAGCCGCGATTAAAACCAATCTCCATCTTCGGCGGTTTTCCGTCGCACCCCTTGGCACTATTTCGCACGCATCCAAGAGCCGCATAAACTCTTGATGCGACATACTAACATCCTTCGCACATTCGTTCGCCGGCACGATTGCGTCGTCAAAAGCGGGTAACGCGTGAAGCTGCTTAGCCTTGATTGCGAATTTAAGCACATGTCGCAATCGCGAAAGATACCGGTGCGCGCTTGCGTCCTTCCTCTCGTGCTCAACCGTTTCAACCGTCTTCCCCTCTCGTCTCAGCCGAGTATATGGCCTCGCGCGAATCCAAGCCGCGAAATCCATCACCCTTAAATAGTCAACATTCTTAACAGGATCATCCTTGAAAAATTCGACCATCAAATCTAGCTTTTTGAATTCCTGTTCTATGGTCTTTATCCCTTTCATTCTGAGATATGGCTTGTAGTGCCGTTCGACAAAGTCTGCAAAACCGCCCTTTGCCAGCATAACCGACGTGCCCTGTCGTTTGTGTTCCTCATGCCGTTCCTCAATCCAAACCCAGCCGTCCGCTTTGGTCAACAGTCCCGACCGCTTAGATTCCACGTTCCAGCTCTTTCCGTCCCAAAGCGCGAACACGGCACGATATGTTTTTTTCTTGCCGTTTTTCCCTTCTGTGAACACGTTCGTATAGATGCCCGCTGATATGTGCTTCTTGCCGATATTAATCTTTGCCATAACTTGGGGAACAACTTGGGGAACAAAACCGTTCCCCGCGGTGTATTCTAGTGTCCTCTATCGTCCGTCGATGACTCTGACTGTCCAGCTAAGTCATTTATCCACAGTATATTACATTGCTAAGTCCATGTAAACACAAATCGGCACTCAATGACTGAAAATCCGCGTGTCGGCGGTTCGATCCCGTCCCTGGCCACCATTTTAAGAAAGACTTGCGCAGAATCCTGTATGCAGGTCTTTTCTCATTGGCGAAACGAGTTTTCTTTTCACCTACCTGCGTCAACCCGATTCTTCATTTGCCCGAACAACACTTGTTTGCCATTATTTCTTACGCAGCACCGCAAAAATGGCACTTCTCGAAATGCGTCAGATCACAAAGGAATTCCCGGGCGTAAAGGCGCTCGACGGAGTTACCTTTGACCTATTCGAAGGCGAGTTTCACGCGCTCGTCGGCGAGAACGGAGCCGGAAAATCGACGCTGATGAAAGTTCTTTCGGGCGTTTATCCAAACGGAACTTACAGCGGCGATATTGTTGTCGATGGCGAGGTGAAGCGGTTTGCGAACATTCGCGACGCTGAAGATGCGGGCATCGCGATCATCTTTCAGGAACTATCGCTCGTAAAAGAATTGACCGTCGCCGAGAACATCTTTCTCGGACGCGAGCCGAACAGGTTTGGCATTATCAATTGGTCTGAGGTCTATCAACGTTCGTCGAACCTGCTTTGCGACCTGAACCTTCCACTCGATCCACGAACAAAGGTCGGCGATCTTGGCATCGGCCAACAGCAGCTTGTCGAGATCGCAAAAGCGCTGTCGCATAATGCCCGCATACTTGTGCTGGACGAACCGACCGCCGCATTGACGGAAACCGAGGTCGAAACGCTTTTCAACATCCTTCGTGAATTGCGTTCGCGCGGCGTTGGGATGATATATATCTCACACAAGCTGGACGAGGTCTTCGCGATGAGCGACCGGATCACGGTGCTTCGCGACGGAAAAACTGTCGGGACCGAGGCCGCTCTGGCCTTAGACAAGAACAAAGTCATCGCGCTTATGGTCGGCCGCGAGGTTGACGATATTTTCCCTTCGATCACACACGATATGGGCGACATCGCTTTGGAAATGCGTAATTTAACTGTTTTCGATCCCAATACGCCGGGGAAAAAACTTGTCGACGACATCTCGTTCACAGTGCGGCGTGGCGAAGTTTTGGGAATATCAGGTTTGATGGGAGCTGGCCGCAGCGAATCGCTGATGGCGATATTCGGCGGTTGGCAGGGCGAACATTCAGGAGAAATAAAAGTCGATGGCAAGACCGTAAAGATCAGTTCTCCGGCGGATGCGATCGCACACGGCATCGGGTTTGTGACCGAGGACCGAAAGCGGTTTGGCTTAATACTCGAACAAACCATTTCAGATAATTCGACGCTTGCCGACCTAAAGCGCATCTCAGGCCGTTTTATCACGCATCGTTCGCGCGAAACGGCCGCGACACGCCGTGTGATGGATGCACTGCGTGTAAAGGCAAATTCGCCGTTCACCATTGCCGGAACGCTTTCGGGCGGGAATCAGCAAAAGGTCGTGTTGGGCAAATGGCTGCTCACCGAACCAAAGATATTGTTTTTGGATGAACCGACGCGCGGCATCGACGTCGGGGCAAAGCAGGAGATCTATAACGAAATAAACAAGCTTGCCGCCAGCGGGCTTGCGGTGGTGATGGCGTCGTCCGAACTGCCTGAAGTGCTCGGGCTATCGGATCGAATACTTGTACTTCACGAAGGCAAACTTACAGGAGAATTCACACGCGAAGAAGCGACCGGCGAAAAGGTGATGGCGGCCGCGACCGCAACGGCCTAAAGCAATTCAAATGACCGAACAAACGACCGAAACCAAACGATTCAAGCTGGAAACGACCGCGCTTCGTGCCTATACGATGATCGGTGCACTGGCTGTTATCTGGGCATTCTTTCATTGGCGGACCGGCGGCAATTTCATCACCGCGGAAAACCTATCGAACCTGATGACGCAGACCTCGGTCACGGGCATTATCGCGGTCGGGATGCTAATGGTGATCGTTTCCGGGAACATCGATCTTTCGGTCGGTTCGCTGCTTGGTTTTGCAGGTGCGGTTTCCGCTATTTTCTTAACGAATCTCGGTTATGGCATCGTTCCGGCGATCATTGCGGCGATCGCGGTCGGCATCTTTGTCGGAGCGTTGCAGGGGTCGCTCGTCGCATATTTCAATATTCCGGCGTTTATCGTAACGCTCGGCGGACTGCTCGCCTGGCGGGGAGTCGTAAAGGGCATAACGAACAGCTCGACCGTCCCGGTTTCCGATCAGGCTTTTGTTTCGATCGGGCAAAGCTATGTGCATCCCTATGCGGGTTGGGCATTGGCCGCGGTTGCGGTTGCGATCGTTTTCGTTTTGGCAGTGCGGCGGGCGGCCGCGCAAAAGGAATATGGCCTTGGCACGGGCAGCGCCCGACCCGAGCTAATGAAAGCGATCGTCCCGGTCGCGGCGATCGTTATTTTCATCATCGCGATGAACGCCTATGCGGGCATTCCAAATCCGGTTCTGCTGTTTATAATGGTCGCCGTTCTCGGGCATTTCATTACGAACAACACTACCTTTGGCCGATATCTTTACGCGATCGGCGGAAATGCCGAAGCGGCGCGGCTTTCGGGCATCAACAATAAATTGATCGTGCTAAAGGTCTTTGCATTGCTTGGCGCGTTCGTTGGGCTTGCGGCGATCGTCAGCACCGCACGGCTCGGCAGTGCGACGGTCGATGCCGGAACGCTAAAAGAACTTGACGCGATCGCAGCCTGCGTTATCGGCGGCACAAGCTTGATGGGCGGCCGCGGAACGGTTTTCGGTGCATGTTTAGGTGCGTTGATAATGGCGAGCCTCGACAACGGCATGAGCTCGATAAACCTTGAAAGCTATCTGCAGGACATAATCAAAGGCCTTATCTTGGTAACGGCCGTCGGGCTTGATATGCTCGGAAAGAAAGGTTAATGGCACGTCTAAAAATTTAAGAAGAGATTCAACGCAAAGACGCGATGACCGCAAAGAAAAAACATAAGGCAGCTTATTTTTTGCAAAACCAATACCTTTGCGACTTTGCAACTTAGCGACTTTG
>CAZXTS010000143.1:0-7789 GCA_964643745.1 uncultured Chloracidobacterium sp.
CGAGATGCGTGACAGCCTGACGCCGGATCAAATGGGAAACCTGATCCCGTACGATTTAGATCGAGGACAGATAGCATGGTCGGTGTCGGGTGCTGAGAATAAAACTTTGAGCGCTCGAAGCGAGCAGATAAGCATGTCTGAATTGCCAGCACCTACTCCTGAGCCAACTTCTGCGGAGATTCATTTTACGACGGATGGATATCGCCATTCAATGAGATCATCTGGCAATCGCAAGATCTTGTCACGGCGTCATAACTAGACGATCAAGATCGTGAGCCCGTGAAGTCGAGGGCATCGGGGATCATTAGTGATTCTATGGTGCCATTTATTGAATCGCCGTCGGCGGTTCCGGTGATGATGAATTCTACCGATTGGCCCTGGATCTCGGTAACGGCGTTTGCAGATATTTTGTTTCCATTGACCTTGCCGTTTTCGATCTTTCCTTCGCCGAGCATTGTTGTAAGGGTTCCTGAAACGGACGGGCCGTCCTGTTCGAGCGACATTTTAATTTCGACATCGCTGCCCATGAAATTCAGCGACAGCTTCCAATCGCCTGCGACATTCGCCGTCTCGGCATTTCCCGATGATTCGTAATCTGACATATCTTTTTGTGCTCCGTCCTTATCGAATATTTCTATAGTTTCGGCAAATCCGCGCGCCTGGCCAAGAATGTCCGAAGCATCTCCGACGAGAACGATCGCCGTTTCATCTGCCCGGACATACTCATTCGCAACGCGGCGGACATCTTCGATCGAGATCGCACGAATGTTATCGCGATACGTTTCCAGATAATCGTGAGGCAGGCCATACAATTCCTGATTCACGATCAGATTCGTAAGGCCCTCTTGAGTTTCGGCCCGGATCGGAAAAACGCCTGTCAGATAATTTTTCGCGTCGTCCAATTCTTCTTGAAGGACATCTTCTTTGCGTATGCGGTCTAGCTCTTTGAAAAATTCACGAAGCGAATCGCCCGTTACGGCGTTACGAACTTCGGCTGTCGCTTCAAAGCTGCCGCCGAGACGCTTCATATCAAACCGCGTGTAAGCTCCGTACGTATAACCCTTTTCTTCGCGAAGATTCATAAACACACGCGACGAAGCTCCGGCACCAAGCACCTGGTTCATCACGAGTATCGCAAAATAATCCGGATGATCCCGCTTTACGGCACCATTCGCGATCACGATATTCGTCTGGGCAGAACCGGGCCTATCGACGATGGTCAGAGAACGATCTGAACGAGTTGGTAATTCAGGGAACTCCGGAATATGTCTGTCGCCAGGCTCCCAGTCTCCAAAAAGGGACTCGACGGACATTAACAGTTCATCTTTCCGCACATCTCCGACTGCGATAAAGATCGCGTTGTTCGGCAGAAATACGGTCTTTCGTGCAGTTTCAAGGCGTGCCTGCTCCAGATTTTCAATATCAGCCGGTGTCGGAGCGTTTATTGAATACGGATGTTTGCCAAAGATCAGCCGCCCGACCTGTTCATTTGCGAGGAAATTTGGCTGCGAACGATTGAACTTGAGATTCTCAATAGTATTGCGTTTGTACAGATCGAGTTCGGCCACAGGAAACGTCGGACGGAACATCACCTCGGCCATCAGCTCAAGCATTTCGCCGCCATACATCGTTAGCGCCGATGCTGAGACTATCGTGAAATCATCCGACGAACTCGCGTTTAATCCGGCACCAAGACGCTCAACCTTTTCCGCAAGTTCGCGGCTTGAGTAATTCTCGGTCCCTTCGGTCAGCATCGCGGTCATTGCCGAAGTTGTACCGCAATGCCCATCCGGATCGATCGAATCGCCGGAAAGAAAAGCCATTCGATATGAAACGAGCGGCAATCGGGTATCTTCGAGGATCAGAACGCGCAAACCATTTGAGAGTGTTTCGCGAAAAGCGGTCGGAATTGTGAAAGGTATTGGTTCAAGCGGCTCAGGAGCCATGATCCGTTTTGTTTCGGTCATAAAAGATATTCATCCGGCATGATCCGGGCTCAATTCTGCTTCATCGTGCAACACGATCTAGTTAATTCCCACTCTAAAAGTATGCACGGTTGGACGAGGCAAGTAAATCTCTCTGATTCGTCTCTTAGCTTACAAACAGATCTTCGAGCGATTGTTTTACCGGAACGACCGAAACCAACGAGCCGTTCGCACCTCGGATCGCCGCCAAAACGGAATCGATCTCGGCTTCACTTGCCACTTCTATCGAAGTTCCGTTCGGCTTTGCGGATATGACGGCGGTTTTTGAGATATTCGGAGCTTTAGCAAGATCGGCCGCGGAAACTCCCGATGCGATTATCTCGAAGGCACGGGCACCGATATCTCGATTCAAAAGGTCGGTGAGTTTGCCGGTCGCAGCGAGTTTGCCGCCGCGAAGAATGGCAACGTTGTCACATAGAGCCTCTACGTCCGAAAGAATGTGTGTGCACATAAACACGGTCGTGCCGCTCTCTTTTAGCTCAGCAATTAACTCACGGATCTCGCGTCGACCGATGGGATCCAAACCGCTCATCGGTTCGTCGAGGAATACGATCTGGGGTTGATTGATCAGAGCCTGTGCAATGCCAACCCGCTGCAGCATTCCCTTTGAGAATTTCCTTAATTGTTTATCCCAGTCCTTTTCCTCCAGCCCGACTCGGGACAACAGGTTTGCGGTCCTTTTCGTTCGCTCGTCCGATGAAATTCCGAATATCTCGCCGAAGTAGTTCATCAGTTCGCGAGCCGTCAGGTAATCGTAAAAGTACGGATTCTCAGGGCAATATCCTATGTCCTTGTGCATCGCCACGTCGGAAATGTCTCGGCCGAGTATTCGTGCAGTGCCTGATGTAGGGAAAAGAAGCGTCATCAATATCTTTATTGTCGTCGTCTTCCCTGCCCCGTTTCCTCCGAGAAAGCCGAATATCTGCCCGGGTTCAATCGAAAGCGTGAGCCCGTCGAGCGCTCGAACTTTCTTTTTCTTTAGAAATCCGACCTCGTAATCCTTTGTTAGTCCGGAAATCTCAATGATCTTTTCCATAGAACCTCTCTATTCGGCCCCGCTCGGTCTAATAGCGGGCCTCTGTAAAAATAACAAAAATATAATAACTAATCCGAACGCCACAGCAGAGATCCAACCGAGCATTCTATTGAACCACGGCTCCACGAACTCAAGTAAAACGCCCACTTCCCCACTTGGCAGCGGTACCACGATCGCACCGTCATCTCCAGCATTTACTTCAATCGATGTTTCATTTACCGTCGCGTTCCAATGCGGATAAAAGAACGTTGCAACCCGCAGATCTGTTGGCTCACCATCTGCGATCGTAAATTCGCGTGAATTCGGCGATCTCGAGACAAGCAAGACCTGCCTGCCGTTACCTGTTGTGTCGGCCAGGTTGCCAAGTGCTGCCCGTTCTGCCCATATAGGCCACCAGCATTCGCAGCTTTCTGATGTTCGATATCGTTCGACCGAGGAGGTAAATTCTGCATGAGTCGAATATCGTGCCGGCCTTATAACCTGAAACGCGGAAAACGCAACAGCGATCAATATTCCACCCGCCAGCAACATTCCCCGCGGACGAGCATCGCCTTTGAACATTTCCGCCATTCGGGCAAACCCTGCGGCGATGAATAATGAAGCACAAAGAGTGATGACCGACATCCATCGAAACGGAAACTGGATCTTAGCGAGCAATGGAAGCCCGGTCCAAAGAAGTGAGCTAACTGGCGTTGCAAAGAATAGCGCAATTGCCATCACCGGAACGAGAGGAAAAAGACTCGATCTTGATTCCTCATTTGCCCGCTTCCAAAAGATAACAAGTAAAGGCACCGACGCGAGCAGCGTAAGCACGAGCATTACGTCGCCGAACCACAGCGACCGATCCATATATTCCGAGCCGCTTGCATAAAAGTATGACAGCAGGAAATTTGCTCGAAAATCGAAATCTAACGAAGCAAACTCTGCCGATGCATGTTTCAAATAATCACGTTCCGTAATCAGGCGAACCAGATAAAACGAACTGAGCATTAATGCCGTTCCAATTCCGGCAGCCAATCGCGCGATACCGCCCAAAGTTCGCGAACGCCATAAAAAAGCAGCAGCATAAACGACCAGCGAGATCAAAACGATCATCGATGTCGGAATATGGGTCAGCAGGACTGCTGTGAATGCCAAAGCGAACAACAGAACATTCTTAACCTCGCCTAAACGCAACGATCTGCTTGCGAACAAAAAGCAAAACGGCATCACGGCGGCGGCCGCAAATTCAGCCAACAGAAATGCATTAAAGAGCTGGTTTACATGGTAAGGCAGCAGGACATATACCAGAGCTCCGATCAAAGATGCAGTTTCGCCAAACGATTCGCGGGCCCATAGGTAAGCGCCGATGCCGCCTAACGCAAAGAAAATAAAAAACGCCAAAATGCTTCCGTAAAACCAGCTTCCGGTAACTGATCTTGCGAGATTGAGAACGTAATAGGTCAGCGGCGGATAGAATCGGACGCCTACATCGCCAAGTCCGCCATTCACGGAATCGGATCTCGATGGATAGAAAATTCCATGCGCTAGGTTTTCCTCAAACGCTAACGCAAAGCGATAGTGTTCCGGAAGGTCGTTCCCGGTTGGGATCCCGTAAATCAACACGGGCACGATCAGGATAAACGACGCCAGAGCGATCAGAGCGATATCGATCAGCCATCGTTTCGATCTATTGGAGTTGGGTTCGCTCATTCCAATGTCCGAGGTATTTTTGATTCGAAAGAAAGGTCGGCGCGGCATTTTTCTCGGTCAAATCGATAAGGCACGCCTGATGGGTCAACCAATTGATTCTGACGGTCAATGGAAAAAGATCGGTTTCTTGGCAGGTTGATCGTGGCCAGTTTTGGAAAGATCTCGTTTAGTCTTTCCGGGCAGCGGCCCGATACCGCCTTTGCCGAAGCTAAAAGTTCATTCAGTGCTTCAAGTTCATCCAACGTATCGATCTCAAGCAGTCGAAGTTCAGCGTTATTTTTGGATTGCTGGTCGTCCGCTTCGTTATACATTTGCAGGTACAATTGCCGAGCGGTCTCGCGGCTCCCGCCTCTGGTCTTCATTGCCGCAGCCATTTCCCGTAAGAAAGACGGAGCGTCAGCGATCTTTGAACCATCAGTATAGACCTCCGATGCCTTGTCGTAATCCTTTCGCCGCCAGTGAATATATCCAAGGTATTGATAAAGCCGCCAATTGTCAGGATTGTTCGCGATGCCCTTTTCCGTGAGCGCGATCGCCTGATCAACGTCGATCGCCGGAAGCACTGTTGCTCCATATGAATACGCGGCTATGAAACGCGGATCGAGATCGACCGTGTTGTTCAAATATTGGTTCAGCAGACGCGGGTTCAATTCGCTTAGATCATCAATATTGATCTTGTCCAAGCCGACCGAGGCGATCTTGCCGCCGATGTACTGAAGCGAATTCATCCAGTACCAATCGGCGATCAATCCCTCGGCACCGAAGACCCAACCTCGCATGTCTGCTCCCTTGAGCGATAGATCTTCATCCGCGTAACCGCGAGGCTCCGGTGGCTTTGACGCGACTTGCCATTCGGTCAGCGGTATAGATGCGGTAAATAGCAGTGCGATGGCCACCGTGATGATCGTGGTTTTTAGGGTTTGAGAAAGCACGAGCTTATTACTTGAAATTTCGTCGGCCAAAAATAAGAACGGCACCGAGCACAAGGATCGTGTTGAATATCAGAGCGTAAGCCAGCGAACCGCCAATCATTGCGGCCGGCGGCACATCGCCATAAGCTGCGTTAGTCACGAAAGTAAAATGCGAAAGATTTGGGAAAACGAAATACATCGCATCAAAGATCAGCTTGGCGAATGCTGATTCAATGCTTCCCGCCAATTCTCGCAGCGAAGAACTGAAATGGCCGATCACGAATATACAAAACGTGAGCAATGCCGAAAGAGCCGGAGACGAGAATGACGAAAAGAATAAAGCTACGGCTGTGATTATCGTCAGCTGAAAAAATATAAGGATAACGGTTCCCCAGATCGTTCCCGCAAACGAGCTGCCGCCGACGTAAAGCAGAGCTAGCGAAACACCGGCCGCCATTACCGCGACATTTACTGCGAGCGTTAGGCAGAGGCCTAGATACTTACCTACAATAAATTCGCCCCGGCCGACCGGTTTCGCAAAGATCACAAAGACCGTCCGCTTTTCGATCTCCTTTGAGACCAATCCGACACCGACAAAGATCGCGATAAATACGCCAAAGAAAAGCATCGCGTGCAGGCCGATGTTCACAATGGTTCGTGCCTCGTGACCATCTGTAAGATCACCCAACACGATCGCACATGCGACCAGCAACAATACGAAAAGGACAAGGTTATAGAGCACGCGATCGCGTACTGCCTCACGAAAAGTATTCCTTGCGATCGAGAAAATTCTGCTAAGCACTTTCAATGGTTCGAAACGGAATTTGAATGAAATACGCCGCAGGACGCGGACTGACTTATCTTAATTGATTTTTGTCGAAACGAAAAGACATATGCTGCCAAGATCAGCGGTCGGCAACGTTCGAGATCGTTTCCCAGGGAAACTTTGTTCGCTCATCAGGAAAACGAATGTCCCTTTCCGCGACGATCGCATAAAGGGCGCCGTTCGGATAAAGGTCCATTACAGGAACGTACGCAGGATCAACCGTTGCGCGGTCAGATACAGCCTTTGCTCCCTCATTGATCAAAACCCACCACGAATTTGCAGAACCTGCGTCGATCTCTTTGGCCTTTGCGAAATAGGTATCTGCCTGATCATCCTTTCCATTTGTTTTCAAAAAGACGGCATATCGCGTCAGAACGAACGGTGAGCGCGGATATAACCGAACTGCGTATGCGAAAGTTTCTTCTGCCCCCGCATTGTCACCTGCAAGGCTATGCGCCGTTGCAAGATAAGAAAGGTCTGAAGAACGAGCCCGGCCGAGATCGATAGATCTTTGAATGAATGGAACAGCTTCCGCATAACGCTTTTCTTCGATAAGCCGGATGCCCTGGTAATAAAAAGCCCCGGCGTTTGTGCTATCTATTGACATTGCTGAGGCGTAGAGTTCCCCAGCTTTCGTTATGTCTGCGGTCGAGTTTGCTTGGATCGTTAGTGCAGAGCTATACACTCTTATTAATGAATAACCGGCCAAAGCGAAACATGAGATCACTCCGAAAATCAAAACAGGGCGAAGCAGGAAGAAACTTTTTCCACGTTCGTCATTCGTTTTTCTGCCACGTTGTCTAAGTATCAGCTTTGAAGCAACGGCAAGAAGAAAGAAGAATACAAAGCCATTTTGGATCAGCCGGAACGAATAGGACGTAACGAGCGAGCTGGCCAGAAAAACAATGATCCCCAATACGGCCGCAAGTGCATAAGGCGATGTTGACTGAAAATGTTTTAATGCTCGGATGCCCATATATCCGATAGCAACCAGCAGCGCGGTAAAGATCAGCAATCCGATCAACCCTAGTTCGGCAGCGATCTGCGCGAATTCATTGTGTGCCCGCTCTGGGATGTAATCCTCTGATTCTGCGAGATTAGGGTTCGATGGATCTTTCTCCGAAACGATCTCGCGATAGCGGTTTACCTCGAAACCGAAGTTGTCAGCCCCAACGCCAAGCAATGGATTGGATTTGATCATCTCGGCCGAAACGCTGAGCATCAATTTTCGAAAATTGTTGCTGCCGGTTAAACCTTGACTGTCGCTAACTCGGCCAACTATCGGAGCAGTTCCCGTTTCACCGAATAAGGACGCTAAATGAAGCGTAAACGGCGCCGC
>CAZXTS010000144.1:0-7776 GCA_964643745.1 uncultured Chloracidobacterium sp.
TTGCGGTCGGTCAGGTCATTATCTCGCATGCAATAATTCTAATACCTGGAACCTTTGCCGCGAAAATTAGACATTGAAACGAAAATCGACGACGTCGCCGTCTTGCATTATGTACTCTTTGCCTTCGAGCCGGGCGAGGCCTTTTTCGCTGGCGGCCTTTCGCGAACCGCAGGCGACCAGGTCGTCGTAGCCGATTATCTCTGCCCGGATAAAGCCGCGTTCGATATCGGTGTGAATTTCGCCGGCAGCGGCCGGAGCTTTCGTGCCGATCGGGATCGTCCATGCGCGAACTTCTTTTTCACCGGCGGTCAAAAAGCTCATCAGCCCGAGCATGTGATAGGCGGCCTTGATCATCTTATCGACGCCGCTTGATTCCAGTCCGAGGTCTTTTAGATATTCGGTCCGCTCGGTTTCTTCAAGCGCGACCAATTCGGCTTCAAGCTTGGCACAGATCGGAACAACGTCAGCATTCTCCTTCGCCGCGTGCTCCATTACCTTTTGAACGTGGGGATTCGATGCCGGATCGGCGAGCGTTGCTTCGTCAACATTTGCCGCATAGATCGTCGGTTTGCTGGTGAGCAAAAACCATTTCTTTACGATCTCTTGTTCGTCGTCAGTAAGCGGTGCCGAACGGACCGGCTTTCCTTCTTCCAAGACCGGCATTATTTTTTCAATTATCTCGATCTCGCGTTTGGCATCTTTGTCGCCCGATTTCGCACCCCGGCCGGCCTTTTCTTTTCGCTTTTCAAGCGAGCCAAGGTCGGCAAGCGCGAGTTCGATCTGTATCGTTTCAATATCGCGGATCGGATCGACAGAGCCTTCGACGTGGACGATGTTCTCGTCCTCAAAGCAACGGACGACCTGAATGACGGCGTGCGTCTCGCGGATGTTTGCAAGGAACTGATTGCCCAAACCTTCGCCCTTCGACGCACCGCGAACAAGCCCCGCAATATCGACGAACTCGACCGTGGCGGGCACGACCTTTTGTGCTTTGTTTAGCTTTTCGAGCACTGCGAGACGCTCATCCGGAACGGCGACCACACCAATATTCGGTTCGATAGTCGCGAATGGATAATTCGCCGCAAGGGCCGCTTCCTGTGCGGTCAGTGCGTTAAATAAAGTAGATTTTCCGACGTTCGGCAATCCGACGATTCCTGCTTGCAGCATAGGTAGAACAAGTCCTTTTTCAAAAACCCTTATTCTACCGTTCGCAGGCCTATTTTGAAAACAAGACTATTGAGGTAAATAGGCGGCTGGCACTGAGCGATCACCGGGCAACCCAAATTGGGTGATGCCGACCCCATTCGTGCTCTGTAGCAAATACCAGGTTCCGTTCGAAGGACGAAAGACCGCAATGTCATCGTGTCCGTCGCCGTCATAATCGCCGGTCGAAGGAACATCACCGGCCAAACCGAACTGTAATGCCGCAAAACCTTTAGTTGAACGGAACAGATACCAGATGCCTTCGGATGGTCGATAAACAGCAAGATCGGCTTTGCCATCGCCATCATAATCGCCTTGGGCTGGAAGATCCCCGGGCAGGCCGAACGGATCGATCGAAACGCCGCCGTCCGAACTGCGGAGCACATACCAAACGCCTGTCGAAGGCCTAAACACGGCTATATCGGTCTTTCCGTCGCCGTCGAAATCCGCGGGCACCGGTTTGTCGCCGTTAACTCCGAACTGGACCGAACTGTACGTTCCCTGGCTGTCGCTGTTGGCGATATACCAAACACCGCTCGAAGGCCGGAACACTGCAGGGTCGGTCTTTCCATCGCCATTAAAGTCACCGGGAACAGCGATATCGCCCATGGTTCCGAATGAAAAAGCACGATAGTTATTCCCCTTAGGCAAAAGGTGCCAGGACCCATCCGAGGGGCGAAAAACTGCAGCATCGGTCTTTCCATCGCCATCGTAATCGCCCGGGGCTACAATGTCTGTTGAAATTCCAAATTGAAATGCGGAAAACCCTGGGGTCGCGCTGAATAAGACATACCAGGCACCATTATCAGGCCTGAAAACACTGATATCGGTTCGACCGTCGCCATCAAAATCCGCATTGGGATTTTTGGCGATCGCCGGACCGGCGACGGGTGCATCGGATATGTTTCCGTCAATGTTAAACGTAAATCCACCCCAAGTTTCATTGTGCGGCCCCTGCCATTGCTTTATGCGCTGATGGTTGTTCCAGACATTGGTTGGAAAATCGGGAAACGTAACATAGGTCCAGACCGTCATCAGGTTATCCCAACGAGCCATCCAAACCGCATCCATACGACTTGCGGGCGGCATATGCTGCCAATCGTCGATCGCATTTCGTGGTGAACCGTAGGTGCCGGAAATGTAACCGAGTTCGCGGACGCGCTCGGTCCAACCTTTGAGAAAAGCTATAGTAGCGGTTCGGCATCCGGGCGTTTGAGCCGTTTCGTCGTAGCGTTCCATATCGTAATAAAGAACGGTGCCTTGTGTAAGGCCAAGCGCGTTGGCATCAGCGATCGCAATGTCAGCTTCTCCTCTTCCCTGAGTTTCTGCGACGACTGGGTCGATGCTGTGTTTTTGTATCGTTTGGCTTGAAGAATTTATGCAGGGCGATTGATAACCTACGATCGTCGGGATCATTCCCCAACCTTGATCGGATACTTCTTTTACCCATGCGGCGGTCAATAGTGTCTGCGAACAGCCGCGATTCCTGCCGCTCATGTAGATGTTGGTATCGTAGAACCAAGAAGTGTCCCACCAGGCCTGCATCTGCGAAGCCGGAGCAACTGTGCATTTATCAAAACCGCGATTCAGACTAATGCGTGTCGAACCGCCTGGCGAACCTGTGAACATCGGCGAGACTTCGGCCAATCCGTCTTGCTTAGCCTTTCGAAGTTCCTCCTTGATCACCGGTGGCGTAATGTCTGCACCGCCCAATGTAAGCCTGCTTTCCTGAACGCAGCCCGCTTTGAATCCTAAGCAACTTCCCGTGGTTTCCAGCCGAATTCCATCGACTTCTATCGCAGACTGCGCGTGGTCTTCTGTACGTAGGTCGAAGTTGCGTTCTGCCAGCCGCCAACTATTACCACCGTCCGCTGAGAGGTATTTTACAAGGCCTGTAAAATTAGAACTCGTCGGCAGCCTGAAATTTAGTTCGGTGATGCCGCCCGAATGAAATACAATCCGTCCGGAAAAAAGATCAGCGTCCAGCATTTCAATGCCCGGCAATGAAGGCTTCCTTTTCATCCAAGCTGTGCCATTCAGATCTGAAGAGAACAACTCCACCTTATGCATTTCTGATCCGCCGGTAAGTAAAAGTAACGAGCCGCCATCAGGCGATATTACAGATGTAATGATCTGATCTGAACTTATAGGTATCTCAAGCTTTTGCCATTCCAAGCCGTGGTCGGCTGAACGCAGCACCGATGTTTCTGTAAAAATAACGATCGAGTCGTCTGACAACTTCACTAGTCCTCGTATCTCATGACCGTTCTTCGCCAGTCTGTTGAGAGGCTGATGACCAGACGATGAAAAATTCTCAAGTTTTTCGAAAGGCGATGCGGTCAAAATGCCTGCGAAGAAGACCAGTGAGAACAGCGAAAGAGTAGAATTTTTTATGTTGATCATACGATGAACCTATGAAGGACAAATATCTGACGAGGTATCTGTATGCTTGATGGAAATTAGAAAAAGTATATACGCATCTAATGGCAATTGTCATCAGGCCTGGTTCAACTTTGCCGTCAAGTTAAAGTAAGTTAAGTTAAAACTCTTAGATCGCGGATTTAGGCAATGATAATTTCTGTATTACTTATCGCGGCCATTACGGCCGGCGGACTGGCACTGACATATTTGATATCCGATGAAGACCCGCTGATGTGGCGGTTGGCCGCAGGATGCGTGATCGGCTCGGCTGTTTTTGGCACAGCCGGTTTCATCG
This sequence comes from uncultured Chloracidobacterium sp., assembly GCA_964643745.1. Classification (GTDB taxonomy): domain Bacteria; phylum Acidobacteriota; class Blastocatellia; order Pyrinomonadales; family Pyrinomonadaceae; genus OLB17. The sequence continues at coordinate 3,920 of CAZXTS010000144.1, forward strand.
TCGCGTCAGTATTTGGCCTTTCGGAGATGACGGCTGCCGCAATGATTCTTGCTGCCGTGCTGCCCTTGCTTCTGTTCCGGAATAACGAACGAAGAAAAGTTTTTGCGGCCGACCGCAACCGTGCAAAAAATCTTTTGCAGGGAGAGAGCTTTCGCCGTCTTTGGCCGTTTGTCTATTACGCGTTCTTTTTTCTTTTATTCCTGTTCTTTTTCGAACGGGCGATGTTCGTTCGCGACGGCGCGATAATGACCGGTGCATCGAATAATCTGGGGGATCTTCCGTTCCATCTCGGTGCGATATTTTTATTTACAGAAGGAAATAACTTTCCGCCGATAAATCCGAACTTCGACGGTGCAAAATTTTCGTATCCGTTCGTTGCCGATCTAATTGCCGCATTTTTCGTAAAGCTGGGTGCCGATGTGCGTGATGCGATGCTTGTTCAGAACATTGCCTGGGCATTTTCGCTTTTGGTGATATTGGAGCGGTTTGTTTTCAAGCTTTTGAACGACAAACTGGCGGCTCGTATGGCACCGTTTCTGCTTTTCTTCAGCGGCGGCCTTGGCTTTATTTGGTTCTTTTCAGACTGGGCGGCGCAGTCGAAAGGCTTTTTTGAATTTCTGTTTGCCTTGCCAAAGGATTACACGATCGGCGATCAATTTCGGTGGGGCAATTCGCTGATAACGCTGTTTATAACCCAGCGAAGCCTTCTGCTTGGGATGCCGATCACGCTGATCGTGCTCGGGGTGTTGTGGAAGATATTTTCGTTCGCTGATGGTGAAACGAAAAAAGAAGAACAACCCGAAAAAGATGCCGGATCGACGATCCGTTTTGGCGCCCTAAACATTGGCACGCCGGTTTATGCCGCAGGGCTGCTTGGCGGAATGCTGGTGCTCATTCACCTGCACAGTTTGTTCGTTTTGTTTATTGTGTCGGTATTTTTGCTCATACTCAGGCCGCATCGGTTACGCGTGTTGCAGCTGATGGCTTTCGGGATTTCAGTCGCGATAGTTGCGGTTCCCGAACTTATCTGGTCGATGTCCGGCAGTGCGACGCGGGCAAGCGAATTTATCTCAAGACACTTTGGCTGGGATTCGGGCGACGCAAATCCTATTTGGTTTTGGATAAAGAACACGGGGCTATTTTTTCCGTTGCTAGCCGCGGGGCTTTATCTTGTTTGGCGAAAGGTTGGTTCCACACCGGCCGTGGAACCTGAGACCGCAAAGGCCAAAAAGAAGCCGACAAAGACCCAGATCGCAAAGGACAAGCAAGCCTCGAAGATCGGACCGGCGACACTGCTTTATTTTTATATTCCGTTCGCGGTGCATTTTATTGTCTCGAACCTGTTCAAGTTCGCACCGTGGGAATGGGACAACATCAAGATCTTGATCTATTGGTGGGTCGGTTCGATCCCGTTCGTGGCGTATGCGATCGTTTATCTTTGGCGGCAGGACTCATCGTTTCTTAAGGCGGCGGCGGGTGCCTTCGTAACGCTCTTGGTATTTTCCGGTTCGCTCGACGTGTTCCGGACGGTTACCAAGCAGACCAATATAACTGTCTTTGATAAAGATGCTGCAGAAATAGGTGAAGCTCTTCGCACCCGGACCGCTCCGAACGCTTTGATACTGTCGGCGCCAACTTATAACACACCGGTCGTGTTGTCAGGCCGGCGTTCGCTGATGCGCTATCCGGGGCATCTTTCTTCGCACGGCATCGATTACCGCGTCCGAGAGGAAGAAGTGCGAAAGATCTATTCCGGCGGACCGGAAGCAGATGAACTGTTAGCGAAATACGGTATCGATCTTGTTTTGTTCGGTCCGGAAGTAAGCAGTTTTGCAGGCGACCGTTATCGGCCGTTCAATTTGAACGAAGAGTATTTCAGGAAATATCAGGTTTTGACAGCAACGGCGCAATACAGGATCTACAAGATAAAATAGGCTACTACGCGATCTGATAGTGATGAGCAAGACGATTGAAGAGCCGATCGACGAAGCAAAAGACAGAAGTTTTGATCTTGGATGGTTGATCAACTGCGCGGCGATCACCGCACTGGCGGTCGCCCTTCGATTCGTCCATCTCGGACTGAAGCCGTTTCATCACGACGAAGGCGTCAACGGCTGGTTCCTGACCAATCTTTTTCGCGAAGGCGTTTACAAATACGACCCCGAAAATTATCACGGCCCGACGCTTTATTACATCACGCTTGGGTTCGTAAACGTGTTCGGAATGGAGAAAGTTCCGGTCCGTTGGAGTGTGGCTATTTGGGGCGTATTAATGGTAGTTCTGGCGTTTTGGTTAAGGCGCTATATTGGAAAGACCGGTGCTCTTTTCGCGGGACTTTTCCTCGCACTCTCGCCGGGAATGGTCTATATCTCTCGCTATTTTATTCACGAGATTTTCTTCGTGTTTCTGGCTCTCGCGGTTGTCGTGGCGATCCTACAATTCATTCACCGTGAAAAGGCCGGGCCCTTTGCTGTTGGGTGGATAAGCCTGATCCTGATGGTCTGCTTTTTGCCCTCTACGATCTATATTTCGGCGATGGTCGGGGAGCCTGGATCGACATCGAGCCAGGTCGCATTCGTTTTACTTTTCGCATTGGAAGCTGCCCTCGTGTTCCTAGTTGTCCGAATGCTGCTTACTTGGCAAGAAGGCCGGCCGATCTATCTTCTGCTTGCCGCAAGTTCCGTTTCACTGGTATTCGCCACAAAAGAGACCGGCTTTATTACGCTGGGTACGATGCTCATCGCCGTCGGGTGCGTTATCATTTGGCAAAAGCTGAACGCAGCCGAACTTCTTCGCATCGCTCCGAAAAATCGGTTGATCGCTATCTTCGCACTGCCGGCAATTGTCGCGGTTTACAAATATGAACTGGTCATTGAGGGCTTTAAGTGGTTTAGCACTGAATTCATAAACAACGAAGCATCCGGAGAGACGGTCAGCTACCTTGTCGCGGTTCTTGCAGTTATCACGATCGCGTTGTTTGCGGCGTTTGCTATTCGATATATACAGGGCGGAAGCGAACCCTCGGATTTGGAAGATCCATCGTTCGAAAGATTCAATACCGGAATGGGGAATGGCATCGACCTTTTGCTGGTTCTGCTTTCTTCGGCGGTTGCGTTCATTTACATTTGGATCATATTCTTCACGTCTTTTTTCACGTATCCCGAAGGCGTTGGCAAATCGATCGAAGCATACGCGATCTGGACCAAAACGGGGACAAAGGACCACACGCAAAATGGGGCGTTCGCATATCTGCGGTGGATGCTGGAGATCGACTCTCCGCTTCTTATCATGTCCGTGGTCGGATTATTGATCGCACTATTATATGCAAAACATCGGTTCGCTATATTTGTCGGGTTATGGGGTTTAGGGCTGTTTCTGGCATATTCGATCATTCCGTATAAAACGCCTTGGCTGATGCTTTCCTTCACTCTGCCGATGTGCGTCGCCGCCGGTTATGCGATCAATGAACTCGCTTCGTCGAAAGAACTATGGAGCCGTGTCGCGGCAGGCGTCCTGGGAATTCTAAGCTGTGTGATCTTATCTTGGCAGACGTACGACCTGAATTTCGTCCGGTACGACGACGAACGAATGCCGTATGTCTATGCACATACCGATCGTGAGTTCCTGGACATGGTCAATGCTATAGAGGAATTTGCCGAGCGTAGCGGAAAAGGGAAAGAGGCGAAGATACAGATCGTTTCGCCGGACTATTGGCCGCTGACCTGGTATCTGAGGGACTTCAAAAACACGGCGTTCCACGGACGTATGGCCAGCGCAGACGGTGCTGAGGTGATCGTCGCAAAGAAGAATCAACAGGAAGCCGAAGCGACCCGCACGTTCGGACGGGAATACCAACT
>CAZXTS010000145.1:0-7682 GCA_964643745.1 uncultured Chloracidobacterium sp.
TATTTTATCTGATCGAGCAGCCCGTTTGCCGCCGCGGCATCATTCACATCAAAAACGAACGCCGAATAATTTCCGATCCGACGATAGATAAATTCTCCACCGGTGGCCAGCACGGCCTGATCCGCGGCTGTTGCTGCCTGCGGAGATGGATGTTCGATCAGAAGAAGCTTGCCCGCGGGATATTCTGCGGCAGCCGCCTCGCCGCCCGGCAATAATTCAACTTTACTTAATATCGGCTGGTCACCGACGACCGGGACGGTTTTCGCGAGTTCATTCGTTAATAACGCACGGTCTTTTGCCGTTTCCCATTCGGGTAAATGCAATATCAGGACGGGGATGCCGTTGCCGTCGGATATTTCCTGGCTTTTATATTCCTGCCCGGACACTATGCCAATAGCCAGAAAACACACAAATAGTGCAGAGATCACGGATCGGATCGTTCTACTCTTGGCGTGCATTTTCGGGAATATCATATAGCGAATTGTGCATTCAGATGATAACACGATTTGAACAGACTATTAGAAATGCATCGATATGATACATACACCAAATCGTGCGCGAAAGGCTTTTCGCTGCGCACCGTATGGTTTGAATCTTTTCTTGGATGAATGCCGAAACGAACAATATGCCTGTAAAAATGCAACAAAATCCTGAAATTTGGGTGAAATTACAGACGGTCTCAGATTTGGCACGCCGATTGAAACCATAATTCGCGGGGGGAACAAGCAAATGACTACAGAAACACTTAGCTATCCTATACTTAATACCGAAAAGGCGATATCCGGTTCCGCCAAACGCAGCCGCGGAAAGAGCGCGGCGAACTCACCGGCGGTAACCGATTTCGAACTGACGCAGGCAGCAGCAGGCGGCGACATGGTGGCCTTTGAAGAGATCTATCAGCGGCATCACCGAAGGGTTTACGCGATCTGTTTGCGAATGCTCCAGAACGCCTATGAGGCTGAAGATCTCACGCAGGACGTGTTCATTCAGCTTTATCGCAAGGTCGGCAGTTTCCGTGGTGATTCGGCTTTTACCACATGGCTTCACCGGATGACGGTAAACCAGGTGCTGATGCATTTCCGAAAGCGGAACGTTAAATATGAAAAGGTGACCGACGAAGGCGAAACGCCGGACCAGATAGTCACCGGCACCGCCGATCCGGACCGTATGCGGATAGTTGACAAGATCGCTCTTGAGAACGCGATCGAACAATTACCGGACGGCTACAAGAACGTTTTCGTTCTGCACGACGTCGAAGGTTTCGAACACGAAGAGGTCGCCAGAATTCTTGGCTGCTCGGTCGGTACTTCGAAATCGCAGCTTCACAAAGCGAGACTAAAGCTTCGCAAGCTGCTCAAGAAGAAAGCGAACCCGAGGCTGGTTGGCCTGACCGCTTAACGTAAAACATATCAATTCAAAAAAAGAGAGCCGGACGCTTTTAAGCACCGGCTCTTTTCTTATTCCAAGTTGTAGAAACCAACTTTCGTTTCGGCCTTAACCGATAAACATATCGTCCTCGATATAGACCCGGTTGATCTGTTTTGGTGCGGGTGCGAAAAGCACCTCGAGCCCCTTGCGGACGCCGGCCATAATGGCTGCGATCTCACGGGCCGGTTCGACGATCTTGCGCTGAACAAATTCGGTCGTGTCGGTCACCTGCGTGTGCGTTCGGTCGATCGTATTGCTTACCATTTCGACCTTGTCGCGGGCGACAAGCGCCGTAGAGCTGACAAGTGATCTGAGTTCGGCAACTTCGTCCTTGATCAATTCGGTAGATTCGGCAAGATGCTTTGTCGCGGTCGAAAGATTTGCCGAGACCTCTGTGAAGTGGACGGACATCTCCCGGCCCTGAACGCTCATCGCGTCGACCTTTTTCATCAGCGGTTCGACCCGTTCTTCAAGGCGTTTTACGGTACCTACAATGCGACGAACGACGACCGCTACCGCGATCATTGCGATTGCCATTATGACAAAGCATGCCGCGATAACGATCGACGCTATCATCATCCAAAACTGGGGTTCAGATGCGTTCATTTATTTTTAGTTCTCTTCCTTTACCGGATAGCTCGGACGTCCTTCGGCGATCGATTTTGCTTCGGTCTTTCGCTTTTCGGTGACGTATGCTTCCTTTCCTGCTTCAACGGCTGCCGTGAACGGATTCGCGGTTCGTGCAGCCGCAGCCTTAGCCTTTTCACCAAGTTCGCCAGCCTTTTCCTGAGCCTGAGTGTAAAACTCGGCGGCCTTTTCACGGCCGACTTCGTAATATTCACCAGCTGCTTCCTGCAGATGTGCTGCCTGTTCCTTGCCCTTTTCAACGCCCTTGCGTGTAACATCGGCGATGTCGCCGCGAAGCTCAACGCCCGATTTCGGTGCAAATAGCAGAGCAATAATGGCCCCGATACCGCCGCCGATAAGTAAATAGGTCAATTTTGTTGATACGTTGCCTTCTTCCCTGTCGTAATTTTCTCTCATAATAAACTCCTGTACTCTATTGATACATAATAACGGACAATATAGGTTTGGAGCAACAACTATACCAGTTTTCCGGAAGTGCGGGCAAAGAAAATCTTTCCGGAGTAAAAAAATAAGCCCCGCAGCGGCCGCCGACAAAGTCAGGCCAGGCATTCGCAACGGTTGTACGTGGACGGAGAATGCGAAATCTGTGCAGCTTTGGTATTGTAAAAGATTACTCTTCGCTCGAGTTTGAGCGGTTTTTATGGATCTAAATTCGATAAGAAATTTTTCGATAATCGCGCACATCGACCACGGGAAATCGACCTTGGCAGACAGGCTGCTGCAATTGACCGGAGCGGTCGCCGAGCGCGATATGGAAGCGCAGCTGCTTGACGATATGGACCTCGAACGCGAGCGGGGCATTACGATCAAGGCACACGCCGTTCGGCTCGACTACAAAGCCAAGGACGGGAAAGATTACGTTCTGAATCTGATCGATACGCCGGGCCACGTTGATTTTAGCTACGAGGTTTCGCGTTCGCTTTCGGCATGTGAAGGTGCGTTGCTGATAGTCGATGCTTCGCAGGGCGTTGAGGCACAGACGCTTGCGAACACCTATCTCGCGCTTGCGAATGACCTTGAACTGGTGCCGGTTCTGAATAAGATCGATCTGCCTTCGGCCGAACCCGATCGAATAAAGGAACAGATCGAAAATATCATCGGGCTTGACGCGAGCGAAGCAGTTTTGACCTCAGCGAAAACGGGCCTCGGCGTTGACGAGGTGCTCGAAGCGATCGTCGCAAAGGTGCCGCCTCCAAAGGGCGACCGAAACGCGCCGCTGAAGGCTCTGATCTTTGACAGCTGGTACGACAGCTATCGCGGCGTTATCGTGTTGTTCAGAATTATCGACGGCACGATAAAAAAAGGCACGAAGATCAAATTCTTTAACACGGGCCGCGAGTATCTGGTTGAAACTATTGGTGTTAACCGTCCGAGACCGACGCCGATCGGCGAACTTGGCCCGGGCGAGGTCGGCTTTTTGACAGCTTCGATCAAGACCGTCGCGGACGTACAGATCGGCGACACGGTGACCGATGCCGCACGGCCTGTGGCCGAACCTCTTCCCGGATTTCAGGAAGTAAAACCGATGGTCTTTGCCGGGCTTTATCCGACCGATTCGGCACAGTATGAAGACCTTCGCGACGCGATGGAAAAGCTGCGGCTGAATGACGCATCGTTCTTTTTCGAGCCTGAATCATCGACCGCGCTTGGCTTCGGTTTCCGGTGCGGATTTCTCGGCCTGCTGCACATGGAGATCGTTCAGGAACGGCTCGAGCGCGAATTTAACCTGGACCTGATCACCACCGCTCCCGGTGTGCGTTACCGCGTAACGACGACGGACGGCGAGGTCGCAGAGATCGACAGCCCTTCGAAAATGCCGGAAACGGGCCGGATCACAAAGATCGAAGAGCCGTTTATCGAAGCGACGATATTGACGAACGACGATTATCTTGGCGGAATTCTGCCGCTGCTCGACGAAAAACGCGGCATTCAGAAAAAGTTTGAATACATAACCACGAACCGCGTGATGCTGGTCTATGAACTGCCGCTGAACGAGATCGTGCTCGATTTTTACGACCGGCTGAAATCTGTTTCTAAGGGATATGCTTCGCTCGATTATCATCTGTCTGGATATCAGGCGAGCAAGCTCGTGAAGCTGGACATTCTGGTTTCCGGTGAACCGGTCGATGCACTTTCGGTCATTCTTCACACGGACACGGCGACCATAAAAGGCCGTTTGCTGACCGCGAAAATGAAGGAATTGATACCGCGGCAGATGTTCGAGGTCGCGATACAGGCCGCTATTGGCAATAAAGTGATTGCCCGCGAAACGGTAAAAGCGATGGGCAAGAACGTTATCGCCAAATGCTATGGCGGCGACATTTCCCGCAAACGCAAACTGCTCGAAAAGCAGAAAGAAGGCAAAAAGCGAATGAAAAAGGTCGGCCGTGTCGAGATCCCGCAGGAAGCTTTTCTTGCTGTGCTAAAAGTTAATGAAAGCTAGGCCTCCGGGTCCCATTCGGTGCCGGGGACGCGGCCCAGAAGCTGCAGCGTGCGGTCGTCACCTTTATAGAATGCACGGATCATCCAGCCAAGCCCATCGGAAGTAGTCTTTAACCACTGTTCGTCATAGAAGTGATATTCGTCATCGTCCGCACGAACCTCGCCCTTGCCATACGTCTTGTTCACAAAGCCTTTCAGGTCAAAGCCGGGCTTAAATGTGACGTACATCGAATAGACGACACCTTTTGCCGGGATCTTTGCGGTGTCGAGCCGCTGGATCTCAGTTTCTTGATCCGGAAGGCCTTCGTCGCCTTTCTTCATAACTTTATCGGGCCGCAGGATCGAGGAAGATTCCTCGGGGTCGAGCCCGTGGATACGAACCATCAGCATTGTAACGTTGCCCTTTGTTAGCGGTATCTCCAATTGAAGCGGGCCGTATCGCGCATCGGCCTCTGCCATCTTCAGGTCGATCTTTGATGCAAATTCCTTAAAGGGCATCCCGAGATAGACCTGTCCGAGCTCAGCCGGGATGTATTGTTTTTGTGCCGCGTAATTGTATTTTGATCTTTCCTGTGCGGCTGCATTTGAAAAGACCACTATCGAAAGAACGGCGACGAACACAGTGTGAACGACGAGTTTGGACATAACCATAAATTAGACGATTGCAGATAATTTTGTAAACGCCATGCGAGATACTTTTTCAGTAACTGGTTCAAAAGTCACTATGTGGCTGATCAGGATCGTTCGGGCGAATTTAAGGTAACCCCCGGATCGATCGTGATTTCGTTTGCGTTGACTTGGAAGCTCGGCCTCGTACATACTAGGCCGTAAATTTTCCTGGATCTCGGCAGAACACTATGTATTTAAATCGCAAAACACTGCGGACAGTATTCTTCATCGCTGTTTTGGTTGCCGTTACGGGTTTTAATGCGCATTCGCAGACGATGGGCGATGTGCTCGAGCGCGTAAGAGCGATCAAGTTTTTTGAAATGGACCGCATCGACGTCAAGCAGGTGCTGTACGAGATGACGTTCGACGGAACGTATGACAACCGCGACGACTTTACATATGGCGACTTCGATATAGAGGTCTATTACGCGACCGGCGAATGCGACGAAGATGACGACGAGATATTCGAAGCAGAAGCGGGCAAGGTGGTGAGGATCAGTATTTCGTCATCTAAAGACTTCAAAATCGAGCAGATCGGCTTCGATCTTTCAAAACTCAAGAAAGAACAAGTCTATCTTGAGAACGAATCGGAATATTTTTTTCATGACAAAAAGTTGGGTATTGCGGTAAAGATTGATAGTGATGATATTGAATTCGTTGCATTGTTTCCGGGTGTAAATACAGATGCAAAGACATGTAGTTCTGAAATAGCTCGAGAGTTTGTGAAATACGAAAGCTGGTTCGGAAGCAAGAAACTAGAAGATAGGATTCGAACTGAGACCTACTGCGCACCACCATCAGTTGTTTCGATCATGCTTGATCGGGAATTGATCACGGCTTTAACTCCTCGACGAATCAATATACATACTCAAGGAAGTGATCCGGACATTGGATTAGAAAAATATATCTACAACGTTACTGCTGGTCGGATCATCGGCACCGGTAGAGATGTTGTCTGGGACCTTACCGGAGTTCCACCGGGGCAGTATTCGATAACTGCAGGCGTTGACGATGGCTGCGGGCTTTGCGGGGCAACTGTTACAAAAACCGTTACGATAAAATAGCCAACGGTCGCGTAAAGATCTCGCAGGAAGCATTTCGTGCCGTGATGAAAGTTACCGAAAGCTAGAATTTAGCGATAAAATCGAAGGCTCGCTAAAATCCCATTGATTTAATGGCTAAGGACATGCGAATATTGTTCGTAAGCAACTCTATTTGAGGAAAAAGGATGGAGATCACGATCAACTTGCCAGAGGATATTGTGAAAGTTTTTCTCGCGAAAGGCGAAGATATCGAGCGCGAGGTACTCGAAGCAACCGCACTGGAAGGCTATCGCGCCGGCAGACTCTCACACGGGCAAGTTGGCAGGATGCTTGGTCTAAGCCGGTTTGAGGTTGACTCGTTTTTCAAGCTCCACAAGGTACCGCTTAACTATTCGTCCGACGATCTGGAAGACGACCGCCGCACGCTCGATAAACTCGCCTTGAAATGATCGTTGTTTCGGACACATCACCATTAAATTATCTCGTTCTGATCGGTCAGGAAGATCTGTTACAAAGGCTCTTCGGAAATGTCATTATTCCCCAAGTCGTTTTCGATGAACTGAAGGGCAAGGGAGCACCGATCCGAATTCTCGAATGGGCAAAAGATCTTCCAGCGTGGATCCACATTCAACGGTCACAATTGGTGGCCGAAGCCTCGCTGGATATTCTCGATCCGGGCGAGCGTGAGGCGATCTTGCTGGCACAAGAACTCTCAGCCGATCTGCTTTTGGTCGATGATCGGCCGGCAAGGAATCTTGCGGTCGATCTCGGCATCCCGATTACCGGAACCGTTGGTGTTTTAGACAAGGCTGCTCGGATGGGTTTGATCGACCTGAGAGAAGCTCTTGAAAAATTGCAGGAAACCAATTTCTACATAGCGAAAGAGCTCTTGGCTAAACTAATCAGTGATCAGCCATAGTAGATCGCATTGGGCTGATGATCAGGCAAAGATGTTGTCTGGGACCTGACCAGTGTTCCGCCGGGAGCCTATACGATCACGGCCGGTGTTGATGACGGCTGCGGTTTTTGCGGGGCGACGGTTACCAAGACCGTTGTGATCAAGTAGTGGTTCAGATACATTTCTATTAGTGAAATGACAGCCGGCATTGCCCGGCTTTTTGATTGGCCGGATGGATGTTCGAGCCTTTGTGTCTTATATTAATCGAACGCATTTCCGAGGAGAGATCTAAATGAACGCAAATGACCATGGCGGCAGTTTTCTTGCCAGCGTTGACCACTATTTCAATAAGGCCGCAGCATTGACGGGACATCACGAGGGATTGCTGAACCAGATCAAGGTCTGCAACAGCGTGTATTCATTTCAGTTCCCGATCCGCACCGAAGGCGGTTACGAAGTGATCAAGGCGTGGCGGGCGCAGCATAGCCATCACAAGCTGCCGACGAAGGGCGGCATCCGATATTCAGAGGACGCAAACGAGGACGAGGTGGTCG
>CAZXTS010000146.1:0-7630 GCA_964643745.1 uncultured Chloracidobacterium sp.
AAGAGCAACCTTGTAACCAATTGATTCTATTCGACTTTTAACGCAACGCTAGTGACCGCAGACTAAAAATTGTTCCCATCAAAGAGACCTGATCAATCATATTGATCAAGGAAAGTAGCGGTAAATTTCCTTTCGGTTTAGAAAGCGGACGAGTGCGACAGATTCACGATCGTAAAGGAAGCCAAGTCTCTATTCACCGATACGGATCCGATAATAGCCCATTTCGCCAAGCAACTTCTTAATATTCGCAATATCGAGCAAGCTCTCGGCGGCTTCGATCGATACAATTACATTGCGTACTTTTTGAGCGATTTTCTTGTCTCGGATACCACTAAGATCTTTAAGGAACGATTCACGAAACTCAACCTTCAATTCACGCTCTCCAGCAGATCAAAGACCTTGTCGCGGGAAACTCTTGGTGTTGCAGAGCCTTCTGCGATCGCTCGGGACATCGCTGCGTCCTCGACAATCTCTTCGAGGAGTTCGCGTACCAGATCACGCCCTTCTGCGAACAGTTCGAGCATCGCCTGTTTGAAAACTTCCTTTAACTTTTCGTCGTTTTCGATCACGGTTGCCATAGATCACCTCGTATTTCCGATAGTAACATGCAATGCCTAGATTTTGGTCAGTTAAGTCTGGTTCGATCACCGTCGCCTACATTTGAAACTCACAACTATTGGACTTGGGACGGGTATTCTGTGAAAATGTAATGTTTTAATATTTTTTAAGACTTGCGTTTCCTGATAGATGCCAATGGTAGCTGAAAATCTTATCGGGTTCGATGCATTGCCGCAGACGGTGCCGCATTTTTGCATTGAATCCTTTCGCCGAAACAATAAGCCAGATGCGCTCGCGTTCAAGATCGACGATGTCTGGCATCGCATTCCGGGCAGCGAAGTTATCGAACGCATTCGCCGAATCGCGCTCGGGCTGCATCGGATGGGCATAAAGGCCGGCGACCGCATCGCGATAATCTCAGAGAACCGGCCGGAATGGTCGATCTCGGACCTCGCAATTCTTAGCCTGCGGGCCGTAAATGTACCGATCTATACAACGCAGGCGGTCGAACAGATCCGATATATCCTGGAAGATTCCGGCGCGAAGATGCTTTTCATCTCCGGCAAAAAGCTCTGGAAACACGCCGAAGAAGCTATCCGAAGCGTTGAGATACTCGAAAAACTGGTCTTTTTCGATACGGACTTTACGGCCGACGATTCCCGCGCAATGCAGCTTTCTCAGGTCGAGGAAGCAGGCTCAAAGTCCGGTGAGGTCGATAATTTTGATGAACTCCTTGCACAGGTAAAGACCGACGATCTGGCGACGATAATCTATACTTCGGGCACTACCGGCGAGCCAAAGGGCGTTATGCTCTCGCACGAAAATTTCGTTTCGAATGTGGCCGCGATCTCCAAGGGCCTTCCGATCTTGAACCACGACCGTTCGCTTGCCGTGCTGCCGCTTTCGCATATATTTGAGCGCACTGTTTTTTACGTGCTTTGTACGAATGGCGTCGCGATCCACTATTGTGCGGCGTTCGACCAGATCGCCGGCCACCTGCAAGAGGTCAAACCGACCATTATGACCGCCGTGCCGAGGTTGTTCGAGCAGGTCTATCACAAGATAGTTAAGAAAGGAAAGGCCGCGGGCGGTTTCAAAACAAAACTTTTCGATTGGTCGCTACAGGTCGGACAGGATTATTGGCATGCCAAGGATATGCACGAATCGGTGTCGCCGGTTCTCGCTGCAAAACATGCCGTCGCAAGCCGTTTAGTCTTTTCAAAATGGCGTGCCGGGGTCGGCGGGCATTTGCGGTTCTTTGTTTCGGGCGGTGCTCCGCTATCTAAGAAACTATCGTATGCATTTTGGGCGGCGGGCATCCCGATCCTGCAGGGCTACGGTATGACCGAAGCCTGCGTTACGAGTGCGAACCGGCCGGATGACAACAAGGTCGGCTCGATCGGGACGCCGTTCGAAGGCATCGAAATGAAGATCGCCGAAAGCAACGGCGAGATCCTGATCCGCGGCAAAAATGTGATGAAGGGCTATCACAACAAGCCCGAAGAGACCGCAAAAGTCATTGATGCAGAAGGTTACTATCACACCGGCGACGTCGGTTATGTTGACGAAGACGGCCATTTTTACGTGACGGACCGGATCAAAGACCTCTTTAAACTATCAAACGGTAAGTATGTCGCTCCGCTTCAGGTGGAAAGTCTTTTGAAACAAAGCCCGCTAATTTCGCAGCCGGTCGCCGTCGGCTCAGGCCGTAAACAGGTCGGGGCGTTGATCGTTCCGGATTGGGACGCACTCAAAGAGATCCTGGACGCGAAAGGCATCGACACAAAGCGCTCACGCGAGGAACTCTGCGAAGACGCACAGGTGGTCAAGATAGTTCAGAACGATGCCGTTTCGCTTACCCGTGAGATGTCGGATTACGAAAGGATCAAGCGTATATATTTGCTGCCCCGTGAGTTTTCGATCGATAAAGGCGAGATGACGCCAACCCTTAAGATCAAGCGATCGGTGATCGACGAAAAATATTCGGAAGCTATTGACGAGATCTGCGGTGGATGAGCTGCCGTTCAGTTTCGCGAACGGCTAAGTAATGAATCCAGGGCAGTTGCAGATCGTTTGCGGTTCAGGAGCGATTCTGCAAGCTCGCGAAGCGGTTCCGGCAAAACAGGTTCTGCCGTCGGAGTCGCAGGCTCCAGCGTCTGCGGATACATTGCGTAAAATTCAGTTTCGGCAGCACAGAATTCACATTCCCGCAGATGCAGCAGGGTTTTCCGCGCGTCGGTGGACGCAGATTCTCCTTGAGCAAATGCGTTCAACTCGACGGAGGTCGGGCATTCATTTTTCTTCGCGAAATTCGACATCAAAATTGTTGAGAAGAGTTGAGCGTTGATCAGGCCCTTATCTCCCAGCCGTGAATACCTGGCTTCCTGTTAACTTTCCTACGTTCTAGTAAAGCCTCAATTTGGTTTAACTTCCAGCCCTTATTTGAATCTACTTAGCCGATCGGCCAATAAATATGGCAAAGAACCGATGAATTTCATAGGTTTGTTAAAAACTTATTGTGAATGCAAAAACTTGTTGCTCATTAGAAATGAAACTGCTATTATTTCTTTAGCTTGTCGTGGACAGAACGTTCCACCCACAAACAGCCAGCATGCCCTAACGCTCAACGGGCGGCCAATTCAAAAATAAGGTTTTGCCGGAATGGCGTGTGATCCGATAGTGCATTGGTCGCTTTGACCCTCCGACATCAGTTATCGCGTGCAATGTGTCGCTTCTGCGACTATCCGACCCCAATTACTAATCCTTCCCAGCCAGAATATGAACTCACCAAAAGAAGTTGACGACCAGCCCCGATCCAGCACCGGTCGAACCATAAAGGTGGGCAGATGGACGGAAAGTTTGAAACATTCTGATGTGAATCAGATATGGACCGAACTTCACCGGATCGTTTCCTCGCATCCGCTGGTCAGGGCCTCAAAAAGGGCCGGCTTTTTGGTCGAAGAAGGTAAGTACAACGCTCACACCGATCTTACACAGGAACTTTTCGTCGCGTTATTGGCAAAGGACAGGTTCCAACACTACATTGAAACAGAGATGACCGACGTCGAGGTCGAGGCCGAAATAAGCCAGATCGAGCTGACCAATATGCTCACGTCGGAGCTAAGGAAGCGCTATCCGGAATCATATCGGCTCGCCCGGCGTATTTCAACGATCGTCCAATCCAGCCATAGGTTCAAGCGATTTGATAATCAGGGGAATCCGGATGCTCATCGGAGATTAGCCGACCGGCTTTACGGGCTCTCTTCGTGGATGGACAGCAAATCTACGCGAGACGGCCAGGAAATGGACGAACGAGTTCGTTCGGTCGCATTTTTTGGACGTGATACGCGCATGGTCGGCTGCACCGGCGATGCACAGATCGTGATCAGCAATGTGGAACTGGAAAAGTTGATCATTCGAGTTTTCAAGGCGATCGATTCACCGGTCGATGTTCGTTCGCTGCGTTCTTTTGTGATGTCGCGGCTGCCGATAATGGATATCCATCTGGTACCGGTAGGCGGCTCGGGAGACAGCGAAGATGACGACCGAATGCCGTTCGAGATCGCGGATAATCGCGAGACCCCTGAACAAGACCTGCTTCGAATCGAGGGCGAGATCGAGGCGATCGGCTTTGTCGAAGATTTTCTTGCTTGCCTGAACGGATCGGTCCGCGGGAAACAGAAACAATACGACCGGATGCTTAACATTCTGTGGTTCTGCTATTTAACATCCGACGGAGGCACTCAGCTTGAGGTCGCCGAAATGCTTGGAGTTTCTGATTCACTGGTGTCTGACTACAGAAAGCGGATCGAAGCGAATCTGCAGAACCTAGCGTTCAATAGTGTAAATGAAGCCCGGCAGTTTGAAAAAGAATTAAAGCGGCATGTGAAAATACTGATCGAGGAATTTACGGCAGTAGCTGTCTAATCTTCGGCTGACTCATCTGTGAGACCGACCTTCGCCATTGCTTCGGCGAATCTTGGGTCATCACGAAGCGAATCAAGACTCCGGTCCCTTTCAAAATGGGGCCGGTTCTCATTTCCGAGCTTGATCGCACGATTGAACCATTTGAAGGCATTGTCCTTTTCGCCAAGCAAAGCATAGGTCGAAGCTACCCAATATGCGGAGTCATGGTCGGTCTTGGAGATCGCCGAAACTTCATCGGTGATCAATGCCCGTGCCTCATCTGTGCGGCCCGATCCCGCGAGGTAGATCGCATAGAGCGGCTTTATACCTTCCATTTCCGGGTTTTTCTCAAGAACATCGCCGAGGATCTTGATCGCCGGTTCCGGATCTCCGCTGTAATAAAGGATCGCCGAACGGAATATTTTTAACATTGGATGATCGGGCTCGGCCTTTTCCCCGATCTCGATCTCTTCAATCGCCCGGTCGTATTCACGTTTATAAAGAAAAATTCGGGCTCTGTTATATGACGAGACCGCCCGAGCGGCCGGGTCCAACCTCGAGAGTTTTTCAAACGCGCGGAGCGAATCGTCATATTTTCCATCAAGCCGGTCGATCACACCTTTAACAAAATAAAGCGGAGCATCATTTGGGAACTGCTTTTTAAGCAGGTCGATCTCTGACCTGGCTTTCTTTTTCTCGCCGCGAGCCATATAGACCATCACCATCAGCACACGGGCTTCGACCACGTTCGGGTCGTAGAGGAATGCTTTGCTGAATGCAGTTTCTGCCTTTGTGTAATCGTCCGTCTCGCCCATTCCCTTGAAAATGCGGTTGGCATAACAGGCGCCGAGGCCGCTGTAAGCAAGGGCGAACTGCGGATCAAGTTCAACGGCCCGCTTGAAATTTCGAATGGCTGACTGACAATCCTCGGCGAGGAGGGTTCGGAAAATAAAACGTCCAAAATTGTCCCGGCCCCGGAGATATTCTTCCCAGGCGTCATGGTTGTCGGTCAGCCTTCGGCCCAGCCGTTCCTGTTCATTATCCGAAAGTTCAAGCCGAAGCCCTTCCAATATTCGCTGGGCTATTCCGTCCTGTAGCGACAATATATCGGCGCCGATGGCATCGATACGGTCGCTCCAAATTATCTCGCCTGAGATAACGTCGAGAAGCTGAGCCGTGACACGGATCTTATCGCCACCGCGAAGAAAACTGGCGGAGAGCACTGCGTGAACACGAAGTTCTTTTCCTATCTCGCGCGGGTCAATATCCGTGCCCTGATATTTCGCGATTATCGAACTTGGCCGAACGACGAGAGAGCGCAGCTGAGCGAGTTCCGTAATTACTGCATCGGCGAGGGCAAATTCGTAGAAATTCGAATCCGGGTCCTGGCTTAGGTTCTTAAACGGAAGTATCGCGACCGAACGTTTTTCGGTTCCGGCCGAAGTTGCCGTTACGCTGAGTTCAGGGATAAAAGAGGGCGGATTAGACATCACTGAACCCGAGGAACTCTCCGGTTGCGACTTGCCGGTGAACCAGTTCAAGGCTCGCTTAAAGGCTCCGCCGCCAATGTGTCCGGGAACAACGGTATCGCCGGGCATTAGGGGTGCGCCGCCCACCGATTGTAATACCGCTCGCAGTTCATCACGCATTTGCGAGATCTTTTGAAAGCGTTGTTTTTGTTCCTTTGCGAGGGCTTTGTCGATGATCCCTTGAAGCACCGGTGGAGCAGGTTCGCGCCGCATTTCAGCTATGGGTTTAGGCGTTCCGTAAAGCACCTGATGGCGGACATCGACCACGGTCTTGCCCTGAAACGCCCAAATGCCGGTGAGAATTTCATATAGAAGCACGCCCGTTGAAAAGATGTCAGAGCGAGAATCGGCGCGTTCTCCGCGGGCCTGTTCCGGTGCTGCGTAGGTCGCGGTTCCATATGGGATACCGAGTTCGGTTATCTCCGAGCGATCGCTGCCGCTGTGCGAATCGGCATAATCGTCCTCGAGCAGTTTTGCCAGGCCGAAATCAAGGATCTTCACCTGGCCGGACGGCGTGACCATTATGTTGCCGGCCTTTATATCCCGATGAATAATGTTCTTCGAATGAGCATAGGCGAGTGCGTCAGTTACCTGAATGGCTATTGAAAGGGCACTTTTGAGTTCAAGCGGACGGCCGCCGACAAGCTGGCGGACATTCTTCCCCTCAACGTACTGCATTGCGATATAAAAAACGCCGTTGGCTTCGTTGAAATCGTAAATTGTACAGATGTTGGGATGATCAAGCTGGGAGCAGAGCTGAGCTTCGCGTTCAAATCGCTTGAAGTTCGCAGATTTGGCGGTAAGTTCGGGCGGAAGGACCTTGATCACTACCGTCCGATTCAATTTAGTATCAAGAGCCTTGTAAACCGTACCCTGTCCGCCTGAGCCGATCTTTTCCTGGATCTTGTACTGGTTAATTTGGGAACCAACCATACCTGCCTGAAAGAAGGTGTTGCTGGAAAGCAGTACGCCGGAGCGACGGCTGCGATGCGGCAAACGCAAAAAACAGTCTATCCGTCAGAACGAGAAATCCAAAATCGCTAAGCTAGTTTTGATCGAAAGAACGGCGAACTGCCGCTCAATTAACTACGATCGTTCAGCCGCGGGGCGGATCACCCCAACCTGAACCGATGTATTTTCCGTTCTCGACAATGGCCGGAACGGTCAGATCGCCGCTGGTCCAAGCGAGCATTTCTTTTTGCCGAGGTAGGTCGTTCTGAGCATCGAACTCAGTGAAAGCTATACCTTTTTCGTTATAGTGATCCCGGGCTTGCTGACAATATGGACAGCCCGGCTTTACATACATAACTACAGCCATTGTTATCGCCGCCTCCTGAACGTATTATCATTCTATCCGATTTATCGTAAACACAAAAGATGAAGCGGTCAGCGGCATTCGCCGACCGGCATTCGTTCAATAGTCCACAAATGGATCTTACTGAAATACTCGAACCCTACGAAGATCTCTTAGAAATAACCGTTCTCGGCCGCGAATGCCGAGTTCCCGAAAAGAACACTATTCTGCGGTGTCTTCAGTTTCTCGACCCGGAAAATATTTCCGATGCTGAGCTTTGTTGGAACGGTGAATGTCTTGACTGCATGGTCGAGCTGGCTGCATCAAACGGTGCGACGAAACG
>CAZXTS010000147.1:0-7621 GCA_964643745.1 uncultured Chloracidobacterium sp.
CCGTAAAAGCGGTCAGCAAAGAAGATATGGCCGCTCATCTCGCCTGCAAGTGCGGCTCCCGTCTCCTTCATCTTCGCCTTTATCAGCGAATGTCCGGCCTTCCACATTACGGGCACGCCGCCGTGCTTTTCGATGTCGTCGTACAGACGCTGTGAGCATTTAACTTCGGCGATGATCGTCGAGCCCGGCTTTTCCGCAAGCACCGAACGCGAAAGCAAGACCATCAATTCGTCGCCCCAGATTATCCGGCCGGTCTCATCGACAATCCCGATGCGGTCGCCATCGCCGTCGAAGGCGATACCGATATCGGCCGCGTGTTCGCGAACCGCGTTTATCGTGTCGGTGAGATTCTCTTCGACGGTCGGGTCGGGGTGATGATTAGGAAATGCCGGATCGGGTTCGATGAAAAGTTTGACCATCTCAACACCGAGCCGTTCGAGCACCGGAACCGCGGTAACACCTCCCATTCCATTTCCGGCGTCGATAACGGCTTTGATCATCCGAGGTTCGACAGGCACACTCCCTACCGGTCGTGTTTCTGCCTGCGCGATGTCGATGCGGGAGACGATGTCGGAGATATATTCTTCGAGCACGTCAAGAGTTTCAACCGAACCGAGCGGCTGATCTACTTGAGCTGGCGGTTCTGACAGTGCGATGTCTTTTATTTCCTGTATCTGCGAACCGAAGAGTGCTGCCTTGCCGAGGCATATCTTGAAGCCGTTGTGGTCGGGCGGGTTGTGTGAACCGGTTATCATCACGCCGCCATCGACCGGGCATGTATAAACCGTGTGGTACAGAACCGGCGTCGGCACGCGGCCGATCAGCACAACGTCAAGCCCGGCGTCCTGGAATGCACGGGTCATCATCCCGCAGAATCCCGGAGAGCTTTCACGCGCGTCATATCCGATGGCGATACGCCTTGCTCCGTTTCGGGCAAAGAACGCAGCGAGAGCGGCCGAGACCCGCGAGACCGTTTCATCGGTCAACTGTTTTCCTACTATTCCGCGGATGTCGTATTCGCGGAAGATATTCGTATCCATTGAGTTCTAAATAGCCATATTTCGGCGGGCGGCGCAATGCGGCGGCGGTCTGTTATACTACTTGCTTGCATTTTGGCAACAAAACGAAGGCTTTGGGCATCAAATGGCTCTGGTCTTTACCTATTCAGTTTTTGAAAATTAACCCAGGAATTATGAGATCTCAGTTTGTAATATTAGCCGCATTTCTGTTCACATCGATATTCGCGACGACGGCGGTTTTCGCCCAAACACCGGAGCCAACGCCGCCTGACGGCCAGATCAAGACCTTCGAAGTTCGGCTTCCGGTGACCGTTACGGAGCGAAAGGACAAACTTGTCTCCGGGCTCACCCGGAACGATTTTATCGTCCTGGAAGACGGTGTTGAGCAAGAGGTGACCTTCTTTAGCGATGAAAAGACAAATCCGCCTGTTTTTGTAGGCGTGCTGATGGACACTTCGCCCTCAACGGCCGGCAAGCTTGGCTTTTCGAAGGAAGCGGCCGCCAGCTTCCTTTATTCCGTGGTGCAGCTTCGAAAGGACAAGGGCGCCTTTATGACGTTTGATAACGAGGTCAAGCTTCAACAGGATTTTACCGACAAGCTCGATCTTTTGCAGAAGGCCGTGGACAACGTAAAGAAGACCGGTTCGCAGACCGCGCTCTACGATGCGATATGGGAATTTTCAGATGAAAAGCTAAGGAACGTTCCGGGCCGCCGGGTGATCGTCGTGATAACGGACGGCGAAGATACCTTCAGCCGCGCGCGATTGATAGACGCGATCGACATCGCCCAGCGAACGGAAACGACGATCTTCGGGATTTCAACCAAATCCGGCTTTCTCGGCAGCGTCCCGGGTGTTGAGGCAGGCACAATAAAGGACAAAGGCGACAAGCTATTGGAACAACTCTGCGAACAGACCGGCGGACAGGCTTTCTTTACCGGCGACATGCTTGCGCTGGAACGCGCGTTCACACGCATCTCACAGGAACTTCGCTCGCAGTACATCATCACCTATCGCCCGGCAAATCAGAATTATGACGGTACGACGCGAAAGGTCGAAGTTCGTTTCCGTGACCGGTCAAAGAGCAACCTAAAGATCAGGACCAAATCAAGCTATCGCGCCATTCGCGACAACCTGCGCTAGGTCCGGCGGCATCCGAAAGATTGCTGATCGAAAGGAGTCATTTAATGAGTAGTATTTTTCGTGTCTTTCTTGCGGCCTTCCTCGCGGTTGGTCTTGCGGCGATGCTGGCCGCTCCCAGCCCGGTCGATGCACAACGCGACGACGCGGAGCCCGTCGCAACCCCGACACCGCCGATCGAAGAGGAAGACGACGTCATAAAGATAGACACCGAGGCGGTAAATGTTCTCTTCACCGCCCAGGACCGCAACCGCCGGCTTGTTCTAAACCTAAGACAAGAGGACATCCAGATATTTGAGAATGGGCAGCTTCAGGAAATAACCGCTTTCGGCAAACAGATCGATCTGCCTCTGAGCATCGCTATCCTGATCGATACAAGCGTTTCGCAAGAGAGAACCCTGCCGGAGGAAAAGGCGGCCGCCAAGGCATTTGTGGAATCGGTTGTTCGGGCATCGAAGGATGAGGTAGCGGTGATCTCTTTTACGGGTGAATCAACGCTCGAACAGGGAATGACAAGTAATATCGCTCGGCTCAACCGCGCGATAGACGGCGTAAAGTTTGTGCCGCCATCAGGGTATATAGGCGGGAATGTGATTGTGGGCGGAGGAAGTGTGCCGGGCACGCCGCCCATCTCAGGCGGAAATCAGATGATCGCAGGTTCGACCGCGATCTGGGATTCCATTTGGGTTACGTCCGAAGATATTCTCGGACCGGCACCCGAACGAACCCGCCGGGCAATTATATTGCTTTCCGATGGCGACGATACGTCCAGCCGTAAGAAGCTTAACGATGCGGTGCAGGCCGCACAGCGTGCCGAAGCGGTGATCTATTCGATCGGCATCGGCGATAATTTTTACTTTGGCGTGAACAAAGGCGCACTCGAAAAGGTTTCGGAGCAGACCGGCGGCCGTGCTTATTTCCCGCGTGATGAGCGTCAGCTTCGCGAAGCATTTCAGCAGATCCAGGAAGAGATGCGTTCACAATATCTTGTCGCCTATGAACCGACCAATACCGCACAGGACGGCTCTTACAGAAAGATCGAGATAAAGCTGGTAAATCCGGAATTGCAGCGCCAGAAGGTAAAGCTGACCCACCGCCAAGGGTATTTTGCCAAAAGCCCGAAGAAATAAATTCAGTTCTTTTCGAATAGAAAAGGCTCGGAGGTTTGGCAACCTTCGAGCCTTTTTTGAGCTTTGCTGGCCGCAAATAAGCGGCCCTGCACGACATCAAGATCCGGCCGAAGTCACCCACCAAACATTTCCATGCAGGTCAGAAAACCCGCCGCTGCGTCCGTAATCGAGGTCTGCCATTTCCATCACGCTCGTCGCTCCATTTTCGAGCGCTTTTGCAAATGCAGCGTCAGCATCGGGAACATAGACGAACATATTCGCGGTCGCGGGTTTCCATTCACCGCGGCTTTGCGAAAACATTATCGTACCGCCGTTGATGTTCGCCTCACAGTGTCCGGCGGTGCCGTCTTTGTTGTACGTCTCATGCGTCAGTTCGGCTCCGAACACATCCTTGATGAATGCGATAAATGCTTTGGCGTCGCTCAGCATCAAGTATGGCATCACGGCCTGGTGACCCATCGGAATATTCATTGATCACCTCGCATTGCTTCAAACTCTTTGTTTACGGCGGTTATGTGGCTGTGAACGCATAGCCATTTGCCGTCATTCTTTACAAAAACATCTGTCGTCCATTCGTCCGCTTCGAACGTCTGCCCGCCGAAATTTGCTCTGTTCACTATCCTGCCTGAAAGGACTGCGGTATCGCCGAAGACCCTGATACGTGCATCGCCGACCATTTCAAACCTGCTGTGGGTTAGTTGGCCCGATCGAATAAACTCGAGAAAGTGTTCTTTGGCGGCAATACCGCGCTCCGATACGATCACCCAATCATCATGCATAAAACTCCCGATCGCCGTAGCGTCGTTCGCGACCATCGCCGCTGCCCAATGTTCGGCAACCGTTAAAAGTACCGGCTCACAACTTTCAGTCATTTTCTATAAAAATAATTAGTAACTAACAATTATTAATTGTTAGCTCGACAAGAGACACAGCTTCAATCTCTCCAACCCCACGGAGCGGGCGGTGCTTCGATCTCTTTTGTGATATCGAATTTCACGGAAAACAGGCGGCCGCGGCCGAGGCGACGAAGATTATAGGAAAACGTCTTGCCCGGAATATGTTCGAACCACCAGATATTCGCGGCAGCGGAAGGAGCTTCGCCTTCGGGCATTGCAACCACCTTTGTGGTCTGTTCATCGGCGGGGAAAAATTGGCGTATCGCCTCGCCGGCGTTTGAAGATGTGCCGCCATACATCGTGACCGCGTCGGGTTTGCCGTCCTTGTGACGGTGGTCATGCTTCAGTTCGATGCGGTTTCCTTTTCGCGTCAAGACCCATGTTCGCGAGCGGTCGTCGCCGACAAAAAACGGAATGCGAATGCGGTTCTTTTCGCACGAACGAACGTGCATTACCAGCCGCTTGCCCGCAAAATCGGGGCTGTTGGAAGTATCTTCGGCGATCGAACCTTCAAACGCTTTCCCGCAGAGCGTCTGTAGATTCTTCCAAAAAGTATCGGTCGGCGTCGCGGGCTTTGTTTGTGGATAAGCGGAAATTGCGAATGCCAGCGAAAAAGCGGCGACGATCGCAGCTCGTGTAAATTTATAGAATTTCATGAAGCTATTGTAACCCGATTTGGCAAAATCGATCAGTAGTCAAGCAGTTCGACGCTGTGGACCTTGCCGTTCTTGATCCTGATCATCCAAATGACCGTGTATTCGGAGTCCTGCAGATTTTTGAAAAGGTCCTTTTTTGTGATCACATTCGCCAAACCGGGAACAGTGTTCGAATGACCCGCGACAATGTGCCGCTTGATATCACTTTTTAGTATCGCATCGAAAAGGTCCTGCGGCTTTCGCGGATCGTATATCTGCAGCTGTTTGTCTCGCTTTGCCGCAAGCGGTGCCAGCGTATCGCGCGTCCGCTTAAAATCGGTCGAATAAAATGCCCCAGGACGATACTTGCCCGCGATAGTCTTTAGGCGCTCGGCGCGTTGCCGTCCAGCCTCCGATAGCTCCGGGTCCTGGCTCATCTCATCAGCCTTTTCAGCATGGCGAACAAGAATGATCAGCTTGTCCTGAGCAGAAATGCTTGCGCCCGTTGCTACGAGTAAAAATGAGATCAAGAATAAAAATTTAGTCATATCGGGACTGTAATACCGCCTTTACTACAAATTTGTTTCAGACAAACATCTTCCCTGGATTGAGGATGCCTTTGGGGTCGAAGACGCGTTTGATGTTTTTCATTAGTTCGAGCGTTGCGGGGTCGATGGCATAGTGCATATACTGCGATTTTACATAACCGATGCCATGTTCGCCGGAGATGGTTCCGACATGACCGACTCTGAATTAGCGGCTTTAGATGGAGTCACAAAAAAGACCTTTGTAAATGTCTAGTTTTCAAAATCGATCAAACCAATTATGGTCAAAGACGGATCAATCTTGTCAAAATCATTAACATTATTTGTGATCAGGTCAGCGTTCAAAACTTTTGCAGTGGCAAGAATAACCGCGTCGGGAAGCTTTATTTTCTTAACCCTGTTCTTGCGATAAAGAATTGATTGGTCCGCAATTGCCCGGTCTAAGTCAACTATTTCAATCCCGTCCATGATCTCGTCGACGATGGCTTTCTCTTCGTCATCGGCAAATTCATAAGCATAGACCTCTATAAAGGTCACGATTGACGCGAACGAATTATCGTAGCCAGAAAGCATGCTTTCTACGTCAACTAACCCCTTAGAGGCATAGATGATCGCGTCGCTATCCAGTATGGCCTTATTCCCATTCATCCCTTAACTTCCGCTGCCACTCGGACGGGTCTTCTATATCTTTGAAGATCTTGGCCTCTTTTGCTTTCTTGAACGCGGCGATCAATTTCTCTTTTTTTGTTAAAGGTGATTCCCTCGGTTCTTCATCCAAGATCGTCAGAAGGGCGCGGCGATTCTTAGGCAGCCTAATGTCGTTAAGAATTACGACAACTCCGTTGGAATCTACTATGGCTTCGACGGTTTGCATAACGTTTATATGTTAGCACGAACGATTACCGGAGCTTCAACTTGGTGGATTCGCCAATCGGCGCTTCACCAAGGCGACCTGGCTCACACCCCATTCAAAGTCCCAACCATATATTTCCGCGATCGCTTGAGCGGCTCGAAGCGATTCTCCCGGGTCATAAGTCGTAATACCCTCGGATTCAGTAGTTACCTCTGGGTCGTCCAACATCTCAATGAGATACTTGTAGGCGAGAGTATTACCAGACTTGGCTAGAGTCCAGGCGGCCATTATCTTGTGCGACTTCTTCGAAGTTGATGACGCAAAAATCTTTTTTGCAAACGGTTCGAACACTTCGTGATCGTAGTTCTTTGCAGCAACCAAAAGTAACCATTCATCGCTCGGGCGATCCTGATTGATCAGGAAATCGAAGATTGGCAGGCTGCTCGGGTGTGCGATCTTCGCCAACGTTGTGAGCAACCTGACTCTACAGAAATCGTCCGTTTCCTTGGCGAAGTGAGAATTTAATGTCGGAACAAGATTCTTGAGATTCCTTAGCCCGATCGTTTGGATGATAGCGGAACGTCCGTTCGCGTCGGAGTTTGCTAACAGATCCTTGAAAACCTCCTCGATACCGGGCACATCGTGAAGTTCAGAGAAGATGTATGGCGAGTAACGCGTCCGTTTTCTATCCTTTCCGATAGCGCGGTTCGCGATCTCAAGAACATTGGTACGGTCCATCTGAGCGATCTTTGCAAGTTCGCGGTCAAAAACGACTTCTTTTTCGTCATTGCTTGCACGCTCGGCGCACGCAAGCGCATCGATAACATTGCGGATCAACTGAACTCTACTATCCATGGGTTATACAAACATCTTCCCTGGATTCAAAATGCCCTTGGGGTCGAAGACGCGTTTGATGCCTTTCATTATTTCGAGCGTTGCGGGGTCGATGGCGTAGTGCATGTATTGGGATTTTACGTAGCCGATGCCGTGTTCACCCGAAATGGTTCCGCCTAGATCAACGGAAAGATGAAACGTTTCGGACACGCATTCGCGGGCACGCGCAATAGCCGCAGGATCATCGCGATCGACGACAAAATTTACGTGGATATTGCCATCACCGGCGTGGCCAAAATTAGCGACGAATGTTTCGTGCTTTTTGCCGATCTCTTCGATCCGGGCAACGAGTTCCGGAACCTTTGAACGCGGAACGACCACGTCTTCGTTTATCTTGAGCGTGCCGTATTTCATCAGGCTTGGGCTTATCGCACGGCGCACGTCCCAGAGCTTATCTTCTTCGGCTTTGGACCGTGCGCGAAGAATATCAAAACCGCCGTTTTCGCCTATCACCGTTTCGATTACGATCGCTTGCCGTTCGACCTCTGCCGCCGAACCATCGACCGCGAC
>CAZXTS010000148.1:0-7505 GCA_964643745.1 uncultured Chloracidobacterium sp.
ATAGAGATGCGGTGTGCCGGTTGTGCCGCCGCGAAGGTGGAAAATTATTTCTGAAGGGTGACCGTTGCTTCAAGCCGTCGTGCGCTATTGAAAAGCGAGGCACCAATCCCCCTGGACAGCACGGCGCGGCGCGTCGAAAGATGATCGCCGGTTACGGTGAACAGCTTCGCGAGAAACAGAAAGTGAAGCGCATGTACTTCATTCTCGAGAAGCAGTTTCGGAACTATTTCGAAAAGGCGCTTCGACAAAAAGGGGTGACAGGCGAGAATCTTCTGTTCATGCTGGAGCGCCGGCTTGATAACGTTGTTTACCGTTCGGGTTTTTCGACGTCACGCCGACAGGCCCGTCAATTGGTGAATCATGGTCACATTGAAGTGAATGGCCGAAAGGTCGATATTCCTTCATTCCAGGTCAAGGTTGGCGATGTCGTCACAGTAAAGGACAAGAGCACGAAAAATGCTCACGTTGATGCTGCGTGGCAGACTGCTGCGGGGCGCGGACGTCCGACTTGGATATCGGCTGGCGGAAAGGATGTCAGTGTTTCGATATCGGCATTGCCCACGAGGCAGGATGTAGATTCGAACATCAACGAACAGCTTATCGTTGAGCTTTACAGTAAGTAGTTTTCATTTATTAAGTTGGCCAAAGTAGCCGCGAGACGGAGTTTGTTCTTACTCCGGAACTGGCGGGGACAAGGCCAACTTATAGGGCTTTTAAAAGAACAAATATGACACAGACCAATAATTGGACGGACTTTCAGATGCCGAGCCGGTTGAACGTGGAAACCGAAACGCTTACTTCGCGTTACGGGAAATTCTATGCCCAACCATTTGAGCGTGGATTTGGAACAACAATTGGAAATTCTATCCGCAGGGCACTTCTTTCTTCGATCGAGGGCGCCGCAGTCACAGCAGTTAAGATCGAAGGTGTTGAGCACGAATTTTCGTCCATCAAGGGCGTAGTAGAAGATGCAACCGACGTGATCCTTAACCTTAAGCAGGTTCCGTTTCTGCTCCACGGCACTAGCCCAAAGACGCTGTCGATCAGCAAAAAAGGTGCTGGCGAAGTAACCAGTGCAGATATCGAGACCGATGCGGATGTGGAGATACTCGATAGCGATGTTCACATTGCTACCATTAACGGTTCCGGTTCGCTGAATATCGAAATGCGGCTAAAGCGGGGCCGCGGTTATGTTTCGGCCGAGTTTAATAATGACGAAGATCTTTCAGTCGGTTACATTCCGGTCGACTCGGTCCATACGCCGATCAAAAAGGTGAATTACATCGTCGATAAGACGCGTCAAGGTTCAAACACTGAGTTTGATAAACTCTCGATCGAGGTTTGGACAGATGGTTCGGTCAAGCCGGACGATGCGATCGGGCTGGCTGCTAAATTGGTCAAAGATCATATGTCGATCTTCATCAATTTTGAAGAAGAAGAAGAAGAGTATAAGTACGAGGACATTGCTCGTCCGCCGCTGATGCGGAATGACCTGCTCGATAAGCCGGTCGATGAACTCGAACTTTCGGTACGTTCATATAACTGCCTCAAGAATGCAGACATCCGTTCGATCCGCGACCTGATAAAACGAAGCGAAAAGGACATGCTCGGAACCAAGAATTTCGGCAAAAAATCGCTCACCGAGATCAAGGACATGCTCCATGGAATGGGGCTGGATTTTGGAATGGATTTTGATGAACAAGGCAACCCGATACCAGGCTCTGGCGGGAGAGATTTAGACTAGTCGGTCTAGGATGTCTTGGAAGTCGAGTAAGTCGAATACGACTTTTCGAACTGCCAAGACTGGCTAGACTTCCAAGACTGATATGAGACACAAGAAAGCACATCGTAAATTGGGCCGAACGACTGAGCATCGGATCTCGATGCTCCGCAATATGGCGACTTCGCTGATAAATGCTGAAAAAGAGCATATCGTTACGACCATCGCCAAGGCCAAGGAACTTAGGCCGTTCGTAGAAAAGGCGATAACCTTGGCAAGGCATGCACAAAAGCTTGACGGCGACGATGCGAAGGTCCAAGAAGTCCATCTGCGGCGCCAGGCTGCTCGCTTTTTCCACGCGGGAAATTCCACGTTCAAGATCGCGCAGAGCCGTTTCCGAGGGAAGAAGGGTGAAGCAAAGGAACCCATCGAACGCACGGCCGGTGTAAAGGCTGTCCAGCGTTTGTTCGATGAGCTTGGATCGCGCTATAAGGATCGGAATGGCGGCTACACAAGAATAATCAGACTTGGCCACCGTTCGGGCGATAACGCTGAAATGGCGGTGATCGAACTGGTTGACAATCCGCGTGAATTGGCCGCGAAAGGATAGTTCTTTTCAATAAGGAGCATTTTGGCGATGAGCGAAAAACCTGCACCTGCTAAAGAGGGGGAACCCAAGGACATGTCGATACATTCTGAAAAAGAAGGCGAAGTGTCTGAACCTTCCCTAAATCTCGCGGAGATCAGAGAGCTTGCCGAACTTGTTAGCGAATACGGATTCACCGATTTTAAATTCGAGAACGAGAAGATAAAGGTCCGGCTAAGTAAACAGGTAAATGTTCCTGTAATGCAGACTTCGGTTCCGGCCGCAACTCAAGTTCCGGCAGCCGAAGCTCAGGTTACTTCCGGAGTTGTCGAACAAGCCGCTCCGGCAGAAGACCTCCATACGATACATTCGCCGATCGTGGGCACGTTCTATCGCTCGCCCGGACCTGACAAGGAACCGTATGTTAAGGAAGGCAGCGATGTAACCCCGGATTCGGTGGTGTGCATCGTTGAGGCGATGAAGCTGATGAACGAGATTCAGGCTGAAACTTCGGGCGAGGTCGTAAAGATTTACGTCGAAAATGGCCAGCCGGTCGAGTATGGCCAACCGCTTTTTGGGATAAGGAAGTAGTACAAGCCACAGAGCACATAGAGAATCTGAGATGCCGGTCCTACAATAACCGGATCATGGCTACTCAGATAAGAAACTCTGTGATCTCTGTGGCAAAGTTTTGTAATGACTCGTGAGATACGCAAAATTTTGATCGCGAACCGGGGCGAGATCGCCTATCGGATAATGTGGACTTGCAAGGAGATGGGTATAAAAACCGTCGCAGTTCACTCCGAAGCCGATCGCGAGGCGCTTCATGTCAAGTTTGCGGATGAGGCCATTTGTATCGGAGCCAATCCGTCCGCCCAGAGTTATTTGAACATTCCTTCGATCATAAGTGCGGCCGAGATCACGAACGTTGATGCGATACATCCGGGTTACGGCTTTCTTGCCGAATCGGCGACCTTCGCAAAGATCTGCGAAGACTGCAATATAAAGTTTATAGGCCCGCGTCCTGAAGTGATCGCGATGATGGGCGACAAGGTCGAGGCACGAAGGACGATGCTTGCCGCAGGTGTTCCGATATTGCCCGGCAGCCCGGATCCGATCGAGTCCGCAGACGAGGCAATGGCTCTGGTTCGTGAGATCGGTTTTCCGGTCATCATTAAAGCAGCAGCAGGCGGGGGTGGACGAGGAATGCGGATCGTTCGAAGTGAGGATGAACTTGCAACGAACCTCGAAACGGCGCAAAGAGAAGCACTTGCTGCATTTAAGAATGGATCGGTTTACATTGAGCGTTATATCGAACGTCCGCGACATATCGAGATACAAGTACTTGCAGACGAGCATGGAAATGTTGTGCATTTAGGTGAGCGGGAATGCTCGATCCAGCGGCGGCATCAGAAACTGCTCGAAGAGGCTCCGTCTCCGGTGATCACGCCGGAACAACGGGAAACGATGGGGGCCGTTGCTTTAAATGCTTGCAAAGAGATCGGTTATTCAAGCGCCGGTACATTTGAATTTCTTTTGGATGAAGACGGCAGTTTCTATTTCATGGAGATGAACACCCGAATACAGGTAGAGCATCCCGTAACGGAAATGGTGACGCTTGCCGACATTGTTAGAAACCAGATAAGGATCGCATCCGGTGAAGATCTTCAATACGAGCAAAAAGATGTGCATTTAACAGGGCACTCGATCGAGTGCCGCATCAATGCCGAAGATCCTGTAAAATTTACCCCAAGTCCCGGAAAGATCACGGCGTTCAATATTCCCGGCGGACCCGGCGTCCGTGTCGATACAGCGGTTTATCCGGGTTACACGGTTCCGCCGTATTACGATTCGATGATCGCAAAATTGATCGTTCATGCGCGAACACGGGAATTGGCTATCGCAAGAATGCAGCGAGCATTGGATATGATGGTGGTCGAAGGCATCAAGACGACCATTCCTCTTCATAAGAAGATAATGGCCGATGAGCGATTTAGAGCGGGCGATTTTTCGACCAAGTTTATGGAAGAGTTCGTGTACGAAGTTGATAATTGATAGGTGATAACTGATAATTAGAAGAGTTGTAATATTAAGAAAGAAATAGACGTTACACTAGATTATTTGCGGTTACCGGGCATGCTTCCGGAGTTACTGCGAGCAAGGAGAGGCTAATTTAAGATAAGCCGAAATTTATGGCAACAGTAAAAGAATTAAAAGAGCAGATAGTTGGTGATTACAAGACGCACGGTTCGGATACCGGTTCGTCGCAGGTACAAATCGCATTGCTTACCCAGCGCATCAATGAGCTGACTGAACACTTTAGGACCCACAAAAAGGACAATAATTCGCGTCGCGGCTTGCTTATAATGGTCTCGCGAAGACGTAAACTTCTCGATTACTTGAAGCGACGTGATATTAATGAGTATCACGAGATTATCAAGAAACTCGGCCTACGCCGATAGGACTAGTTCCGTGTTCAAAGTTCGAAGTTGAAAGTTGCTTCATAGGAACATTGAACTTTGAACCGAGAACTTTGAACTTATAGTTGGGCCGCTTCGGGCCATTGGAAATAAACGTTCTTACGAAGGATTTGTTCATGGATGCTGAACGTGACAGCGCATTTGTCCACTTTACAAAAAGAGAACGTACGGAATTTTGGAAATTTCCAAATGCGGCTGCTGCTTCACGAATTAAGCATCGGCCGTTTTTGTTTTGAGGAATTGAAATGACAAAAAAATATTTGAAAGAATCGATCAAACTCGGCGGTGAAGAATTGATCGTTGAAACTGGCAAGGTTGCCAAACAGGCCGATGGTTCGGTCGTCATCAGTTACGGGGAGACAATGATCTTAGTAACGGCGGTGAGTATGAGATCTGCTCGTGAAGGGTTGGATTTTTTTCCGCTCACGGTCGAATACCGCGAATCCAGCTATTCAGCCGGACGAATTCCCGGGAATTATTTCCGCCGCGAAGGCCGCCCAAGTGAAAAGGAGATATTGACCTGCCGCCTGATCGATCGACCGATCCGGCCGCTGTTTCCAGATGGCTACCGTTTCGAAACGCAGATCGTCGGGACGGTTATCTCGTCGGATTCTGAGAACGATCCGGATGTGATCGCCATCACCGGTGCTTCGTGTGCCTTGTATCTCTCGGACATTGTTTTCAACACTCCTATAGCTGGTGTTCGGATCGGGTTGATCGACGGAAAATATATCGTAAACCCGACATACGATGAACGCCGCGAATCGGACCTTAATCTTTTGGTTGCTGGAACCGAGGAAGCGATCGTCATGGTCGAGGCCGAAGCGAACGAGGTTGCCGAAAATATTATGTTGGAAGCGATGATGCTTGCACATAAAGAGATCAAGCGGCTATGCCTGTGGCAGAAAGAACTTGGCAAGGCTCTTGGAATAACAAAGCGTGAATTTGTTCCGGCGGCGATCGACGAAACTGCGTTGGCGGAAGTTGAAAAGAACTTCGGCGATCGGCTTCGAAAGGCTCTCGATACCACCGGCACCGACAAGCTAACGAGCTATGCCGCGATCGACGCTCTGAAGAAAGAGGTGATCGAAAGCTATCCGGAAGACGATGCGGCAAAACGCCAGAATGCAGGCAAGGCATTTTCCCACCTTAAGGAAAAGATCTTCCGCGAGGATATGCTCGACAATCGGCGTCGGCCGGATGGACGCAAATTCTCTGAGATCCGTCCTATCATTTGCGAGATCGGCTGGTTGCCGCGAGTACACGGGTCTGCCCTTTTCACCCGAGGCGAAACCCAGGCGATCGTCACATCAACTCTCGGTACCAAAATGGATGGTCAGTTTATGGACGACCTTGAAAAAGGTACGATCGATCGGCGGTTCATGCTCCATTATAATTTCCCGCCATATTCGGTCGGCGAGGCCGGGCGATTTGGAGGAACTTCACGCCGCGAGACAGGTCACGGAAATCTTGCTCGCAGGGCGATCGAACCGGTGCTTCCGAGCGAAGACGACTTTCCTTATACGCTGCGGATCGTCTCGGATATTACAGAATCAAATGGTTCATCGTCGATGGCCTCAGTGTGCGGCGGCATTTTGAGCCTGATGGATGCGGGAGTGCCGATCAAGCGTCCTGTAGCAGGCGTTGCGATGGGTCTTGTGATGGAAGGGAATCGGTATGCGATCCTTTCGGACATCGCCGGAGCAGAAGATCATTATGGCGATATGGATTTCAAGGTTACGGGAACCAGCGAGGGGATCACGGCACTTCAGATGGATATCAAGGTCGCGGGTATTAATGCAATGATCCTGCAGGAGGCATTGGAACAGGCTCGGAAAGGCCGACTCCATATCCTCGGCATTATGGAAAAAGCCATAAACGTACCCCGCGAAGACATTTCGCCGTACGCGCCGCGTATTATAACCATAAAGATACACCCGGATAAGATCCGCGATGTTATTGGTAAAGGCGGTTCGACTATACGAGCGCTTACCGAAGAGACCGGAGCCAAGATCGACGTCTCGGATGATGGAACGATCCTCATTGCTACGCCCGATGGTGAGGCCGCTGCTGAAGCAATTGCACGCATCCGGGCACTTACGGCTGAGGCTGAGATTGGCGAGACCTATCTCGGAACCGTTTCACGCATTGTAGATTTTGGAGCTTTTGTTGAGATCCTTCCGGGACTCGATGGACTGCTGCATATCTCAGAGATCTCGGACCGACGCGTCAAGGACGTTCGCGACGAACTCAAGGAAGGCCAGCAGATCATGGTCAAATGCATCGGCAAAGAAGGCAACAAGGTCAAGCTTTCCCGTAAAGCGATCCTTGCTCAAGAGAAAGCCGCAGCCGGTGGAGCCGGTGGCGATTCAGGTAGCGATCAAACGAGCCATGACGAGGAATAGTCTTTAAGTCAGAACCGAGAGCAGTAGCAACCAAATGAAAAGTGCAGCGAAGGCTGCACTTTTCATTTGGTCAATCAAGACGCATTTGTTCAAGATCACCTTCCCACATAACTTTTCCTCTCAGTTCTTTGATTTCTGGTTGCTGGGATAGCCTGAATCCACCACTCCTTTCTAATGAGTTATCGATCGCCTCTTTTAACTGATCCCAAACAACGACCGGCCATTTAGTTAAAGCCTTTGATAACATCATAGACTTGGTTCCTTTCGTTAAGTCACAAACTGGAACAACCATGAACTTCCACTGAGTAGGGTCA
>CAZXTS010000149.1:0-2555 GCA_964643745.1 uncultured Chloracidobacterium sp.
CCGTAAATTTGTTTGTCCCATCGCTGCGTATCGGACCCTGGGACAACGGGACAAATGGGACAAGCCCAGACGCGGGCGGAACGATCGCGGAATGCTGCCCCAATGTGGAACTAATATCGAAGTTTTCGAACTTGGCGATAGGGCAAGAACGTATTACCCTCGAATTTCGCCAAGTTGCCATATGAAGCTCAATCTCCAGACCTTTGAGGTGATCGATTCGACCAACACCGAAGCCTTGAATCAGGCTCGGGCCGGTGCGAATGAAGGCACATGCATACTCGCCCGCCAGCAGACCGCCGGCCGCGGGCGGCACGGACGCGTTTGGGTTTCGGAAAGCGACGCCGGGCTTTATTTCAGCATCGTACTTCGGCCACGCCTCGAACCGCAGTTTTTGTCCGTGATCACATTGATGGCCGGTGTCGCAGTTTACGACACGCTGAAAGATTTCGGCCTTTCACCGGATATTAAATGGGTGAACGATGTTCTCGTTGGTGAAAAGAAGATAAGCGGGATCTTGGCTGAGACGACTGAAACTGATAGAGGCCTTGCAGCGGTCGTCGGGATCGGCATAAATATCCGCTCCTCGAATTTCCCGCCGGAGATCGCCGAAACTGCGACATCCATTGAAAACGAAACGCCGCATTCTTCAGGCGGCAGCCGGCCGGTGCCGTCACCCGAACAGCTTGCACAGGTGCTCTCGAATTACATCGTGCATTTTTATTCGATGCTTTGCTCAGATGAAGGCCCGCGAGCGATCGTCGGCGAATGGCGGCAGCGATCAAGTTATTTTTCCGGCAAACGGGTTCGCGTCGTTTCGGGAAATGAAGTGCTTGAAGGCACTACGGATGGCCTTGAGCCGAACGGTGCTCTCCGGGTTTTGATCGCTGACGGCACTGTCAAACAAGTCCAGGCAGGCGACGTTCAAAAACTAAGAACGCTTGGCGAGCCTGATCGCGAGGCAGCATTTTCGGGATAGAGGCGGTCGTGAATTGAACTTTCGCAGTGGAAGTTGTAACGTGATTTATAGCTTTATGAAGGACAATTTTGACAACGATCCGGATTTTGATCTGGCCGAAGAGCTTCTCGCTGAGGGCCTGGACGAAGATTTTGCCGACGAGTTTGCAGCGTTTGATGATTTCGATGCTGAAAACGATAACGTCCGGCTACGCACCGCCATCTTGCAAAAGGAAAATATGGTCGCGCTGTTGTGCATCAAGAGCGCTCCGATCGGCGCAGCTATCTGCCGTGTCGATCCACGCGAACAGCTTCCGTCCGTTCAGCTTTATGACGATCCGCATGCCGCACTTCATTGGTTCACACGAAGCCTGAAAACAAGCAGAGTGAACGGTTGGAATGTGGTTTATGACGGACTCCCGCTTCAGGGATAAATGTTCCTTGCCATTGACATCGGAAACTCCCTCATCAAGTTCGGCACCTACGACGGTCTTTCGCTTATCGACCGGTTCACAATAGCCACAAAACCAAATTACACGATCGAAGAATTGGCTTTCGATCGTTTTCATGTTCTTGATGATCAGTTCATTCAGCTGAGATTCGATTCGGTCTTTGTGTCGTCAGTCGTTCCGAAATTGAACAAAGTGTTCGAACGGCTTTGCCAGAAATTGTTCAAGGTGAAAGCAAGGTTTGTTGATGAAAGAACGGACCTTGGCATGAACATCAATTACGAACCGAGATCATCGCTTGGAATTGATCGATTGGTCGGAGCATTTGCCGCCGCAGAAAAATATGGCACACCCACCATAATATGCAGCTTTGGAACGGCGACCACGATCGACGCCGTGTCAAAAGAGCGAGAATTTATGGGCGGTGTAATATTCCCCGGGATGGGATCGATGGCCGAATCGCTGAAACGAAAGACCGCCAAACTGCCGGCTATACGCATCAATAGGCCCGACAGCCTTCTTGGAAATTCGACCGAATCGGCGATCACATCGGGCGTCTATTACGGTCAGATCGCCGCGGCCGAAGGCATCATAAAGAAATTGCGCAAGGAGCATTTTCTGTCTGATCGAAAGGTCCGGGTGATCGCAACGGGCGGGTTTTCCGGCCTTATCAGCGAAGCAACGGATATCATTCACGCCGTAGATGAGAACCTCGTGCTCGACGGACTTCGCCTGATCTCGCTACGCTGATGGCTACACATATGTCGGCAACATTTTCGGGTTGCGTCTGGCTTTTGTCGCTTGTTCGAAGGAATATGCGATCTTGATCAGCGTGGCCTCGCTCCAGGCCCGGCCAAAGAACGAAATGCCAATTGGAAGCTCACGCTCAAATCCTGCCGGAACCGTGATGTTCGGATAACCAGCAACAGCAGCGATCGAGGAACTGGAGACGTATCCGCTGCCGCAATCGCCGTTTACGGTATCGATCAGCCAGCTAGGTGCATTTGACGGGCCGACAAGTGCGTCGAGTTTGTTCTTGTCCATCACAAGATCGATGCCTTCCGCCTGCGTAAGCCGTTTGCACAACGTCAGCGCGTCTGTGTATTCCTTGGTCGTCAGCGGGCCCTTCTTTGCGGCAGCTTCGAAGATGCT
>CAZXTS010000149.1:2655-7437 GCA_964643745.1 uncultured Chloracidobacterium sp.
GGATGATGGGCAAACTATCGATCCATCTGTTTCCGTACCGATACCGATCGCGGCAAGATTAGCCGAAACAGCTACTGCCGTTCCGGACGAAGATCCGCACGGGTTACGATCAAGGATATAGGGATTTCGGGTCTGCCCGCCGCGGCCCGACCAGCCGCTTATCGAATCGTTATCACGAAAATTCGCCCATTCGCTCAGGTTCGTTTTTGCCAAAACAACGGCTCCCGCTTCGCGCAGCTTTTGGACAATGAATGCGTCCTGTTTCGGTGTCGGTGCATTCAGAAGTGCGAGACTTCCGGCAGTCGTTTTCATCTTGTCGGCGGTGTCGATATTGTCTTTCAGAACGACCGGTATTCCATGCAGCGGCCCGCGAACTTTCCCGTTTTTTCTCTCGCGGTCCATCTGTTCTGCGATACCGACGGCATCCGGATTGACCTCCATGATGGAATTGATCTGCTTGTCAACAGATACTATACGCTTGAGATACATTTCGGTGATCTCTTTAGCGGACATCTCGCCCTTCGTCATCAGTGCCTGAAGATCTGCGACGGTCGCCTCTTCGAGTTCGAATGTCGCGGCACTAAACCCAGATCCGGTCGACCGAAGCGCCAACACCCCAACGCCCGCGGCCGATGCAGCTTTGAGAAAATTCCGACGATCTATGTTTTCCATATTTTTATCCTCGACCCGGCTATTTACCGATGGTAATGTGCTCATAAATTGAAAGTGTTCGAACCTTGTTGCTGATGTTCGCCTTTTCCGCGAGATCGGTCAATTCACGAATTGGTGCTCCCGGTGGTTCATCGGAAAGATCGAAGGTCCCGAAGTGCATT
Source organism: uncultured Chloracidobacterium sp. (assembly GCA_964643745.1). Taxonomy (GTDB): domain Bacteria; phylum Acidobacteriota; class Blastocatellia; order Pyrinomonadales; family Pyrinomonadaceae; genus OLB17. The sequence goes on from CAZXTS010000149.1 coordinate 3,489, forward strand.
GGAACCAATGTTTTGGCGCCCACGTCTTTGAACGCCTTTATCACGTCGGCGGGGTTATTGTGATTGGGCTCCATGAACCATCTAGGCTCATAGGCTCCGACGCCGATCAGAAAATAATCTATCTCCGGAAACAGTTCGCCGGTCTCTCTGTAGTGGCGGCCATAGCCGCTGTCGCCGCCATGATATATCGTCGTCTCACCGGATTCGATCACATATCCACCCCAAAGCCTTTGGTTCGTGTCAAAAAGCCCGCGACGCGACCAATGCCTGACCGGAACGAAATAGACTTTTAGATCAGCATCGTTCAGAACGAATTCCTGAAACCAGCCGGTTGTTGCCATCGGATTCGTCGTTGTCGTCCAATCCTTTAAGAGATCCTCCGATCCGAGCCCGGCGAGGAATTTCGCTTCCGGAAACTTTTGAGCGATCGCTTTGATCGTAGCTTCATCAGTGTGATCTCGATGGTCGTGCGTTAGAAGAACGTAATGCAGATCTTTGATCTTTTCCAACGGCGAAGGAACTTCCGTATACCGTGTGATGAAAGGCGGGGTGTCGAATATCGGATCGATCAAGATAGCCTTACCGCTCAACCGCACATAGAACGATGCATGGCCGAGCCAAAGAATTCCATCATCGTCACCGGCAAGAAAATCTGTTGGGTCGAGCACCTTCAGACGAAAATCGTCGGCTTCCTTTTCCGCAGCAAACTGATTAGAACCGGTCTGCCATTTTAGCAATTCGCTCAATTTTGGAAGAAACGGGAACTCGTCGTTAACGAACCTACCGCGGGTGTCGACCGGTGTTCCTTGCCATTCAGGCCTTATTGTCTTTGCTCGTTCATTAGAAACAAAACGCGTGGCCGAGGTCATATCCGAATCGCTCCAGAAAGCAGCTCCGATCAGAACGACGATAACAAGTAAGACCAACATCGCGACACGCACGACCCACCTTTTCATAATTTTTAATATACGAATCGAATCCAAAACAGACAACTATCACAGGAGCCTTCGAATGCCACCTCGTATCTGCGATAATGCTCGAATGAATGGCAGACCGCCGGAAATACCGCCGCATAAGTTGATAGCATCGCTTCGAGGTTACGACCTCCTGCCTGCGATCGTCTTTTTACCAACGCGGCGCAAATGCGACGAGGCTGCTTCCGAAGTAGCTGCAGATAAGACCCAGCAAACCGAAACCGCGAAATATCAAAAAAGGCAAGAGTTTTTTCAGGCTTATGCCAAAGAAAATCCTGAAGTTCGTTCGCACAAACACGCAAAGATATTGGTAAATTTCGGCATCGCGTCGCATCATGCCGGGCATATTCCGTCATGGAAATTGTTGATCGAAAAAATGATGTCCGCCGGTTTGCTGAACGCGATCTTCGCCACATCGACGGTCGCGGCCGGTGTTGATTTCCCTGCAAGAACTGTCGTTATCAGCAACGCAGACACACGCGGGAATGACGGTTGGCGGCCCTTGACCGCCAGCGAACTTCAGCAAATGACAGGCCGGGCCGGCCGCCGCGGCAAGGACGACGTCGGGTTTGCCGTGCTCGCACCTGGCCAGTTTCAGAATCCGAAAAAGATCGCTGAATTACTAAAAGCTTCGCCCGATCCGCTTGAGAGCAAGTTCCGGGCAACTTATACCACGCTGCTAAACCTGTTGGATGCATTCGGAAGTTTCGAACAGCTGCGTGAGATCGCCGAAAAGAGTTTTGCCTTTCAAGCCACGGCGAAACAGGTCGCAGATCTTAAACGCGAACGGTCGAATATCGAGTCAGCCCTTGCGTCTAACGATCTTGGTATCTCGCTTGAAACCATTCGAGGATTCGAACGTCTTACATCCGCACGGGTTCGCCTGACCGAACGTGTTCCTTCGTCGCGTGCTGAGCTGCGGCAACGCTGGCTTGAGCAAAACGTCATCGCCGGCCGGATAGTGACCCAAGGCCGCAGCGCAAAAAGGCTCTTTATTGTGATCAGCGTGAATGGCGAGAACGTAAGCACAATGCGTGACGACGGAGCCGGCCGAAACGTGCCACTTTCACGGATCAATCGGGTCTTTGAAAAGACCTACCGGCTCAATGAAAATGAGATCGAAACGGCATTTCTTGAAACTTTCGAAGGCAAGAATTCGCCGCTTGCGGAACCCAAGCTATCTACCACAGCTCCGAACGATGAAGCGGATCCGATCATCGGGAATTTGATCAGCAGCTCTGCCGAAAGCGGCTCTGAGGCCGAACTATTCCTCTGGGAATCCGCACGCGAAGCCGGAAAGCTCGAAAAACTCGACCGAGACATTTCCACGCTTAGAAACAGCATCTGGACCCCATTTGAAAGACGGGCGCGAGTTCTCGACGAGCTGGGTTATCTCGATTTTGCTGCCGAAAAAGTGACCGCGTCGGGAAAGTGGCTGGCCGATCTTCGCGTCGATCGCCCGCTGCTGGTTGGTGAAGCGATGAGGCAGGGCATTTTCGACGACCTCGAATCCAAGACCCTTGTCGGGATCATGGCATCGCTCGCCGCTGATAGCGACCGGAACTATGGCGAGCTCTACTTGTCCGATGTATTGCTCGATGTTGTTTCCGGTTTTGAAGACGTGATCCATCGTGTATCGCAGGTTGAATGGAGCCACGGCGTCGAGCCAAGCGAGGAGATCAACCTTTCCGGCGCCGCTGCCGCCGAACGCTGGGCCGCGGGCATGTCTTGGGACGATCTTGTCAAACGCACCAAAGCCGAAGAAGGAGATCTTGTTCGCCTGCTTTCCCGGACCGGCGAAGCTTTGATGCAGATCGCTCATTTGAAAGATTCGAATCCGAAAATGGCCGCCGCCGCACGGCTAACGGCCGAAACGATACTTCGCGAGCCCATCCGTTGAGTTTTAAGTCCCTAGGTTCGACGTTCTAATACGCCCGCTGATTTGGTAAACTAAAACCAGTTCGGACAATATCACGAACTAAATGATATGAAGGTTTTGCTAGCTGACGAATACGGGTTTTGCTTTGGTGTCGAGCGTGCGGTCGATATGGTCGAAGAATCGGTCGGTGCCGGAGAAACGGTCCGTACGCTCGGGCCGCTCATCCATAACGAACAGGAAATGAAACGGTTAGGAACGCAGGGTGTTACAACGGTCACCGAACCTGTCCAGATCACCCGAAACGAAACGGCCGTTATTCGTGCACACGGAGTTACACCCGAAGTCCAGCAGGAACTTTTAGAGAAGGCAGGAAAGGTGGTCGATGCAACTTGTCCGTTCGTAACTCGCGTTCAGCGGCTAGCGTCGAGGGCTGCCGCACAGGATCGGCACGTAGTTATCGTCGGAAGTGCAGATCACCCTGAGATGATCGGCGTAAAGGGTTACGCGCCGGACCATGCATTCATCATTAAGGACGAGACCGAGGTCGCAACGCTGCCGTGGCTCCGCAATCCGCTCGTCGTCTCGCAGACGACCATCAAGGCGAAAACTTTTTTCGACACCGCCGAAGCGGTCAAGTCTAAAACGGATGACGATGTTGAGATCGTTAACACCATTTGTTCCGCAACTCGCGACCGGCAGGACGCCGCACTCGCGCTTTCGGGAATGGTCGATGCGTTCTACATCATTGGAGCGACCCACTCATCAAATAGCGTCAAGCTTCACACGGTCTGCAAAGAGAACTGCGAAAAGAGTTTTCTTATAGAAACGGAAGATGATATCGATCCGAACGATCTTGAAGGGGTTGAGACCGTTGGGGTTACCGCAGGAGCGTCCACGCCAAATTGGCTAATTGAAAAGGTCGTCGCCCGGCTCGAATCACTCTAACTTTCATTCTCGGATCCGGTAATGCAGATTTCGATAACAGGACCCAAGCCTATTATTTCCATTCCATTCTCGGCAAGGGTCCTGCACGCAATGACTCGTTTCGTCGCACCGTTTGATGCAGCCAGCTCGACCATGCAGTCAAGACATTCAC
>CAZXTS010000150.1:0-7413 GCA_964643745.1 uncultured Chloracidobacterium sp.
CGCCATCCGGATATCGCGCAACGCTGCGTCCACATGCTCGGGCGTCAATTTGCCCTGGCCACGCAGATTTTTCAGCGTTTTCTTTAGCTTATCCGATAACGATTCGAACATATAGACACACTTCGGCTACAAGAGTCGAAACTCTAAATAGTATTATTTAGCTATCGAAGTGTCAAGAAAACTGCCGATTTTAAGTCCTCAGAATAAATGATGCAATGCTGAAATAGAAAACAAGAGTAAGAATATCGGTTGTCGCGAGCGTGATCGGGCCGGAGGCGATCTTTGAATCTTCGTGAACCGCATGGAGCAATGTTGGGATGCTCATTCCGATAACGCCGGCGGCGAAGATTGAGACGACGATGCTTGTGCCGATGATCAGAGCCGCAGCCGGATCGCCGCGCCAAAAAAAGGCGATGCTCCCGACGACCGAACCGCACGCGAGCCCTAGAAGTCCGGTGGCCGCGGCCTCGCGACGAAGCCAACGGAAATAATCGTTAAGGCCGGGTTTGCCGAAGTGCAGATTCTGCAATGCGACCGTCATCGATTGGATGCTTACGCTTTCGCCGAGTGCGAGCACCAGCGTCATAAAGAAAGCAAGTACGATCGCCTCGGCAAGCGTTGCTTCGAAAAAGCCGGTAAGCAAGGCGCAGATGATTCCGCTGGCCATAGTCGCCAAAAGCCACGGAAATCTGAATCGAAAAATACCAAAAGGCGATTTGCCTCTTATCTGCTGAATGCCGAAACCGATCATCTGAAAAACGTCGTCAACGTGATGTCGCTCGGCTATATTCAATGTCTCTTTGGTAAAGAGCCCGGCATCGACGACGCCCAGCATCCGGCCTTCGTCATCGACGATCGGGAACGCCAGAAATTTGTGTTCAAGGAACATCTCGCAGGCTTCGAGGACGTTCGAAAGATGCGAGATCGAAACAATGTTCGTTGACATAATTTCTGAAAGGCGGACCGTTGGCATTGACATTAGCAGAGCACGCGTTGAAAGAATGCCCTTCAGCTTCTGGTCGGAATCGATCACGTAAAAATAAACGATCCTTTCGCCAAGCCCTTTCGTGCGGATCAGCCGGAGTGCTCCTTCGACCGTCAGCGATTCGTCGAGACCTGGAAAATCGGTCCGTGCATATCGCATGATAGATTCATGGAGATGATCGGGGTCGTTCGGGTTTATCGTTGAGTGAATATCCATTGTCTGTTAAATGGTTTCCGACGATATGATGTGCGTCGGCCAAAAAATGTGAAGAAGAGAAACGTGACCTTTGCCGGCTGGTGGGGCAGGCTCGGGAAACTAGACAAAAATTTGATCTCCGGGGCTAAACCGGCGAGGGCGGTGAGCGATCAGAACCATATGAGAACAGGCTTTTTTCAAGCCTGATCGCAGGACGTGCGGCATCGTGAGCTCTTTCCCAACACAAAGCGGAGCTCTGCAAAGCCAACTGTGCGGTCTTTCCGCAGGAGTCGACCGGCCGAATGTCTTTGCCAAGCTTTTGGATAGGTTTTGAATGAAATCCTTCCTGGGGATTGAACAGCTTGTCGAGTACATCGACAGATGCCTGCTCAGCGGCCGCCGGATCACCGCCGGGCGAAAACGGCAGCAGGTGGATCCCTTCGCCGCGCGAAACGCAGAGCGATAGTAACAGGAACAGAGCTATTGTGAGTCGAGCCGCCATCACGATATTTGTCGAATGTGCTTCCATCTTATCAATTTCAATAGACGTGTGCTAACTTCCTGTAAACCGCATTTCAGGTGCAAAACGCTAAGGCAAATTGATCTATGGAATTTGAGGACGATCTTAAAGGTCTGGTTAGTCCGGGCGAAGCAAAGTTTGATGCGATCAGGAACAAGGCAGGATATTTTCTGGCACCTGTGGTGTTTCTCGCTATCTACTTCGCTCCGTTCGAACTTGATCCAAACGCACACACGTTAGCTGCGATCATTGCTATGGTGATCACGCTTTGGATGTGCGAAACGGTATCGATGCCTGTCTCCGCGCTGCTAGGCGCATCGCTTTGCGTCGTCTTTCAGGTCGCTCCGGCTAAAGCCGTCTTTGCTCCGTTCGCGGACCCACTGATCTTCCTATTCATCGGTTCCTTCATGCTCGCAAGGGCTATCTTTATTCATGATCTGGACAAACGGTTTGCCTATAGCGTCCTTTCGATGAAATGGATCGGCTCAAGTCCAAGTCGAATTCTGTTCGCTTTTGGAGCCGTAACTGCGTTTATGTCCGCCTGGATATCGAACACGGCCACGACCGCAATGATGTTTGCTATCGGCTTGTCGATCATCGCGTTTTTCCTGAAGCACGAACAGGAGACCGGCCAGAAATTCGATCGGCGTTATGCGACCGGAATGATGCTGATCACGTCGTTTTCGGCATCCATCGGAGGGCTTGCCACACCCATCGGAACTCCGCCGAATGTGATCGGATTGGGCTTTCTGCGAACTCTAGTTGGTGCAGAAATATCCTTCTTCAAATGGATGCTCATCGGGGTGCCGGTCGTTGTGATCCTTTATCTATTTCTGTTCCTCTACATGAATTATCTGTGTCCGTCGGGGATCAAGACGATCGAGGGAAGCACGGAAATGATCGCCCGCGAACGGGAAAAACTGGGCAAATGGACGCGGGCGCAGAGGTCAACGGTCATAGCATTTTCGGCCGCGGTGTCCATATGGATCTTTTCCGGCATTGTGGCACTCGTCGCCGGCGAGAGCAGCGAGATCTATAAGACGATAAGCACCCGTTTTCCGGAGGCGGTCGGCGCTCTGCTCGGTGCAGTTCTTCTTTTCCTGCTTCCGGGAAACGAAAAGGGTTCGAAGGCGATCACCTGGCCCGACGCGGTAAAGATCGATTGGGGGGTCGTGCTTCTGTACGGCGGCGGATTTGCGCTCGGCGTGCTGTCGTTTCAAACTGGCCTGGCCGAATCGGTCGGCCGAGGTTTGACCGGCTTGCTGCCCTTCAGCGGTGAATTTGGCTTACTGGTCGCGTCGGTTTTTGTTGCGATCGTAATTTCCGAAACAACGTCTAATACTGCCTCGGCTAATATGGTGGTCCCGGTCGTCATCGCAATTTCAAATACACAGGGGATCGATCCGTTGGTGCCGGCCGTCGGGGCGACGCTTGCGGCAAGTCTCGGCTTTATGCTGCCGGTCTCTACGCCCTGCAATGCGATCGTTTATGGTTCCGGTTACGTTCCGCTGATGAAGATGATCCGCTACGGACTGTTGCTTGATATTATCGGAGGCATCGTTGTGATCGGAACGGTTTGGCTTCTTGCCGGAGTTTTGCGGTAGCCTATCAAAGGCTTTTATGGAAAGCACAAGCAGAAAAAGAGCGCCGAGGAATCGAACGATCGAGCTTATAGAAGAGGACCGAGAGCGCCTTTGGAGTAGTCTGTTTTGCGGAGATCGATATGTCTCCGGGTCTTCGTTCGAACAGATCGTTCGCGGCGATGCCTTTGAAGTTTTGCCAAAGCTTGAGATTGCAAATTTTGATCTCCTATTCGCTGACCCTCCGTACAATTTGACCAAACGATTCGGAAAGGAAGGTTTTAGTGCGAGGTCGTCTGACGAATATGAAGAGTGGCTGGATTCCTGGCTGCGGCTATGCGTCCCGCTTCTGAAATCGACGGCGAGTGTTTACATTTGTGGTGACTGGCGTTCGACGGCGGCAATTCAGCGTGTCGGTTCTAGATACTTCAAATTGCGGAACCGCATTACCTGGGAACGCGAAAAAGGCCGCGGTGCAAAGGCGAATTGGAAGAATTCGGCAGAAGACATTTGGTTTTTTACGGTGTCGGACGAATTCACGTTCAACCTCGATGCGGTAAAGCAGCGGCGTCGCGTGATCGCTCCTTACAAGGTGAACGGGAAACCGAAGGATTGGAACGAAACGGCCGAAGGGAACTTCCGCGACACGCATCCATCGAATATTTGGACGGACATCAGTGTGCCATTTTGGTCGATGCCCGAAAACACAGACCACCCGACGCAGAAGCCGGAAAAGCTCCTTGCAAAGATCATTCTGGCAAGCACGAATCCCGGTGATCTTATCCTTGACCCGTTTGCCGGAAGCGGCACGACTGCCGTCGTCGCCAAAAAGCTGGGACGCAAATTTGTGGCGATTGAATCAGACGAGGAATATTGTCTCCTTACGGCAAAGCGGCTAGAGATGGCTGTAAAAGACAGCTCAATTCAGGGCTTTGAAGACGGCGTGTTCTGGGAACGCAACTCCGGAAAATAGATAAAATTCCTTTCGTTATCCGTTCTTCTCTGTGCTCTCTGTGTTCTCTGTGATAAATCTATTTCAATGAAGATCGCAACCTGGAACGTAAATTCTATTAATGTAAGATTGCCGCAGCTTTTGGATTGGGTCGGTCGTGCCGAGCCTGATGTGATCTGCCTACAGGAAACGAAATGCGTGGACGAGAATTTTCCCTTTCAGGCGATTCACGATGCCGGTTTTGAAACTGCCTTTTTCGGGCAAAAATCCTACAACGGTGTCGCAATTCTTTCGAAGTTCCCGATCGAAGATGTGCAAAAAGGATTTGCCGATGACGATGATGAATCGCCAAAGCGCCTGATCGCCGCGACGATCAAAGGCGTTCGAATTGTGAATACCTACATTCCGAACGGCACCGAATTGGGCACAGATAAATTCACGTTCAAACTGGATTGGCTGATGCGGCTCCGCCGGTTTTTCGACGACACATGCAGGACGAACGAAGACGTGCTTCTGTGCGGCGATTTTAATGTTGCAATGGACGAAATAGACGTTTGGAGCGTACCGCACTGGGAAGGTAAGCTGCATTTTACCAAGACCGAGCGTGCCGCGATGCATAACGTAAAGCAGTGGGGGTTTCGCGATCTTTTCCGAGATATGCATCCGGACACACAGGAATTCTCGTGGTGGAATTATCGCGAAGGAGCCTGGCAGCGAAACCGAGGCCTTCGTATCGACTATATCTGGACCTCGGCATCGCTTGCAGAAAAATGCAGTGACTGCGTCATCGACCGCTCGACCCGCGACCTCGAAAAACCAAGCGACCATGCTCCTGTGGTCGCTAAATTCGTATTATGATCCAAATGTTTTCTTGACAGAATATTACATCAACGTAATACTATGAGGTGTGAAGTTGAGTTTACTGAAGAGTTTGAAGAGTGGTGGGATGGTCTGAATGAGAAAGAGCAGGAAACCATCGCGGCGTATGTGCAGATGTTGGAAGAATTTGGGCTGGGTTTAGGGCATCCGTACACATCGGACATTCGTGGCTCGAAAATTTCTCATATGCGCGAATTGAGGCCCCAACACCAAGGACGGCCATATCGGGTTCTTTATGCTTTCGACCCACGAAGAATGGCAATATTATTGATCGGCGGAGATAAGACAGGCAACAAACGTTGGTACGATGTATTTGTACCCATCGCCGAAAGAATTTATGAGGAACACTTAATCGAGTTGAGAGAGGAAGGACTAACCTGATGGCTAGATCATTTACAGAACTACGAAAAAAATTGACGCCGGAATCCAGACGAAGATCTGAGGCTCTTGCCGCTGAACTGCGTTCGGATATCCGTCTAACCGAGTTGCGACATGCTCTCGGTGTTAGCCAGGAGGAACTTGCCGACCTGCTTGATAAAAAGCAGGCTGCGATCTCGCGGTTCGAACGACGCTCTGATATGCACATTTCTACTCTTCGCGAATTCATTAACGCACTTGGCGGCCGTCTTGAGATCATAGCGACCTTTCCAAACGGCTCATATCATATAAGCCAATTTGAGAAGGACGTTTAGATCTATCCACTGGTTGCTTAACATACGAGCGGCATGTCGGAAATTCTATTCCGGCAATAAACATCCAGCTTTCTCAGTGATTATTCGTTGATCGCGGCTTGGCGTAGTCGATTCTCTTTACAATTCTTGACACAATTCTCTTTTGAGTCGGGTGTTGTGGAATGTTATAACTAGCGCTCTGAAACCTATTCCGAAACTGAAACCTAAAGATAGCCGTCTACGTATCTGAAGTACCCGGAATATTTAGATAAGAATCTATAACAACAGGAGCACATACCGATGAGAAAGGCCATTTTTGGTTTTCTGCTGATGCCACTATTATTAGCCGGCGGAGCAGCAACCCTTACCGCACAGGATGCACCGCCGCCGACCCCAGCCGAAACCCCAAGCGGGCCGCAGCGTCCCGGCATGCCCGGTGCCGGTTCACAAGATCCGCAGCCGTACGACAAAGTGATCACGAAAGATGCCAAGACGAAGAAAGGTATCTTTACCGTGCATCAGGTTAAGGACAAGCATTTTTACGAGATCCCGAAAGATCAGTTCGGCAAGCAGTTTCTGTGGGTCACCCAGATCGCACGGACAACGCTTGGAGTCGGCTATGGCGGACAGGCCCTTGGCCGCCGCGTCGTTCGCTGGGAACTTCAAGACAATCGGGTTTTTCTGAGAAACGTCAACTTCAGCATCGTGGCGGATCCGGCAAATCCCATTGCGGAGGCCGTTCAGAATGCGAATAACGACACGATCCTGATGTCGTTTCCGGTTGCCGCTTGGGGACAGGACAACGCGACGGCTGTCATCGATATTGGAAGGCTATTCACAACTGATCTTTTCGAGCTCAGTGCACGACAACGGTTGAACGCAACGATGATGGACGCCACACGATCGTATATAGAGCGCATATCGACCTTTCCTGAGAACATCGAAGCGAGAGCGACCCATACATACGTTCGAAATCCCTCTCCGGCCGGTATGCCGGGCGGCGGTGGCGGCGGCCTGTTCGGAGCAGCCGGAATGCCTCCGGGAAGCGCTACGGTAGTGCTTCACCACAGCATGGTGAAACTCCCCGATAACCCAATGATGCCGAGACTCTTTGATGATCGCGTCGGTTATTTTTCGGTAACGCAAACGGATTACAGCCGACCCGAGCACCGTGCGCAACAACGCAGATTCATCACCCGCTGGCGTCTGGAAAAAAAGGATCCGAACGCAGAACTCTCAGAACCGGTTAAGCCCATCGTATATTACATCGACAGAGCAACGCCCACTTGGCTGATTCCATTTACTAAGCGCGGCGTTGAAAAATGGCAGAAGGCTTTTGAAGCCGCAGGCTTTAGGAACGCGATAATCGCAAAAATGGCTCCGTCAAAGGAAGAAGATCCTGAGTTCGATCCGGAAGACGCACGCTATTCGGTTATACGCTGGCTTCCTTCGACCATCGAGAATGCCTCAGGGCCGCACGTTAACGATCCGCGAACCGGCGAGATCCTCGACTCGGATATTCAGATGTATCACAACATCATGAATCTCCAGCGTTCGTGGTATTTCCTTCAGGCGGGTGCGGTGGATCCGCGAGTACACAAGCTGCCGATGCCTGACGACCTGATGGGAAC
>CAZXTS010000151.1:0-7341 GCA_964643745.1 uncultured Chloracidobacterium sp.
GCTATCTTGCGCTCAATGCGGTCACGCTGATTTTTGCTGAGCTTTTCTACGGTAGCGGACTGAACAGGTTCGGGTTGCTCTTCGATCTGTGAAGGCATTTCGGCCGCCAACTCAGTCGGTTTTGCTTTTTTCCAATCGTGAAATTCGGTATAGTTTCCAGCATAGTTGTCGACGGTTCCGTCTTGTTCAAATGCGAGAATCTGCGTCGCGATCTTGTCGAGAAAAAAGCGGTCGTGGCTTACGGTGATGATCGTTCCGTCATATTCCGCCAGGGCATCTTCTAATGCTTCTCGTGCCGGAATATCGAGATGGTTTGTCGGCTCGTCAAGTATCAGCACGTTCTTTCGCGAGTAAATAAGTTTGGCGAGCGCGAGCCTTCCCTTTTCGCCGCCTGAAAGATCGCGAACGTTCTTGAACACATCTTCACCCATAAAAAGAAAACGTGCGAGAAACGATCGTAGAGTGCCGTTATCGGCCAGCGGTGCAATACGCCGGAGTTCCTGAATTACCTCGTTGGCGGGATGCAGGTCGTCCAGATTCTGAGCGTAATAACCGATGTTCACCTTGGTTCCCCATCGGATCGCGCCTGCGAGTTCGCGGTTCTGTCCGAGCAAGGCTTTGAGCAGCGTGGTCTTGCCGGTCCCGTTGGCACCGATTATTCCGAGCACTTCACCGCGGAGTATCGAGAAGTTGATGTTTTTTGCAAGTACCGTGTCGCCGTAACCGACCGCAAGATCTTCGGCCGTGAGAACATTGTTTCCGGTACGCTCCACCTGCTTCAGGCCAAAACTTCCGCCATGCTTCTCGGCCGCGACTGCCTCGACACGATCCATCCGTTCGAGCATATTCCGACGCGACTTCGCCTGTTTTGTCTTTTGGCCTTCGAGATTTCGGCGAATGAATTCCTGCGTCTTGTTGATCATCGACTGCTGGTTTTCAAACTCGCGCATCTGCTGCTCGCGGCGTAGTTCGCGTTCGACGACGAATTTCGAATAATTTCCTTTGTAATTGACCGCCTTGCCGTTCTCTATCTCAATGATCCGATCGGTCGTCCGGTCAAGAAAATAGCGGTCGTGGCTGATAACGACATATGCACGGTTGTAGGTCTGCAAAAATTCTTCCAGCCATTCGACCGCGTTCACGTCGAGATGGTTCGTCGGCTCATCGAGCAACAATATATCCGCTCCGGAAAGAAGAAGCCTTGCCATTCCGAGCCGGTTCATTTGTCCGCCGGAAAGAATTCCGGTATCCATCGACCACTGCTCTTTCGTAAACCCGAGACCGAGTAAGATGGCCTCGGCCCGTGCGGCATAAGTAAATCCGTCAGCCTGTTCAAACGCTGTTTGCAGATCTGCATACCGGTTCAGGACATCATCGGAATGATCCGTCTCCATCTGCTTTTCCACCTGCCGCATTTCGGCTTCGATGTCGTGTATTTCCTTGAATGCGGACAAAGCGGCGGTATGAACGGTCTCGCCGGCTTGGAAATCGACGTGCTGATCGAGCAGCCCGAGCTTCAGGCCGTTTATCTTGACTATCTCCCCTGAATCCGGTTCCTCAGCATGCGTGATAAGCCTAAAAGCCGTCGTCTTGCCGGCGCCGTTTCGTCCGACAAGCCCGATCTTTTCATCCGGGTTCACCTGAAACGACATGCCCCGCAAGATCTCGGTCCCGCCGTAGGATTTTTTTACATCAGTAAACCTGAATAACATCGCAGAAGGTAAAAAGGAAAACAGGTAAAAGGCAGGAATGTTCTCGCCCTTTACCTGATCTTAAGTGCTAAGTACCCGACTATCTAGCGTTCGAGTTAGCGTTCCCGTTCGCTGCCGGGGCCGGCTTTGCATCTGACGCGGCCGCATCGGACGTATTGCCCGCATTCGCGTTCGACGAATTAGCCGCCGAAGCAGCGTTAGTATTCGCATTTGCAGCCGGGGCCGCCCCTGCCGGACGAGCTCCGCTCAGTTCGTTCGGATTATCGACAACTTTCTTCGCAAGGAAGTTCTCGATCCGGGCTTCGTTCATCGCGATCGCCTGATACGAAGCGGCTAGCAGCTGCTTGCGCGAATTGATCAAAACGTCCGTTATCTCCTGCTTCACGCCCGGCGTTTCAAGCGTTCGGTCTTCGTCATTCTCGACCTTCTGCTGGATCTTCAAGATCAAATACCGGCCTTCGAAAGGAACGATGTTCGGAATGATCTGCCCGACCTTCAACTCCTTCATCACGCCGTCTGCAAAGCCCTGTCCGAATGCCTTCGCCAACTGTTCTACCGTAAAATACTGCCAATCGCCGCCGCGAAGACGCGTTTGCGGATCTTCACTGACCTCACGTGCAACGGTAGCAAAATCTGCACCCTGCATCAGACGCTGGCCGATCTCGCTTGCTTTTGCCCGGGCCTCGACATCGTTCTTCGTTGTGTCGTCCGGGCCGGAATCCTGCGGGTCGATCACAATAGCAGCAAGCTGTGCTCCACGCTTTCGCTTGAACGCTTCCCGATTGGATTCAAAAAACTGCGTGATCTCAGCATCCTTCGGAGGTTCGATCTTTCCGGTGATCTTTTCCTGAAGCTTCTGGATCGCAAGGCCCTTCTTGATCGTCAACCGTGCGGATGCCTCGGTCTCGCCGATCTTCTTCATTTCTTCCTCAAACTGCTCTTGCGAAAGCAAGCTTTCTGTCTTCCGTTTATTGAACTCGGCATTAACCTCTTCATCGGTCGGCACAGTACCTTCGGCCTCGGCCTTCTGGAACATCACTTCCTGCTCGATCAGTGACTGTAGGGCCTGAAGCCTTGCTCCAGCCAGTTCAAGCGGCGAGAGCTGGCTTTCCTGGCCCTGTGCCTGCTGCTTAATGGCTCGCTCGACGTCTTCCATCTTGATCGGTTTGCCATTGACGGTCGCTGCAGTTTCGTTCGGATTAGTAGCGCCGGGCCCGCCGGGGCCGCCATCGCTGCAAGCCGAAAAAAGAGCTGAAATAGTTAGGATGAGAGCCAACGAAAAGGCTCGGTTATTGTTTTTTAGCACGTTTGCAAATACTCCTTGGAGTGACACTTTTCTGATCATTACTTGACTAAGGACAACTAAATTGTTATAAAACTTGTTTTTGAGTTTTTCTAAACTCTTTACCTCGACCTTTGGAGGCAATACATTATGGCTAAAAGATGCGACGTATGCGGGAAAGGCCCGCAATTTGGAAACAATGTTTCCCATGCTAACAATAAGACCCGCCGCCGTTTCAACCCGAATCTGCAGTCGGTTCGTGTGAAACTGCCATCGGGAAGCAATCAGCGTGCGAAGGTATGCACCCGCTGCATCAAGTCCGGTAAAATTATCAAAGCCGCGTAGTTTTTTTGAGTTACGCTTCTCGTTTTTGGTTGCCAAATGCCGACAATTTCGGTGTTTGGCATTTCTTGTGTTCCAAATCCCAATTCAGCCAAAGAGTAAACTCTAGACGATAGCGATACAGTCTATCTCAACACGCGCGTCCCTCGGCAGCCTCGCCGCTTGAATCGTTGCCCTGGCTGGCTTATTCGAATCGAAATACCGGCCGTAAACCTCGTTCATCGCCGCAAAATCGTTCATATCGGCTAGAAACACTCCGGTCTTAACGACCTTGTCCAAGCCCGAACCTGCCGCTTCCAACACTGCTTTCAGATTCTTCAACACCTGTTCAGTCTGCTCCGCAACGTCGTTTGATACGAATTCGCCGGTCGCTATATCTATCGGGATCTGACCCGAACAAAAGACCATTCCGTTCGCTTTAATTGCCTGTGAATAGGGCCCGATCGCCCCGGGCGCATTTTCAGTTGAGATCGTTTCCATTTGAAGCCGGTTCCCCCGAAACAAAATGGAAATGATAACAGAAACGGGGGTCAAAAACAAAACTGAAGCGGCCGGTAGTTTCCCGCCGGCCGCCTAAGTGAAACCCGATCTAATCCAATTAAACGGAGCGGACGGCAAATCGATCGCCGCCCGTCCGGTTTAGCCACCCGATCAAGGCCGGGTCGTGCAGAGGCTGTAACTGCCGCTGCCGCTGTACGAATTCACACGCCAGTAATAATAACCGGCGGTGCCATTGTAGCTAATGCTTTCACTGGAAGTAGAACCCAGCGAACTTGCTACAACTGACCATGACGAACCGTTCCATCGATATAGCCGGAGATCAAAATCGGCATTTGAAGGCCCGGTCAGGATGCCCGAATGAACACCGCTGCTGGTGCTCTGGTAGTAAGTGCCATTCGGCTGGATCTGAGCGCCGCCTGATGAAAGCGTTCCAGTATATGTTCCACCGCTGCAGGATGGTGGTGGAGTACCGCCTCCGCCCGACAAGAGTGAATACAAGAGAACGTTAGGAGATCCTGATCCAATGCTCGTCAACCGGCCAGTCGTGCCTGTGTTAACGATCGCATTGCGAACCGTTAAGTTCGAAGCACCCGTATTCCCCTGAAGATAGAGGGCTGCAACACCGGCAACATGCGGAGCGGCCATAGATGTTCCGCTGATCGTGGATGTTGCTGTGTTACTGGTATGCCATGCAGATCTTATCGACGAACCCGGAGCAAAGATATCCAGGCAGCTGCCAAAGTTCGAGAAAGAAGATCTTGCATCGGTACTTGTTGTCGAGCCGACCGTTATCGCTGCCGGCACACGGGCCGGAGACGAATTGCAAGCATTTGCGTTGCTGTTTCCTGCCGCAACAACATATGTCACACCCGCATTGATCGAGTTATTGACCGCCGTATCGAGAGCTGAAGAAGCTCCGCCGCCGAGACTCATATTCGCGACCGCTGGTTTGACGTGATTTGACGTAACCCAGTTTACGCCTGCGATCACGCCCGAATTGGTGCCTGAACCGCTGCAATTCAACACCCGAACTGCATACAAGCGAACCGCCTTCGCGACACCGTAAACGGTTCCGCCGACCGTGCCCGCTACGTGAGTCCCGTGGCCATTACAGTCGTTCGAGTTCTGCCCGTCGCCTATCGCGTCGTAACCGGCGAAAGCCCGGCCACCAAAATCATTGTGTGTCCGGCGAATTCCGGTATCGATGATATAAGCATTAACGCCGCTTCCCGTCGGTGTGTAAACGTATGTGCCGTTTAACGGCCTGTCGCGTTGATCGATCCGATCAAGACCCCAAGTGGCATTCGTTTGAGTTGCATTGATCGAAACGACACTGTCCTCTTCAACCAGCTTTACCCGTACGTCGTTGCTTAATTCGATGGCCTGCTTTTCGGTCATTTCGATCGAAAAACCGTTGACAGCGTCTTTGTAAACGTGATCGATCCGGCCCTGATAGGCAATTGCCATCTCTGAGGCAAGGCTTTCGGCGTTTGACCGGGCACCACGCTCTCCTGCTGCCCAATCTTCCAGAAGGACGATGTAACGCCCCGAGATTGGCTTGGCCGAACGCTCGAATTTGCCTTCCCTATCGCGCTCCTGGCTTTCGACCATCGGCGAGAAAAAAGCGACTGCCGCACAGCAAAGACCTGTCAACGCCGCCATCATCAATAATCTTTTCATTTTTTCTACCCTTCTCCTTTGGATTTCCGCCGGCTCTTAGAACACAGCGGGATTTTTCGCAAATAAATTGACCTACGAAAGCGGGAAAACTCGCAAAGAAAATATAAAACCGAAAATAAGCACGAGAGCTTCGGTAAAAGTAGTGGGCTAGAACGAAGGGATGATAACTTAGGTTGGGAAAAAAGTAAAGTAGAAGTTATCGTGGTATAAAACGTTCTTTATAGCTCGGGGTTATGCATTCAGACGCTCGACGGCGATGACACCGGGGACCTTTTCTATCGATGAGATCACGCGATCAAGATGCTTTTTATCGAAGACCTCGACCGTTACTTCGATAAGGCCCTGATCGTTGCGTGAGACGTTTGCCTTTGCGTCGCGGATACCGGTCTTGATCTCGGCGATCGCATTGGTGATCCCGGCGAGCATTCCGGTACGGTTCTCGGTCGTGGCGAGTATCCGTACTGATTGGATCTCCTCTTTCTCACTCTTTGCCCAATCGACATCGACGATGCGTTCCTTGTTTAGCATTAGTTGCGAAACATTTTTGCATCGCTTGTTATGAACCACGATCCCCTTGCCGAGCGAAATGTAACCGACTATCTGTTCACCGCGAAGCGGATTGCAGCAGCGGGCCCGGTTCGTGAGCAGATTGTCGACCCCTTTTACCACAATCGCGTCGTCGCCAAGACCAATGAATTTTTTGACCGCCTTTACACCGGTTTGGAACCGGTTCTCGCTTTTCCCTTCGGGATCTAATTCGGCGAATTTTTCCGGGCCGAGATGTTTAGCGATCACATTTCTCGGCAAGGTCTTGCCGTAGCCGATCGAGGCCAAAAGATCATCAGGCCGGCCAAGCCCATATTCGTTGGCGATTCGCTTCATCTCCGCATCGTTGCCGATGAATTTCTTGCCGGCAATGCGAAATTTTTCGAGCTCCTTTTCAAGCAGCTTTCGTCCGATATCTATTGAATCGCTTCGTTGTTGTTCGGCGATATAATGCCGGATCCGGTTTCGAGCCTTCGAGGTAACAACATGATTGAGCCAATCGCGCGAGGGACGCGAATGTGCCGTTGTCATTATCTCGACCACGTCTCCATTCTGTAACTCGTTTCGCAGCGGAACTATCCGGCCATTGATCTTTGCTCCGGTACAGGTATCGCCAACCTCGGAATGGATCGCATACGCGAAGTCGATAGGCGAAGATCCGCGGGGAAGTTGGATGACCTTTCCCATCGGCGTGAATGCATAAACATCCTTTGGGAAAAGATCCAGCTTCAGGGATTCGATGAAGTCCTCCGAATCCTCGTTCGATTCGGTATTCTCGACCAACGGGAGGAGCAGCTTTTCGACCGTCTTTCTTAGTTCGTCTAGGGACGCATCTTCCTCGGCCTGGCCGAGCTTCTTTTCCTTGTATTTCCAATGGGCAGCAACGCCTTCCTCGGCGATATGGTGCATCTCTTCGGTGCGGATCTGCACTTCAAAAGGCTGCCCCGTATCGCCGATGACGGAGGTGTGAAGCGATTGGTACAGGTTGTCGCGCGGTATCGCTATCCAATCCTTAAAACGTTCCGGGACCGGCGTCCAAGTGTCGTGGATCACGCTCAATGTTAAATAGCAGTATTTTCTGTCGTTCGGCGTGATTATGCGGGTGGCGATCAGGTCATAAACCTGTTCGATGGTTATCTTCTGCTTTTTTAGCTTTTTCCAAAGCGAATATAATCGTTTCACCCGGCCTTCGATGGCGATAAATGGAACCTCGCTTTCCCGCAGCCGCTCGATCACCGTGTTCTTTATCCGCTCCAAAGATGCCTCCAGCTCAGGCCG
>CAZXTS010000152.1:0-7321 GCA_964643745.1 uncultured Chloracidobacterium sp.
ATTGACCGGCATTATAATATTCATTATAATCATGTTCGATGACGACCAAGCTAAAGATAACAACCGTCGGCAGCTCAGCTGGTGTGGTCTTGCCAAAGGATATCCTTGCTCGGCTGCGGGTTCAGAAGGGCGACACTCTTTACGTGACGGAAACTTCGGACGGTATCGAGCTCCGGGCTTTCGATGAAGAATTTGCGGAAGACATGGCGATCGCCGAGCGAGTAATGCGCGAGAACCGTGATCTTCTCCGGAAGCTTGCCGAATGAACAAGTGGATCAAGATCGACCGCGTGCTTGCCGTTCACCGCCGGCAGATCGCGGAGCACGGCGGTGCGGACGGCGTTCGCGACATCGGTCTGCTCGAATCGGGACTTGCTCGGCCACAGAACATCCTCGCTTACGAGCCTGATGCCGATATCGCCCGCCTGGCTGCGGCATACGCGTTAGGCATTGCCAAGAATCATCCGTTTATCGACGGCAACAAGCGCACCGCCTATGTGGTAATGGAGACGTTCATTATCAAGAACGGCTTTCAGCTAACTGCCGAACCCACAGACAAATACCTTACATTACTATCGCTCGCGGAAGGGACGCTTTCGGAAGAGGAACTAACTACATGGCTCCGGAATAACGTACAACGAATAACGAACAGTGAATAGTGCATATAGTGGATAACGAATGGCCCGGACGTTGGCAACGGCGAAAGCTTTAAAAGGTCTCGATGACGCAAGTCAACAGTTCATTTAGCGTCCTTTAGGAATGAAAGCTCTACTTCTTGCGATATTTATGTGTGCGTTTGCGGCGGCGGGGAATGCTCAGGCTGACGCTAAGTACCTGGTCAAGGTAAAAGGCGTCGGCTTGGGGACGAGCCTATCTGATGTGATCAAGTCGCTCGGGAAGCCCCAGTCGGATACGACCGACGAGGGCGACGAGTGTCGTGGCAGAAGGATACGCACGCTTGTTTACGACGGGCTTGAGCTTGAAATGTCCGAATCGTTGGAACCGAATGCAGAGTTTTATGTTTACTCGATCGAGATCACGAACGACAAATGGAAGCCATTCGGGATCAAGACCGGAGCGACCCAGGCCGCCGTTAGACGTAAGATGGGAAGTACGAAGTCACAGGAAACCGACATCGAAACCGGAGAACTCATCTGGTACTACTCCTTCGACGAATCGGATGGTCCCGGCACCACTAATTTCTATATCAAAGGCGGAAAACTTGTCCGGATCTTTTCTATGTATATGTGCTGACCGAAGAATGCGGGTTCGTCGTTACGTATCTCGGTTTGAGCGGCGGCGTTGAGTTTCGCGGCTGCCGCCCATGTAGGCGATGAGGGCGACGACCAAGTGGGCGACGAACCAAATATTTTCGTAGCCCATGTTTTGATAGATATATATCAGGATAAGTATTCGCGGCACGAAGACGCCGAGCAGCACATCGGCCCATTGCGGGACGGTGTTCGCCGGGAACAGATCAGGATACATCGCCAGATAGACAAGCATCACGATCCGCGGGAAGAACAGCGAGAACAACAGAAAATAGAAATCCATCTGCAGGCAAGAATATTCGCTACCATCGGTAGAGTCAAGGGATAACTGACCGGAGAATCGGGTTCCGTTGAGTGCTGGTTAGTTTGTGGTCATTTGCCCCGAACCAAGCTGTTCTATTTTGAGACCGTTGGGCTCCCACAAAAGAAAAAACACCCGGCGATAAACCGAGTGTTTTTGATCTTAATGGTCGGGGCGAGAGGATTTGAACCTCCGACCTCACCGTCCCGAACGGTGCGCTCTACCAGGCTGAGCCACGCCCCGACTTGTCGCGTTCGAACTCGCGAACACCTAAGTCTATGTAAGCGCCGGTGCGATGTCAACCAACGCCTATCGCAAAAAGACGCGGATCACGACGAATCCACCGATCAGCAAGACCAGGAACGCGACCGAAAGTATCTCGAAATATTTGTCGATGAACTTTTTGATCGTAGCACCAAAGAAATAGAACAACGCCGCAACGGCAAAGAAACGCGCCCCGCGGCCTATGATCGATGCGATGATCAGCGTCCAGATCGATACTTCAAACGCGCCGGCAGCGATGGTGAAGACCTTATATGGTATCGGCGTTACACCCGCGGCAAGTATCGCCCAGAATGCGTGTTCATTATAAAGCCCGCGGACCGTTTCATAATGGCCCATCGCCCCATAAAATGTCAGGATCGGTATTCCCAGAGTTTCATAGAAAAGCATCCCGATGTAATAGCCGAGAACTCCGCCGAGCACGGAACCGACCATGCAGATCAATGCATATCGAAACGCTTTGGACGGCGTGATGACCGCCATCGCGATAAGCAGCACGTCGGGCGGGATGGGGAAAAACGACGATTCGGTAAAGGCGATGATAAAAAGCGCCCATTCGGCATAGGGTTTATCGGCATAGCCTTCGACCCAAGCCTTCGTCCGGCGCATGTATTCGAATATCTTTTTCAAACGATTGCCTCGGTTAAATATGAATTAATCTTTCCAGCCGTGCTGCCCGATCAGCGGAACGAACGAACACGGGCCGAAATTTTCTTTGTCAAAGCCTTTCGCGGTCCGCGTTACGCGCACTAAAATTTGCGATTTAACTTCTTTGCCGACCGGTATCACCATACGGCCGCCGATCTCGAGCTGCTGAACGAGTGGTTCGGGAATTTCCGGCCCGCCTGCAGCGACAAGTATGGCGTCGAAAGGTGCATAAACGGGCCAGCCTTCGGTGCCGTCGGCGGTACGATATGAGATGTTTCGATAGCCCATCTGCATCAGTTTTTGTTTAGCTTCGGCCGCGAGCGGAGCGAGGCGTTCGATGGCATAGACCTTTCGCGCGAGCAGTGCCAATACCGCCGTTTGGTAACCCGAACCCGAACCAATTTCAAGTACGCGTTCGCGGCCTTTTAGTTCGAGCAATTCCGACATTCGCGCGACGATGAATGGCTGCGAGATGGTCTGTTTTGCGGCGATCGGCAGGGCGTTGTCTTTATATGCCTGCGACCAGATGGCCTCAGGCACGAACCGATGACGCGGCACGCGGTTCATCGCTTCGAGCACGCGTTCGTCGGCGATCTTGTAATGCGTGCGAAGATGCTCGACCATTCGCGCCCGCGGGATGGCAAACTGGTCGGTTATGTTCGTTTTTTTTGCTGTTCCGTTGGTCAAACTAATCTTCCCAGGTTCTCAATTCTTCGATAACAAGATGATTTGTCAGGTCAGAACGCATTGGCGTTACCGAGACAAAACCGGCTTCGACGGCCTCAAAATCCGTTCCGCCTTCGGCACGAAATCCATTTCGCTCTTCGCCGATCCAATAATATAGCTTACCGCGAGGATCGATGTGTTCGCTGATCACCGGCCGGGCGGATTTGAATCCCTGCTTCGTCACGCGAATACCTTTTGGTACGCCTTTCGGTACATTCACATTGAGCAGAGTGCCGTCCGGAATTCCTTCGGCCAATGCTTTTATCGTGACGTCGCGGGCGATACGTGCCGATTCGGTAAAATCATGGCTTCGATACGCAACGAGGCTAAAAGCCAAACCCGGCACGCCGAGTATCGTCGCCTCCATTGCACCGGCGACTGTGCCGGAATAGGTCGCGTCGTCGCCAAGATTAGCCCCGTGATTGATGCCGGAAACACAAATGTCCGGCCGAATGTCCGGTGCAAGGATCTGGTTTAACGCGAGCGTGACGCAATCGGTCGGCGTACCGTCAACTGTCCAATGTCGTTCGTCTATCTGCCGAATGCGAAGCGGCCGCGCAAGCGTAAGGCTATGCGAAGCGCCGCTCATTTCGGATTCGGGTGCGACGACGTAAACATCACCCAAGCCCGCCATTGCCTTTTCGAGCGCGGCAATGCCTTCGGAGTGAATTCCGTCGTCGTTCGTGACGAGGATAATCTTTTTCAAGGCAAGGTTTTCCAAATAAAAAGTTTAAAAGCGAAAAGGTGAAAAAGCTAGGACGTCCCGTAACTTTTTCACCTTTGGTCAAATGTTCTCAAACTGCTATCTTGACGAACCGCCGCCCA
The DNA here is from genome assembly GCA_964643745.1 of uncultured Chloracidobacterium sp. GTDB lineage: Bacteria > Acidobacteriota > Blastocatellia > Pyrinomonadales > Pyrinomonadaceae > OLB17. Next base: position 4,053 of record CAZXTS010000152.1, read on the forward strand.
TTGGGCGTGAGTTCGAGGCGCCCATCGGACGCTGTTGGCGGAAACGTCTTCGGTTTCGCTTGCGTGCGTTTGCCGATTTCAGCTTCGCCTTTTGTCCCGGCGGGATGAAGTGAGCGTGTTTCTTAAGATCTTTGATGATCTCTTCGCTGATAACCTTTCGTTTGAAACGGCGCAGTGCGCTTTCGATGGTCTCATTCGAATGTAAAGTTATATATGCCATTTATTGTCTCACCTCCTCTTCGGCAAAGATTCGCTTGCTGTGCTCCGCACGGCAGCCGCCCGACCGATCGAGCAATCTATTATTAAACCCTTTTCCGCCAGATCGCGCAAGGGTGGAACTCACGCCAAGACGCTAAGAACGCAGAGCAGGAGTTGTTGCCGAGTTCTCTTTTAAGCAAATAGAAAGCCCGCCGCGAGTTGCAACGGGCGATTATTTTTAACCCGATCTAGATCAAAACGAACTTCCCTACACCGAGCCGTTCAGCAGAACGTTCTCGAGCAGGACGCTGACCAGGTCGAGCGTGCCGCCGTTCTGGCCGACACCGTATTGGTCACGCTCTTCCATCGCATCGCGATAGCCAAGTTCATAGCCTTGGCTTAGCAGACGCTGCTGTTCGGTAAAGCTAACGGCATAATTGCCAAATCCGCTGTCGTTGTAGCCATACGGATCGCCCTGATCGGCCAAGCCATAACGCTGTGCGTTCTGTGCGTCAGCATATCCGCGGCAATATCCGGTCGCTGCCGCCCTTTGGATCAGGTCCTGAGAATATGAATCGGAATAGCCCGATGCGATATACGGCGAACCATAGCCAACTGTCTGGTAAGCGGTCTGGTTATAGTTTGTCGGATAGCCCTGGTAATAGTCCGGCGCCGAATAGACCGTTGTATTGCTCGGCTGTGAATAATACGGTTCATAGTAGTTATTCGCATAGCCCGGCTGAGCATAAGATTGATCGTTGCCGCCGCCGCTGCCGAAAACGACGCTCAAGATCGACCTTAGCAAGCCTTCTTTCCAACCGCTCCTGCCATAGTAGGGGTCGTCGTCATAATAACGGTCGTCGCCGTAATAGTCGTTGCCATAATAAATCCCGTTATTATCCGCGGCCGGATAATACTGTCCGGAGCGTGAATTGTTGCGGTACGAATAGCGGTCATTGTAGCCCGTTGAGCCGTAGTTTACGACCGGGAACCATTGCTGAACGACCGGTGTGTAGTAGTAAACAGGTGCCGGATATCGGTTCCGGTCCTGCCATCTGTCTGCACGATAGCGGCGTCCGTCGCGTTGGTATCTTCTGTATCGTCGGCTATCACCGTAACCGTTTCTAACCTGGGCCGGCCAGACATTAATAATATTGTTTCGATCCCGACGGACGTTGCGTTCGTATCGACGATTCTCCTGTCGAGTTCGATTCTGGGCAGGACGTTCATAATTCCTGTTCGCCCATGGCGGTGTTCCGTTACCTACGCGATTCCAGCGTGCCCGCTGGTTGTCGTTTCTGTTACGGCTCGCGTCCATGTAGCGTCGATCGTCTCTGCCACGCCAGTCGTCGCGAACTTCTCGCCTCTGCTGGTTCTGCGGGAAACCCTGCCAAAGTCCGGCATTGCTGGAACCGCGGTCGCTTTCGATTTGTTGACGGCGCGAATTCTGATCCGAGCGTCGCTGCTGCATCTGCAAGCGACGGTCGCTTTCTATCTGTTGCCGACGCGAATTCTGATCGAAACGACGCTGCTGCATCTGCGAGCGACGGTCGCTTTCGACCTGTTGCCGATTCCCGCGATTGCCGCGCTGATCTTGGCGTGCCTGCGGCATCTGTTGTCGCTGTGGCCGCTGAACTTCTCGCCGCTCATTTCCGCGATTACCTCTGTCGCCGCGGTCTTGCCGCTGTTGTCCGGCGCGGTCGTCACCACTGCGACCCCGCCCGCGTCCTTGTGCAAAGATGTCAGCCGCGGCTGTCGCGAATAAGACACCCGCAACTGCTCCGCCAATAAGAATTCGTCTAAAATTTGATCGCATAATCACCCCTCTTGTACCAATCGAGAATTTTTTCTGTTGTCCTAGGACAGAGTAGGCCGCAAATACCGTTCCACCACGTGTTTTCAACGGCTTAGCACAGTGTTGTATGGCCATCATCCACACGATTCGGTTTGAAATCGTCAAAAAGGTGACCAATTGGTTCACATAAATTTTCGTTGACAATTTTCGCGGAAAGGAATAGAGTTTCGTCTGACCAACCTTAAGCAGCGGCGTTCATCGTGGACCCCGTGTTCAAAATATCGGCTCATTTCCCCGGATCGTCCCCAACCGGGAGTCCGGGATCTTGGAGGGAAATAATGCCAGTAATAAAAGTAGCTACTTGGAATATTGAATGGATGATCTCGCTGTTCGGCGGGACCTGGACTCAGTGGGATGGAACAATGCCGCAGGCCTATCCCGGCGGTTCATTTGGCGGGATACGACTGGCAAAAATAGAGGACGTGCCGGTTCTCGCAAACCGGATCGCGGGTGTGATCGGTGCGGTGGCTCCGAAGATATTGATGGTACAGGAAGGCCCGCCGCTAAAGGCTCAGATGGAGCTTTTTGTGAAGGACTATTTGAACGACGATTTCGTCGTACATTCGTCCAACTCAAAAAGCCAATGTCTGCACGCGCTCGTCCACAAGTCGATCGCGAATAAGGTCTCTTCGTTTGCCCACGACGGACAGGAAACCGCAATGCTTCGGACGGGAATAAAATTCTATCCGTGGGGCAAGATCGCGGCGGCGGATCAAAAAACACACAAGTTCGATCGGCGGCCTTTGGTGCTTACCTTTAGGCCATCGGCCAGCAAAAAGCTCCGACTCATTAACGTCCATACAAAGTCGAAATTCTCAAAGTTGAAAAAGCCCGAGCAATGGTTCAACCGCGAACCGGATGCGATAAACGATGCATTGCTTGTCCGCCAAAAGCTGTCGGCTGAGATATACCGATTGCGTGAATTTGTCGTCAAAGATCTCGGCCCGGGAAATGATCCGCCTGACGGCACGGTCGTGCTTGGTGACCTGAATGACGGTGCGTACGCAGAGCTGATCGAACGCGAGTTTCTGATTCATAACATAATCGACGAACTGGTCGGGTCTTTTCTCGAGCCGGACACATTCTTTAAGCACGCCATGACACCGGCAACGATCGCGAACGCATTTACTGTGAGTTTTCCTGATCCGCTCGAAGGCGGCCAGATCGTCCACGAGATGATCGATCATGTCGTTGTTTCGCCCGGCATTTGGCAAAC
>CAZXTS010000153.1:0-7203 GCA_964643745.1 uncultured Chloracidobacterium sp.
ATACCAACGGTGAATTTTCGCGGTGGATCGATCATGTGATATTAACTGATCACGGGCCGCTGTTTGCGGACAAAATGCTAGAGCTTACTGATGGACACGGGGCCGACGTGGTTATCGACCTTGTCGGTGGTGATTATTTTCCGGAGGAGCTTCGGGCTGCTGCATCGAAAGGTAGAATAATCCTAGTAGGGCTCACGGCGGGGCGAAAAGCAGAATTTGATATGGGCTTGGCTCTTACAAAACGTGTAACTATAAAAGGAACGGTGCTGCGGTCTCGATCGAATGATGAGAAAGCGGCGGCGGTCACAGCGATGGCAGAGGACCTTTTGCCGAGGTTCGCGAATGGTAAACTCATCCCAATCATTGATCGGATATTTCCCATTGAAGAGGTCGCCGATGCCCATCGATATGTGGAATCCGATAAAAATATTGGAAAGGTCTTGCTCGCTTTTCCACATGTGTAAAACTTCAAAACGTGTCTGACCGAAAAGCTATCTTCATAACAGGCTTTCCCGGATTTATCGCCGGGCGGCTTGTCGAGCGCATCGCAAGCGACGAAACGGACATTTATCTGTTAGTTCAGCCGGCCTTGCTCGAAACTGCTCGGGACGATATCGAGCGTATAACCAAGGCGCTTGGCATTTCGACCGAACGATTCCGTTTGATCGAGGGGGATATAACAGTTCCCGATCTGGGAATTGCGGCGGTGTATCTTGGCGAACTTCGCGATAAGGTCAACGAGGTCTATCATTTAGCGGCAATATACGACCTCGGTGTTGCAAAGCAGATCGCCTATTCTGTAAACGTCGAGGGAACGAAGAACGTAAATGAGTTTGTTCGTTCGTTAAATCAACTCGACCGTTATTACTATGTATCTACGTGTTATGTCGCCGGGAAGCGAACCGGAGAGATATTAGAGACCGAACTGGAACACACAGCCGGATTTCGCAATTATTACGAAGAGACCAAGTATCTCGCCGAGATCGAGGTCGAAAAACTAAAGGCCGAACTGCCTGTGACGATCTATCGGCCATCGGTGGTCGTCGGAGATTCGATAACTGGCGAAACGGTCAAATATGACGGCATTTACTATCTGATCCAATATTTAATGATGGCTCCGGGACTGCTCCGGGTCGTAAATGTGGGCAATCAAATAGTCCGGCTAAACCTTGTGCCTGTTGATTTTGTTGTCGATTCGATGGCTGTTTTGGCAGGCGACGAGCGTACCATTGGTAAAACACTTGCTTTGGCCGATCCTGACCCGCTTACGACGGCCGAATTGTTCGATAAGATCGCAGAAAGCCTAACAGGTAAACACTCTGTAATTACACCTCCAAGCCCGCTTGTCGAACTTTTCCTGAAATCGCCGATATCCCCACCGACGACCGGGCTTCCGCTTTCCGGCGTACCATATTTCTTTGTTTCTCAGACCTACGATACGGCGATCGCGTCGGAAATGCTGGCTCCTTACGAAGCCGCTTGCCCCAGGTTTGATTCGTATGTCGGAAACTTGATCGAATTCGTTAAAAAGCATCCGCAGCTTTAGGCCGTTCATCCAATCTTTTGGAGAATTCATATTATGCGTTTCGGTTCTGCCATTTTGATGACCATATTTTCGGCCGTGTTCGCTTCGGCGCAGAGCGGGCGTGTTCAACCGACGCCGACGCCGACGCCGGACGACACGGTAAAGATCGAAACCGAAGAGATCAAGCTAAATATCCTTGCAGTGGATGAAGCCGGAAAATTTTATCGCGGAGTCAGCGAAACCGACATCGTAATAACGGACAACAATATTCTGCATCAGCCTACGAGCCTTAGGAGAATGCCTGCAAATGTTCTGATCGTTATGGATACGGGTGGCGAGATGCGTTTTAAGAAGAGTCTTGATCAAACCCGAAGGACCGCCGCTGCCCTTATCGAAGCGCTGGCGCCGGAAGACCAGATCGCGATCATCCAATATAGCGATAAAGCCGAATTGGTAGCCGAATGGACGACGGACAGAAAGCTATTAAGATCGGCGATCGGGCGGACAAAGTTCGGTATGAGGTCTGTTTTCGTCGATGCAGTGGAAATGGCGACCACGAAATTGCTCGAACATCAGCAGGACAATCGTCATCTTGTTTTGATAACCGACGGAACAGACAGCTTTTATGGGGCCGCGGAACGCACTGCGGCAATGAGAAAGCTGCTTTCAACCGACATCAGCGTACACGTGATCAGCTATACGCGAATGGAGGCGAACGACATAGAGCCGCGAACAAAAGGCATTTCCAATTCGCCTCCGCCGAAAGCAATGCCCGATGAGGTTGCCGCGCAGCTGCCGAACGGAGTACGCGATATTGCCCGTGCACCAAAGATCGGCCCGACCATAAATGTTGACCGCAAACATCTTAAGAAGATGCGCGAACGACGCGATGATCTTGAGAAAAGCGAGGTCGAATTATCAACGCTCGCCGAAAATACGAATGGGACCATCCTGGTACCTATCGATGGGGTTGAAATGGTCGAAAAAGCGGCACGGATCGCGGCTTTCATTGATGCGAGCTATGTTGTGACCTACGAACCGAAAGTATCCGTGAAAGAAGGCGGCGTCGAACGGCTGATAACGGTAACTTCGCGTAGGCCGGGCCTTATTATTCAGGCAAAACGACGGTTCGTAAAATTGACGAATTAGGATCGGCCACGCCACAAACTGTGCCGCTGCGGTGTTTTCCGAATATGAACCGCGGCGGCTTTTTGCGCGTAAAATAGAAAGCGATCGATCGAAACTTGTAACCGCCGGGGCTCGGAAGGCGTCTATTTCCGAGGTCTGTCGAACGCACCGAGTTAAGAGAACTAAGCGAAAGATGCAAGCAATGCAGGTTTTGCCAAGCATTTTGGAAAAGGGAGCTTCTGCTAAATTGGCTGAAAATGCCGATCTGGCGGGCGCTCGCATTTCGTCCGAGAGGACCGACGCACAGCTTGCCGAGCTTATTGTCGCCGGCGACGCCACAGCTTTCGAACAGCTTTTTGACAGATACAAGAAGTACGTTGCCCGAATCGCCGGTAAGTATTTTTCCAGGCCGGAAGAGGTCGAAGAGATCATTCAGATCGCGTTTGCAAAGGTCTTTGTTGAGATCGGAAAGTTCCGCGGAGATCATGAATTTTCAATGCCCGGTTGGCTTCGGCGGATAACGGCAAATGCTTGTATCGATCAGCTAAGATCGAGAAAACGCAAGCCTGAAGATCTGTGCTGTGACCTGTCAGACGGGGAAACCAGTGTGCTCGAAGGTCTGGCGGCGGCAAGCGGCCCGGACAGCGAAACGGTTGTGTGCGACCGTGACCTGGCTGAAAAATTGCTTGGAAGGCTGGTGCCCGAGGACCGCGCCGTTCTGGAAATGCTGCATGCCGAGGAAATGTCAGTTGCGGAGATCGGAAAGGTAATGGGCTGGTCGAGCTCAAAAGTGAAAATAAGGGCGTGGCGTGCCCGCCGGTCGCTAACAAAAGTTCTTGGCCAGTACCTGTAACTAAAAGTTTGGTTTTGGCGTCATTATTTATTGAAAGTTGCAAATATGTCGAAGACTGACAAAAAGCGAATTGAGGATATCAGCAAGGTTTTGCTGAAAGCCTCGGCACTTGATGCTTCGGCGACCGATCGCATTGCGGATCGCCCCGAGCTTTTTGCCGGCGTTTTGCGGCGGATAAAGGTAAACGAACAAGCGGCACGGCCGGTTTCTCGTTCATCTGGCTGGATGAATTGGCGAATGCTGATGCCGGCCGGGTCTATTGCCCTTGTGATGGTGGCGGTAACATCGGCGATATTGGTCAAATATCAGTCCAACGGCAACGAAAAGAACAACCTGGCGGCGAGGGCTCCTGTGGTTTTGCAGACGAGACCGGCCGAACGAACGGCACCGCAAACAGCGCGCCCTTTCCCGGTCTTACCAACCGGTCCGATCGAAAACGAGCATGTTCAAAGACCACCGGATCGAAAAGTTCAGTCTGTGCGAACCGCTGCCCAGCCGCAGATGGCTGCGAGCAGGCCAGTGAAGAGGAACGAGAACGCAGAGTTCGAGGACCAGGGCGCTTTTTATCCGCTGACATATGCCGGCGACCCTTATGAAACTGCACGCGGCGGCCGCATTGTCAGGGTCGATATGCCGCGAGCGTCGTTGTTCGCAATGGGAATTGACGTGCCGCTTGAGAATGAAACGGTGTCGGTAAAGGCGGATCTTCTGATCGGGCCGGACGGCGTTGCTCGCGGTTTTAGGCTGGTTAGATAGAGGTTATCAGACATGAAAAGATTGTTATTGCTTGCATTTTTCATAACACTCGGCGTTGATGCCGATGCCCAGGAGGCACGTGTTATAGCCGAGGTAGCGGCGAGCAGCGACCGAATAGTAAAGGGTGCTCCGTTCTCTGCCGAAGGCGTAAGTGAAAGTGTTCAGGTCCTAGCGGATGGAAATCGCATCGTGCGGAGTTCGACGACAAAGATGTATCGCAATTCTGAGGGCCGATTTCGCCGGGAGATGGAGAACACGTCAAGCAATGTTTTCGGGACGATGTTTTCAACCGGCGAAGGCATAACGATACTTGATCCGGTTGCCGGCCGAAGACTGACGGTCAATGATTCTGCAAAGACCGTAAGAATGTCGGGCCTTGTCCTGACACCAAGTGCAACCTGGACGACGACAACAAAACAGGGAAATGTAGCGGAAACTACGACAAACATTATAAGATCCGCGCAAACCGCGAAAGCCGCCGAAGAGCTTGCGGCGGCGGCCAGCCGTGGGAATAGTGTCGCTTTCACTTATAGTTTTCCAGGCGGTGTAGGTCACTCTCAGAAGTACGAATCAAAGACGGAGGAACTCGGGTCTCGGGATTTCGACGGAGTTTCGGCAGACGGCAAGAAGACAGTCACAACAATTCCGGCCGGTGCAATAGGAAATGAAAGGCCGATCGAGATCGTCTATGAAAGATGGTACTCAGATGAACTGCAATTGACGGTATTTTCGCGGCACAACGACCCAAGGTTTGGCGAGCAAACATATCGGTTGACGAATTTGGTTCGAACGGAGCCCGATCCGGCGCTATTTGCTGTTCCGAGTGGATACAAAGTAGTTACAGGGCCGACAAATCTCTTTCGTCTCGCTCCCCCGCCCGGAGCACCAGTTCCGCCAAGTGTCAGGGTAAACGTAGAAAAGACGGTGGCCCCGGCAACTACAGGACCGGCACCTGCAAAACGTCCTGAGCAATAGACCTCTGTGAAATGTTCCACGATGAGAAAGCGCGCGAGATCACTTGATCTAAATTAAAGTAATAATTTGGTTTAGGCGATCACCCGATCAAACCGACTGCATTGGGTCTCTTGACCAACTGCGGCATATCACCTTCCTACTTTCACTTTCGCAAAGAATCTGGTTGAATCTTGTTTATGGGTGAACAGGTTGGGATCGGGTTGATCGGTACGGGTTTCGCACGGCGTGTGCAGATGCCTTCTTTCGCCGCTTGTGACAAAGCACGCTTGGTTTCCGTAGCCAGCGGCTCGATAGAAAACGCCCGATCGGCAGCGACGGAATTTGGTATCGGGCATTTTTCCGGCGATTGGCGCGAGACCGCCGCACATCCTGAGGTCGATCTGGTGTGCATTACAACACCGCCGATCATGCATCGCGAGATGGTTCTGTTCGCGATAGAGAATGGAAAACACATTCTCGCTGAAAAACCGATGGCGATGAACGTCGCCGAAGCAGAAGAAATGACAGCCGCCGCGGATAAAGCAGGTGTTCTGGCACTCATCGATCATGAACTTCGCTTTTTGCCCGGTAGGATAAAGGCAAGGGCAATGCTTCACAACGGAGCGATCGGTAAGGTTGTTCACGCAAAGTACAACTTTCGTGCTCCGCATCGCGGCGATCCCACGACAGAATGGGATTGGTGGTCGGATATCGCGGCCGGCGGCGGAGCCCTTGGGGCGATCAATTCGCACATTATCGATTCCTTCAATTGGTTTCTCGAAACGGATATCAGCAGCGTTTTCTGCCAACTACAGACACACATTAAACAGCGGCCGTTTGGCGAAATTTCGCGCGATGTGACGACGGATGATGAAGCAAATATGCTACTCAGGTTCGCCGATTCCAAGCTGACCTCGGACGCGACCGGACTTGTGTCCGTTTCAATGATCGAAGGACCGGAATATGTGAACCAGATAGAATTTGTCGGTACGGAAGGCTGGATGCGCATCGGCCATCGCGGCGATGTTCACATAGCGAAACGGGGCGAAAAAGAAATGACCGCGGTCGATGTTGATTATCCGCCGGGTATTGAAGGCGTTTTCGAATCGGGCTTCCCGAGCGGGTTCATGGCATTTGCCCCGAAGATCGTCGATGGGATTCTGATTGGCAAAGCCGCTATCGACAACGCGGCCACATTTGCAGACGGCGTCAAAGTTCAAAGAGTCTTGGACGCGGCGAGGGAATCTAACAAGACTGGGAGGATAGTATTCTTGCTTGAGTAAACACACAGGTATAACTGGTTCGGCATCAAGGCCTCAGTCGCCTTCTAGCCTCTTTGGTAAGCAGCGGCTTAAGTTTTGGGCCTAAACGAACTTGATATACATGTTCGAGGAAGCATGTTGATATTGCGTTTTCAGAATTGCCGCCGGCGTCAACAGCTTCGTTGATGAAGGTCGCAGTTTTTTGAAGCTGATCGGGGTTCGGCGATACCGTTGGGAGAAATTCCAGAAACGTCATGTAAACCGAATGAATGGAAAACTCGCCATCCCAGATGTAGGGATTGTCGGCTTCCCATTCCTTCGCAAAATCGGGATATATAGCAGTTAGAGCCGCCAAAACTTCACTTGACGAATTATAGTTCATGCGGCAAGTTCCAATCATTTCATATACTTATCAAGAAAATCGGCGACGAGCGGGTAGAGCTCGAGCCGGTTTTTTAGTTTTGAGATGCCATGGCCTTCGTCGTCGTAGAGTTTGTATTCGACACTTACATTGCGTTTCTTCAGCGCGTCGACGAGTTGTTCGGCCTCGGTGTAGGGAACTCGTGGATCGTTCTTTCCGTGAATAACGAAAAGCGGCGTTTTGATCTGGTCGATCTTGCGGATCGGCGAGATGCGGCGTAGGAATGCGATGTCGCGGTCGAGCCTGCCATATTCGACCTCGCGTTGACGCCGCCGATACCCGGACGTGTTCTGCAGAAAAGTTT
>CAZXTS010000154.1:0-7133 GCA_964643745.1 uncultured Chloracidobacterium sp.
GGCGAATGCTTCGGGTATTCCCGTAACAATCTCCGGAGCCCGGACGGGAACGGTCGGCGGTGCGGTTCCGTTCGGTGGATATATTATTTCGCTCGAGCGTCTTAACAAGATAAAGAGCATTGATAAGGCGAATTTGACGGCGGTGGTCGAGCCGGGCGTGCTACTTGCGGACTTCACAAAAGCGGTCGAAGCTGAAGGTTTGCTCTATCCACCCGACCCGACGGAATGGAGCTGCCAGATCGGCGGCACGGTCGCGACGAATGCTTCGGGAGCGAGAAGTTTTAAATATGGAGCTACGCGAGCATTCGTTAACGGACTGACGGTCGTGCTTGCCGATGGCGATGTTTTGAAGCTGAAGCGTGGCGCGGTCTTTTCGAACGGCGATGGCGTTGTGAAATTGACAACGGAAGGCGGCCGCGAGATCGCCGCGAAGGTGCCTACTTATCGACGGCCTAAGGTTCGCAAAAATGTATCGGGTTATTTCAACGAACAGCCGCTCGATGTGATCGATCTTTTTATCGGGAGCGAAGGAACGCTCGGTGTTATCACCGAGATCGAGCTGCGTTTGTTGGCAAAGCCGGAAGGATTTTTCAGCGGTATCGTTTTCTTTCAAAAGAACGAAGATCTGTTGGCGTTTGTTGATGAGGCCAAGGCGGCGAGTTTTGAGGCCCGAAAGGCGAATGACCCAGTCGCTATCGCTCCCGGTTCTGACATGAGCGCGGCGTTGATCGAGTACTTTGACGATCGGGCTTTAGCGTTCATTCGCGAGAAGTTTCCCGAAACGCCGGAAGGAATGGCAGGTGCGATCTTTTTTGAGCAAGAGACGGGTGAGGAAACGGAAGACGTTTTGCTGGAACAATGGAACGCTTTGCTCGAGAAACACAATGCTGATATCGACGGTTCCTGGTTCACGACGACCGATTCCGACCGCGAAAAAATGCGTGCATTTCGGCATGTGTTGCCGGTTTCGGTTAACGAGCGCGTGGTGCGAAATAAGCAGAAAAAGATCGGTACGGACATGGCTGTGCCGGACGAGAATTTTGCGGGGTTTCTGAAATATCAAAAAGAGATGCTAGACGCGAGCGGCATCGAATACGTGATCTTCGGGCACATAGGCGATTGTCATCTGCACGCGAATCTGCTGCCGAAAGATGAAGACGAGGCGACGCGTTCGCGGCATATTTACGGGCGTTTTGTTGCCCAATCGATCATGCTCGGTGGATGCGTTTCGGCCGAACACGGCATCGGGAAACTGAAATCAAAATATCTTTATGTGATGATGGGCGAACGTTACATGAACGAAATGGCCGAGTTGAAGAAGGCGTTCGACCCCATCGGAATTCTCGGCCGCGGGAATATGTTTGATAAAAGTTATTCGAACTAACCACTAACCACTATCCGCTTCGCACTGCCCACTGAAGAAGTATAGCGGCAATCCGTTCTTGTTCAGTGGATAGTGTCAGGTGATAAGTGGATAGTCAGCAAAATTATGATCAAAGCAATTTTAATGGATTGGAACGGCGTTGTGATCGACGACGAGCAGGTGCAATGCGAAGCGTATCGCGAGGTGATGAAGCCCTATTGCGTTGAGTTGACGGACGAGATGTATTACGCCCGAATGGGCATGAACGACCGCGCGTTCGTGCGCTCGGTCTTTGAAGAAGCCGACAAGCCGCTGGACGATAATGAGATGCAATCGGTGCTGGGTGCGAAGACGGCGAAATGGCGTGAGAGCGTTCAGGAAAATTTGCCGTTGTTTGATGGCATCGAGAATTTTATCAAGAAATCGGCGCAGGAATTCGCTGTCGGTGTGGTTAGTATGGCGAAACGTGAAGAGATCGACCTGGTGCTAAATCTCTCGGGTCTTGCACCGCATTTTTTGGTGATCCTAAGTGCTGAAGATATCGCTACACACAAGCCCGATCCAGCATGTTACCGCGAGGGCTTTCGGCAGATAGATCTTGCTCGCATCGCACAGGGACATCTCCCGATGGTCCACGCGGACTGCCTCGTGATCGAAGATTCGCCGCAGGGTGTTCAGGCCGGAAAGGCCGCCGATCTGCCGGTGCTTGGTGTCGCGAATACGGTGTCAGCAGATGAACTTCGCGCGGCGGGTGCGGATCGCGTCGCGACAAGGCTCGATGACTGGATGCCGGAATCAATGCGGCGAGTATTTGCATGATCATTTAACCGCCGAGACGCGGAGATTTGCTTTTCATAGTTCGGATGATTGACGGGAATTATTAGAGTACACGTCTCAATATATCCAGACTATCTTTTGGATTTTGTTTAGATATTCTCTGCGTCTTCGCGTCTCGGCGGTAAAGAAATTTTATGAGCGAAAAATTTATCTCACGCGGTGATGCCGAGGTCGATCTGCTGGCGGCGGCGGCTTATGTGGCGGAACGGGTCGAATCGGGCGATGACCATTCGGAGGCGGTCTCGGCGGTCGTGCCGCAATATTTGGAGCGCGGCGATGTTGACCTGTCGGCGGAGCTTGCGAACAGCGTCGATGACCCTTTTGTACGCGACCGTTTGCTGATAGCGGTCGCGTCAAAATGCGCCGAAACAGACGACGATGAGTACGCCCGGCAATTGGTCGATTCGGTCGAAGATCCCGGGCTACAGGTCGAAGGAATCGAACGGCTCGGAATGATAAAGGCCGATAAGGGGCAGTTCGAAGCGGCAAATGCAATTGCAGACGAAATGGCCCATCCGGAATTCGTTCAGGCGGCGGTCGCGGTGAAACAGGCCGCGGACGGCGAGATCGACGCGGCTCGCACGACTATCAAGTCGATCGCCTTTCCGGGAGCACAGGTCGCGGCGGCGAACAACATCGCGGGTGCGGCGCTCGATGCAGGCGACAACGAACGCGCGGTCGAATTTCTGAGCATTGCTTCGGTCGCGGCTGCTGAGATCGAGCACGATGAGGAGCAGATACGTTCGCATGTCGAGATCGGAAATCTGTATCTTCGAGCCGAACGTAAAGACCGTGCGATCGAAACTTTTTCAAAGGCTCAGGAACTGACCGAGGTTTTGGACAACGTTCACCGCGATGCGTTCTTCGGCGGGATCTCGGTCGGGTTTCTTGTTGCCGGCAGCCAGGATCTTTCCGATCGGGCTCTCGATCTTGTTGCGGATAAAACGCAGATGGCCAACGCGCTGTTTGGACACGCACGATATTATTGGCAGAACGAACAGAAAGAAGATGCGTTTGAAGCGCTAGATGAGGCGTATGAAGTGCTGCGTTCGCAAAAGGAAACCGAAACGCGCAACAGCCGCGAACGGTTCGCCCTTTTTGGTTCGATCGCGGCTCAGTTCGCGGGTTTTGGCAAGGGCGAACGCGGTATCGAGATCGCCGAACGCATCGAGGACGATGAATATTCGATGACCGCTTTGACGCAGGTCGCGCAAGTTTTAACGCAGCAGGATTCGGGCGAACTCGCACGGCAGGCCTTGAACGCGATCGCCGATGAAGGCCAGCGTGTTTTCGCATTGCTAGGCATGTCCGACGCCGCAAAACGCGAAGGCCGCACGGAGCAGGCGGTCGAGTTTTTAAATGAAGCCGCTGCGCATATTGAAGAGATTCCGCAACATTCTCTTCGCGCGAGTGCGCTCAACTCAATCGCCGACAGAGCGGCTTCCAGTGAACTTGATGAACTGCTCGAAAGCTCCGTCAACAAGATCTTCGAAACCATCTCGCAAATGAAAGGCCGCCTCTCGCGCTCCAAAGCCCTTGTCCCAATGGCAGAGCTTGTCAAGAAACATGACCTTGAACTAAGCGAACCCGAATACGAAAAACTTCGCGAGATTATTTCAAAGTCTTAGAGATCATTGCTGATAAGATCGTCAAACGTATCGCGGCGGCGGATGAGTTCGGTGGTGCCATCGGCTTTTGTCAGGACGACGGGCGGCAGGAAGCGGCCGTTGTATTGCGAGGCCTGGGCGAGTGAATAGGCTCCGCAGTTGAGCAGGGCGAGCACCTCGCCGGGTTCAATATTCGCGGGCAGCAGTCGGTGATCGGGCAGCCTTCCTTCTCCTTCAATATCAAAAAAAACATCGCCGCCATCGCAGAGCGGGCCGGCAAGTTTGTAGGGCGTTTCGTGCGGCTCGCCTGCACGCTCGGCAGAGATCAGATGGTAATACCATTTGTAGGTCTCCATCGAGAGCAGGATGTTGAAGCCGGCGTCGGTAAGAAGCCAGTTTTCAACTGACAATGGATAATGGACAGTGGACAATGCGGAAGTCTTCAATTGTCCGTTGTCCATTGTCCGTTGTCCATTTAACGAGACGGGTCTTTGTTTCGCATTGCGGACTGTTGTGAGGCAGACGGCGGCGTCGGCAATTATTGACCGGCCGGGTTCTAGGAGCAGCGTGATGCCTTCGAGCAGGTCGAGTGCGTTCTCGGTCTCGGCCTTCTTGCGGACAGCGGCCCAAGCGGAGCTCATCGCTTCGGCGGGCGAGAAATTGGCGGCAAACATCTCGCGTTGTTCGGCGGGGAAGTCGCCCGCCTGCGCGCCGTCGCGGAGATAATTTACCGGGAAGCCGCCGCCGAGATTTATGTGCTGCAGGCGGATGCCGGTCTCGCGATAGATGCGGAGCAGGGCGGCGAACATCTCGTCGAAAGCCTGTGTGTAAACCTCGGGCGAAGGGTTTTGCGAACCGACGTGCAGGTGAATGCCGCTCAAGTTCAGGTGTGCGGAATCTTTATATTTCGCGAAGGCTCCGAAGGCTTCGTCGGGCATCATTCCGAACTTTGACGTGAGCATCGCGGTCTGCAAACCGGAGTGGGTCGCCGATTCGATGCCGGGCACGAGCCGAAGGCTGACGTTCGCTCGTCTGCCGAGCCGCTTGGCCGTTTCTTCGATCAGCGAAAGCTCGTAAAGCGAATCGACCTGGATCGCATAGACGCCGTTTTCGATCGCAAGTTCAATTTCCCAAACTTCTTTGCTCAGGCCGTTGAAGTTCAATTGGTCGCCGCGGAAACCGGCCTTCAGTGCCTTCCAAAGTTCGCCTCCGGAATTTACTTCCAGATCGCAGCCCGCATTCTTCACCGCCCGAAGCACGCCGAGCGTGGACATCGCTTTCGCGGCATAGCAAAGCTTGAAGTCACAGCCGACGTTGTCACCGACCTGCTTCAGCCGGGCGATATTGTGCCGGATCCGCGGTTCGCTATAAACAAAAAGCGGCGTGCCGTACTGGCGGGCAAGCCCAACCGCGTCGTGCCCGTCGATTTGTAACCGGCCATCGCGAGTTGCGAGGAAACTATCGATCTCCCAGTTTTGAGTCATAAGAAATTTAACAACGGATTATCACAGATTGTAGCGGATTAATTTAAGCTCATTAATCTGTGGAAATCCGAGTAAATCCGTTGTTCATTTATTGATCTGAATTCCGGTGCCGCGTGGATGAAGTCCCGGCAGCGAGATCGGAAGTTTTCCAGTAAATCCTTGTAGACCAAGCAGGCCTTTGGCTGATGCACGCTGCAAACTCGACATGTCGCCGTACGCGACGATGTATGTCTTCATTTCCGGGAACGACGACAAGATATACGGATTGCCAAACGCGATCGCGATCACTTTCTTTCCTGACGCGAGTGCTTCGCGGAGGACCGCGGCGCCGTTTTCGGGAATGCCAACGCTGTTCGCCGCCCCGGAGCGAACGCGGCCGTAAAGACCGACGATGACCGTATCGGCTTCGCTGACCGCTTTGCGTGCAGCATCAACCTGTGGCTGAAGCGAATTCTCTTGTAGATAATTGAATGTCCAACGACCTGAAGGGCTGGTATCTTGAGGATCTGAACGCAATAATCTTCCTGCAATAAGTGAGCTTCGCAACGGTGCCATCGTAGATGGACCATCAAAGCCGTTGGAAATGCCAACCACAGCCACGTTTGATTCGCGATTGAGCGGCAAAACTCCGGACTCTTGGCGAACAAGCGTGATCGCTTTCTCAGCGATCTCATCGGTAAGCTTGGTCGATTCCGCCCCGCCAACGATGCGGTCGATCTGGTCGAGCGGCGTGATCTTTTGCTCGGTCAGGCCGACGGCGTGTTTCCACGCGAGTTGACGTCGGACGGATTCGTCCAGTTTTGCCATCGGGATGCGACCGCTTGCGACGGCGGCTTTCAAACCGGCGAGCATCTTATCGACGTTCTCGGGCTTTTCCAGAATGTCCGTCCCGGCGAGAAACGCACGAACACCGGCTTCTTCCTGTGTAAAATAAAGTGTCAGGCCGCTCATAGACATCGCATCGGAAACTATCAGGCCCTTGAAGCCCATCTCGTTTCTTAAAATGCCGGTCTGCACCTTTGCTGAAAGCGTTGCCGGAACATAAGCGCTTTCTGACACTATCTCCGTGCCCGGTTCGGCGTCGCCGCCCTGATAATCCTTTAGCGGTTTTACCTGTTCGTTATCGATCTGCGGCAGAGCGATGTGGGCGACCATTATCGATCCGATCCCGGCATCGACCGCACGCTTAAACGGCAATAGCTCAAGCGAATCAAACCGCGAACGGGGCAGATCGATGATCGGCAAGCCGCGATGCGAATCAATATTCGTGTCGCCGTGGCCCGGGAAATGTTTCGCGGTCGCGATGACTTTCTGGCTCTGAACGCCTTCGGCAAAAGCGACACCGAAACGTGCGACGTCTTCCGGGTCTTCGCCAAAACTGCGGACATTTATTACAGGATTTGCGGCGTTATTATTTACATCCAAAACCGGAGCGTAAACGTGCTGAATGCCGATGGCACGAGCTTCGCGGCCGGTGATAACGCCCATTCGGCGTGCGAACTCTGGGTTGCCTGTCGCAGTTACCGCCATCGCCCAAGGGAAATTCGTCGCATCCTGAAAGCGCATTCCGATGCCTGTTTCCGCATCGAGCGACATCAGCAACTGCGTCTTTGCCGCTTCCTGCATTCGGTTGGCGATGTGCGTTGTTTCATAGATCGGCGCACCGAAAAATATGATGCCGCCGATCTTGTTTTCGGTGACGTGCCGCCGCAGATCTTTGAAGAACCAACTGTCCTGATTGGCAAAACGAGCGTTAATGCCGACGTGTATCAACTGCCCGACCTTCTCATCGCTCGTCATTTTCTTGAGCGTCTTATCGGCCCAATCCCACGACCTTTTCGA
>CAZXTS010000155.1:0-7105 GCA_964643745.1 uncultured Chloracidobacterium sp.
GAATGTAACCATCAATTGCGGTGGACAGAATCTAATACTTTTGGGTGAGGCAGGTAACAACTGATTCACGCAGATTTCCACGGATAAAAGATCCGCGGAAATCCGTGATAATCCGTTGTTACTACTTCTTCTGTACGACCATAAGGCCATCGCGGATCGGGAACAGTACATTTTCCACTCGTTCGTCGGCAAGGACCATTTTATTGAAGTCGTGAAGTGCTTGCGTATCCTCGTCTTTTTCGTCATCTAGAACTTTGCCGCTCCACAGGACGTTGTCGGCGATGATGAAACCGCCGGGTCGGACCTTGTCGAAGACAAGGTTGTAATAGTTCGAATAATTTGGTTTGTCGGCGTCTATGAATACAAGATCAAACGGCCCTTGCATGTGCGGGAGAATGTAAGCCGCTTCGCCGAGACGGAGATAGATTCGCTCAACATACTCAGTGCGGTCGATATATGATCGTGCGACGGCGTTCGTTTCTTCATTGATATCAAGTGAGATGACCTCTCCGCCTTCAGCTAGTCCTTCGGCAAGACAGATGGTTGAATAACCAAGATAAGTCCCGATCTCAAGCACCTTGTGCGGACGTATCATATTCGAAAACATCGAAAGCACACGGCCTTGAACAAAGCCCGAAAGCATCGCCTTGTCAGCATAATGAGCGTAACAGTGTTCCCGAAGCTCCCGGAGAACCTCGCTTTCATCGGAGGTGAATTTTTCGGCGTATTCGATCCAGGAATGTCGCATAGAGATCTCAATTTTACCGAACTGACCGCCCGCTTACGCAGGCGGTTCTGACTATAGGTCAACTCTTACAAGGCCGCGTTTGATCGCAGTGGTCGCGGCAGACGTTCGATCGGAAACGCCGATCTTGCCAAAGATATTTTGTATATGTGACTTCACGGTGTTCTCAGAATTATCAAGCGCAAAGGCGATCTCTTTATTCGACATCCCGCCGACGATCATTCGCAGGATATTCGATTCGGTCGGCGTAAGCTCTTCCTTGCCGATGTTCTCGCTCAGGATCTGAGCGATGTCGGCCGGAATATATTTTTTTCCTGCGGCGACCGTTCGGATCGCCTTGATCAATTCGTCCGGTGAAATATCTTTACAGATATATCCCATCGCACCTTTCTTTAAAGCTCGGCTTATCTCGGCGTCGCCTGCATGTTCGGCAAACATTATGATCCTTGCGTTTGGATCTTCAGCGAAATAATTATCGAGGTCTTCTATTGTGCAGGAACCCGGAAAGCGTAAGCCGAGTATCGTGACATCCGGGCGAAGTTCTTTGAACCTCAAGAAACCGTCAGAAGCAATTCCGGTGTCCGCGATCACATCAATGTCATCTTCATTCAGGAGAGCCGACCGCACACCCAGTCGTGTAAGCGGCTGATTTTCGATAAGAAGAACGCTGATCATCTGGTCGTAACTGACTGCGGTTTACCGCCTACGAGCTATCGAGGCCGTGAATTCGACAAGCGGACGTATAAGATCGGTATCGTAGTTGGACTTTACGTTCTGCATCACGGCAGTGATTCGTTCGAGCCCCATACCGGTATCGACCGAAGGTGCCGGCAGCGGTGTTAGCGTGAATGTACCGTCCTCATTCTGCGTACGGTTGTATTGCATGAAAACGAGGTTCCAAATCTCCATCGTAGTGTCGCCTTCGCCATTGACCCATGTCGCACTGTTCTTTTCTGGGTCGCTCGGATCATCGCCCATGTAATAATGGATCTCGGAACACGGCCCGCACGGACCGGTATCGCCCATTTGCCAAAAATTATCCTTGCGACCGAATCCAAGAATACGTTCGGGCCGAGCACCGGCTTTTACCCAAAGTTCGCGGGCCTCATCATCCGGGCCGACCTCGTCGTCACCTTCGAAGACGGAAAACCAAAGTCGCTCAATATCGAGCTTTAGCTCATCGACCAGAAATTCCCAGGCATACTTGATCGCATCTTCTTTGAAATAATCACCGAACGAAAAATTCCCTAGCATTTCAAAGAATGTATGATGCCGGGCCGTTTTGCCGACCTCATCCAGGTCGTTATGTTTGCCGCCCGCACGGATGCATTTCTGCGAAGTAACGGCACGCTTATAGTCACGCTTCTCATTGCCGAGGAAAACATCCTTGAACTGATTCATCCCCGCATTTACAAATAAAAGCGTCGGGTCATTGGCTGGAAGCAGCGGCGAAGATGGGACTATCTTATGGCCATTGCGCTCAAAATAATCCAGAAATTTCTGTCTGATCTCATTACCGGTCATAGGGTGATTTTATCACACGCATGGAAAAACCGGCCCGTGAACAACGAGCCGGTAAGAAGCGGAATTGAATCGAATTAAAGCAATTCAGGTCACTTAGCTTTGGAAAACTTCAAAGCCGATGAATTTATACAGTATCGTAAACCCGTCGGCTCCGGGCCGTCGTCAAAAACGTGGCCCTGGTGCGAACCGCATCTTGCACAAACGATCTCCGTTCGGATCTCTTCCGGGATCGAGGCGTCTTCGAGTTCGAGTACATGCTCTTTCTTGATCGGCTGATAAAAGCTTGGCCAGCCAGTTTGAGAATCGTACTTATGATCGGAACTGAATAACGCCAAACCGCACGCGGCACAATGGTAGGTTCCTTTTTGCTTATTGTTGAGCAACATGCCGGAATAAGCCTCTTCAGTGCCTTTCTCGCGAAGAACGTAATACTCGAATTCAGTTAAACTCCGTTTCCAATCGGCATCGGAACGTTCCAGCTTCTCGCCGTCCCATTCTGTAACAAAGAACACTTTCGAATCATTCTGTGTCGCTTTGCCAGATTTTGGTGTTGGCAAGGCGATTGGCAACTCGGTCGAAGTGTCCGTTGAAACAGCATGAGTTGCGGGATTTAAAAAAATAACTGTAGAGATAACAGCTGTGACTAAAACTGCAGAAGCAAAAATTGTTGATAAACTCATTGTGGCCGACCTCGCAAAACGAAAATTCTCTCATTAGCCCTAGATACGCTTTGTGCGGAATTTTCTTCCCTTCAATGGAAAAGGTCCGCTGATGAACGGGCGTATGCCTGGCAGTTCACTTCGCGGACCTTTACTTAAGTTAGTTAGGAAGGACAACCGAATCGATAACGTGTATGACTCCGTTCGACTGCTTTACGTCAGCGATGGTCACGGTCGATTTGCCGCCTTTTTCGTCCATCAGCACAACGTTTGAACCTTCGAGCATCGCTTTCAGCTTACCGCCTGAGACGGTTGTGAATTCAGCCGTACCGTTGCCTTTCTTGATGGCCTTGAGCACGTCTTTTGCCGCAAAGTTCCCGGCAACAACATGGTAGGTCAAGATCTTGGTCAACGTTTCCTTGTTCTCTGGCTTGAGGAGCGTATCGACCGTGCCTGCGGGCAACTTGCCAAATGCATCATTTACCGGTGCGAAAACCGTAAAAGGGCCCTTGCCTGAAAGGGTGTCCACGAGGCCTGCCGCCTTTACTGCCGCGACCAAAGTTGTGTGGTCTGCCGAATTTACTGCGTTCTCAACGATGTTCTTGTTCTTATACATCGCCGCCCCGCCGACCATCGGGTTATCGCTCTTCATCTGAGCCGAAACATCAACCGAAGCTGCTGCAAAAGCAACAACAAATGCAAAAAATCCAAAAAATACTTTCTTCATAAGATCTCCCTTGTTCGTAAAAATTTATTAGCGGAAAGGTTTCTACCTTCTGTCAGGAGTTTTCGGGAAGCGGGGTGAATCGGATTCAAAGACGTCAATAAAAAACTTCTTCGACGACTGATTCGCCCGACGACCGATCGCCCGAGGTCCATTGCCACTTTTCGTAGAGCCAGATTCGGCCGTCCGGCAAGACCTCCGGTGTTGAATGGCAAGTACCGGTCATGAGTTGGCCCGAACTGTTGACGTGATGATAACGCATATCCAGTTGCCCATTTTCGTCGCAGATCGCTATCAGATGGCCGGACGCGATCTCGCCGCCGGAATATTCGGCCCAGACGATGTTGCCGCTTTGGTGATAGGTAAAGATAGTATCGGCTCCGACCTCGCCGGTATCTGAATTCTGGACCGATCTGAACTTGCGGCCGTCGTAGTTGATCATCATGTTACGTAGAATGTTCTTCGTGATCGTCGCGGTTTAAAAATTCGGTAGTTTTTGTCCTGATAAGGTCGAACGCAAATCCCTGCCGCATCAGAAAATCGTACAGCTTTTTCGTTTCCTCGCGGGTCTGGGGCTTGCCTTTCAGACGAATACGCTTTTCGATAGCAACATCGATCAGTTCGGCCTCAGGCATCTTTTCAAACACTGTATCAAGGGCCTGATCAAGCGTTTCACGATCGAGCTTTTTCCGCGAAAGTGATTGCTGCAATTTTCGTTTGCCCTGCGGTTTTTGCCTGAGTTTCGACAATGCTAAGTCATGGGCAAATTGAGCATCGTTGAGATAGTCGTATTCCTTCAGCTTATCGATCACACGATCGACGATCTCAGAATTCGTCCAGGCTCTTTCGAGCAGCCGTTCGCGTAGTTCTCCAACAGAACGCGGTTTCGCCGCCAACAGCTTTACCGCACGATTCATCGTCCGCGCACGAGAACGCTCTACATCTTTCACGACTCGCTCACTTTCTTCGATCTTCCTCGGCCGGCTTCGCCACATAACAAAATAAATATTAATTAATAATTGCTAATTAGTAATTATCATTCAATGAAATAAAATCAATTCCGTGGATGGAATTTTAGTCATCGATAAGCCCGAAGGCATTACTTCGCACGACGTGGTGGCTCGGCTACGCCGAATATTGAAGACTAAAAAGATAGGCCATACCGGCACGCTCGATCCATTTGCGACCGGCGTAATGACGGTTTTGGTGGGCAAAGCAACGCGGCTTGCACAGTTTCTTGATAAAGACGAAAAGGAATATGAGGCCGTAATTCAGTTCGGTTGGGAAACCGATTCGGGCGACCGGACAGGAAGTCCAAGGTCCAAAGTCCCAAGTCCGACGTCCGTTGCCGGAGGCGATTTGAGGCAGTTACTAGATCTATTTCGTGGTGAGATCGAACAAACGCCGCCGATGTATTCTGCAAAGAAGATCGAGGGTAAAAAGCTTTACGAGCTCGCAAGAGAAGGAAAAACTGTAGAACGAAAGGCCGTAATTGTTTTTATTTCGAAGCTCGAACTCATCGACGACGATGCGGAACCAAGGTCAGAACATCGAATACTAGTTGCCTGCTCGGCCGGAACATACATCCGAACTTTGGCGGAAGACATTGGCCGAAAGATCGGCGTTGGCGCACACCTTAGCGAATTGCGCAGAACTCGATCCGGCCGATTTGAGATCTCAGAAAGCATTGCGCTCAATGAACTTGCGGAACTTCCCCAACCCGAAGAACGTCTATTGCCGATCGAAACCGCGGTGGAACATCTTGCGAATTTCACCCTTCGCGAAGAGAGAATTGAAAAGACGAGAAGCGGTATGTCCACACGGATAAGCGGCGATGCGGACTTTCGAACGGACGAACCGATCAAAATGACATCACCTGCCGGTGAACTGATCGCCATCGGATATTTCGATCCGGCGGAATATTGTATTCGTCCCAAACTTGTCTTGAGTTAGAATTTGCGTATGAAGATCCGTAACCTTGCATTAGCAGTCAGCGGCGGAGTTGCGGCTGCCGTTGCTGTCAAATTGCTCACCCGGCCAAATAGTGTTGACTGGAACGAAGTGTGCCACAGCATTCCGCACTTTAACCGTTCGCAATTCGTGAACATCGACGGGATCGGGGTTCATTACCAGGAGTTTGGCGATGAAGCAGGCCCGCCAATTCTCTTGATCCACGGATACACGGCGTCCGTATATGTCTGGAAAACTGTCGCACCGCTGCTTGCCGATGCGGGTTTTAGAGTGTTGGCCATTGATCTGGTCGGGTTCGGCTATTCCGAAAAACCCGCTGGGTTTGATTACACCATCGATGCACAGGCTCGGATGGTCTCGCGGTTTATGGACCGGCTCGGTATTGGTCAGGCTGTCGTTGTCGGCAGTTCCTATGGCGGTGCGGTCGCTGCAACGCTTGCTTTGGATTATCCGGCCCGCGTCGGGAAACTCGTTATGGTCGATGCGGTGATCAATGACGATGTGAAAAACCATCCTATATTACGTCTCGCATCGGTTCCTGGCATCGGCGAAGCTTTGACGCCCTTCCTCGTCGATTCAAAACGGTTTATGCGTTTCCGGATGCACCGCACGCTCGCACCTGTGAACCACCAGATGATCACGGACGAACGAATAAAATTCGTCCAGCAGCCGCTGACAAATGCCGAAGGCCACCGTGCTGCGCTCGCAACTTCGCGCAACTGGCACGCGAACCGCATCGAACAGGACGCACATTTGATCAACCAGCCGACCCTGCTTATCTGGGGCGAAGAAGACAAAGTTATCCCGGTTGCGAACGGCCATAAACTTTACGATGCGATACTGCATTCGCGGCTAGTGATACTAAAGAACTGCGGTCACGTACCGCAAGAAGAATGCAGTGAATTATTCGTCGATCTGGTCGGGAAGTTCTCCGCCGATCCGAAGTCCGTCAATAATTCTACCGAACAGGAAGCTGCATGACTGAAGGCCATTTTATCGGGACGGCCCGTTCATCAGCTCTGCTCTACGGGAAAGGTGTTTTTACGACCGTAGCTGTATTTGATGGATCACCATTTCTTTGGGAAAAACATTGGACGCGATTGGTTGATAGCGCGACCAGGATCGAACTTGATATTTCGGCTTATGATGAAAAGTATGTACTCGCTTCCCTGAACGATGCGATCGAGCGGGATGGGATCGCGAACGGTCGTGCCCGAATCACTTTTACTGACGAATCGGAAAGCCCGATGTGGTCGGATCACGGCGAGAAAACGACCGCGCTTTCAATTGTAGCCGGCAAACTGCGACCGGTTGCGAATGAATTAAGGCTTGCGGTCTCTCCACATCTGATCAACTCGACGTCGCCGCTCGCCGGGATAAAATCCTGCAATTACCTTGAGAATATTCTGTCGATGAACGAAGCGAAAGGTCGAGGATTTCACGAAGCGATCCGTATGAACGAACGCGCCGAGATAACTTCCG
>CAZXTS010000156.1:0-5026 GCA_964643745.1 uncultured Chloracidobacterium sp.
CGTTTCGGATATTGTGGAATAACGAGTATTCAGCATTCAGCTGTCAGCGATCAGCGATCAGCCAAAACGGCTCCGCTGACCGCTGAAAGCTGATAGCTGATAGCTAAAAGGAAAGAAATGCCGAGAGATAACATAATTTTGCAGTGCACGGAGTGTAAAGAGCGCAACTACGTGACGACAAAGAACAAAAAGAACACGCCGAACCGGCTGGAGTTCAAAAAGTTTTGCCGTCGCTGCCGCTGCCATACGCTGCACCGCGAAAACAAGTAAGACACAGGGGTATGGTGTCAATGGTTAGCATGGAGGTCTCCAAAACCTTAGGTCCGGGTTCGAGTCCTGGTACCCCTGCCATTTGACAGTTTTTTTCAGGTCGTATCGGACCTGACGGGAGTTAAAGCATTGGCTGAAGCAACAGAGACCCTCGAAAAGGGCAAGAAAAAAGAAAGCGTCGGGGAATTTATCCAAAAGACCCGCGAGGAATTGGATCGGACATCGTTTCCAACCTCCGATGAAGTTAAAAAGACGACGATAATCGTTTTGATCAACGTTATCTTTTTCGCGATCTTTTTGTTTTTGGTCGATAAGGCGTGGATCTATGTATTGGAAGGCCTGACGTGGGTCGCCAACAAGATCGCCGGGGTCTAGGTGAATTTGAAATGAAGCAGTGGTATTTCATCCACACATATTCGGGCCACGAAAATAAGGTCGTAGAAAGCCTTCAGGCTCGCATTCGCGATATGGAACTCGCGGAGCAGATCACCGGTGTTTTGCTGCCAAAGGAAAAGGTGGTGGAAATGCGCGGGAATAAGGAGCATGTCTCCGAGCGCATGTTCTATCCGGGTTATGTGCTGGTCGAGGTCGAATGTGACGATAAGGGCAAGATCCCGGACAATGTGTTTCACGCGATCAAATCGACACCCAAGGTAACAGGTTTTCTTGGAGGAAAGCAGCCGACGCCGCTTTCACAGGCTGAGGTCGACCAGATCGTTCATAACATTGAACTTGCGACCGAAAAGCCGAAACCGAAGTTTACTTATCAGGTCGGCGAAGTGGTTCGAATCAAGTCCGGCCCGTTCGCAAGCTTTACCGGAAAGGTAGAAGAGGTAAACGAGGACAAGAATACGCTAAAGGTTTCGATAACCATTTTTGGCCGGTCAACGCCATATGAATTGGCGTTCCTTGAGGTCGAAAAGGTTACTTTTGCAGAAGAAGAATAAAATGAGGACATTTTTGAAGAACTAGCCACAGAGGACATAGAGATATTGAGAAAGGACCTTACTAATTTTCAAACTCATCTTTCTCAGTGATCTCGGTGGTAAGAAATTCAGAATCGTTAATCGAAAAAGACAATGGCAAAGAAGATAGAAGGTTACATCAAGTTACAGATACCGGCGGGAAAGGCTAATCCGGCTCCGCCGATCGGCCCTGCATTGGGTCAGCACGGCGTCAACATAATGGAGTTCTGCAAGGCGTTCAACGCAAAAACGCAGAACGACGACCCGGATATGAAGATCCCGGTCGTGATCACCGTGTATGCGGACCGCTCTTTCACTTTTGAAACGAAAACGCCGCCGGCAGGCGACCTGCTCCGAAAGGCGGCAGGCATTCCAAAGGGTTCGGGTAAGCCGAATAAGGAAAAGGTCGGGACCATCTCGCGCGACAAGATCCGCGAGATCGCCGAAAAGAAAATGCAGGACCTCAACACCACAAATATTGAGTCCGCGATGAGAACGATCGAAGGCACAGCGAAATCGATGGGCCTGACGGTTGAATGATGAATGATGAAGGATGAATGGTGAATCTGGGAGTAATTTGATTCAGCGTTCGAAATTCTACGCTCTCAATTAGGGAGAACGACGAAGTCGTTCGTTAATACCTGGAGGTAAAATGAAAAGAGGCAAGAAATACCTTGCTGCCGTCGAAAAGATCGAGGCTGGCAAGAAACACACCCTTGACGAAGCGGTCGCTAAACTCAAAGAGATCGCATTCGCAAAATTTGACGAAACAGTAGAACTGACGATGTGGCTCGGTGTTGACCCGCGAAAGGCGGATCAGCTTGTCCGGGGCACTATCGTATTGCCGCACGGACTTGGCGGTGCGGCGAAGCGCGTGGTCGTTATCGCTCAGGGCGACAAGATCAAAGAAGCGGAAGCGGCCGGGGCCGATCTTGCAGGCGGTGATGACATCGTCGAAAAGATCAAAGGCGGTTGGCTGGATTTTGATTCGCTGATAGCGACACCCGATATGATGGGCAAGGTCGGCCAGCTTGGTAAGGTTCTCGGGCCACGCGGGCTTATGCCCAACCCGAAGACTGGAACGGTCACGATGGATGTGAAAACCGCTATCGAAGAGACCAAGGCCGGTAAGGTCGAATATCGCGTTGATAAGACCGGAGTGATCCACTCGCCGGTCGGTAAGGTGTCGTTCGATAACGAAAAGCTGATGGAGAACACGCGTGTTCTGATCAATGCAGTGATGAAGGCAAAGCCGACCACCGCGAAAGGACGTTATCTAAAGAAGATCAATTTGGCGGCAACTATGAGCCCGGGCGTTCTGCTCGATGAGCTTACGTACGCTTAATAGAGTGAGGTGCAAGTAGAAAGATGAAATCAAGAGAAACAAAAGCAAAGGATCTGGCAGCCCTCACTGAGTCGTTGAAGACAGCGAAATCGGCAATGGTCGTGAGCTTCAGCAATCTGACCGTTGCGAAGGATCAGGAGTTTCGCGGGCAGCTTCGTGCCGCCGGAGCGCAATATCAGGTCGTTAAGAACACATTGGCCCGTTTGGCGGTCAAGGGCACTGACTACGAACAGGCAACTGAAGCATTTAAGGGCGTGACCGCTATCGCTTGGACGGATAACGATCCGGTCGTGCTTTCGAAAGCTGTTTCGAAATTTCTGAAGGACAATGCCGACCGCTATACCTTTAAAAGCGGTGTTGTTGACGGAAAGCTTGTTGACCTCGTGCAGGTTACTGAGATCGCGAGCCTTCCTTCGAAAGAAGAGCTTATTTCGAAGATCCTTTATGTGATCAACGCACAGGCACAGCGAATCGTTACGGTTATCAATGCTGTTCCTCGTGACCTGGCGGTCGTGATCAAGCAGATCGGCGAACAGGAAGGGCGTGCTACAGGTGCTGCGGTTGAAGTTAAGGCTGAAGAGGCCGTAGCTGAGCCAGCGGGAGAAGAAGCCGCACCGGCGAGCGAACCTGTGGAAGCCGCTGCGGACGGGAACGGCGGCGACCAGCCGGAAGCTCCGACTGAAGCCGCGGAAGAAGCACAGGAAACAAAGGAAGACGAACAGGATGCAACATCGCCGGAGGCTGAACAGGCCGCCGAGGCGGAGTCCGCACCTGAAGAAGAAGCCCCCTCCGCCGAAGGCGAAGAGAAAGCTGAATAAGTGTTTTGAGATCACAGGTTCCTGGATCTGAGATCTCAAATTTGAAATTGTGGGCATTGCCCGCACAAGCCGTACTCAAGGAAAACGAGCCGGATGATTGTCAGGTCATCTGTGCTGCTCGGACGAAGCGGAAATGGAGATGCAACCCGTTCCCTTTGTCCCGTGGGTTCTATCGGCTGACAGAAGCGAATTGTGGATGGTGAGTGTCGAATGAAGAATTCGACGAAGCATTTATATTCGCTGACTAAGAACGGATGAAAGATGTCGTGCGGGAAATATTCTGCATTCATCCTTCGTCATTAACAAAGAACCCTATTAGGAGATAGAAAAAAGTCATGGCAATCACAAAAGACGACGTAGTCGAATATTTAAAAGGAATGACGCTTCTCGAAGCGTCGGAATTGGTAAAGGAACTTGAAGAAGTTTTTGGCGTTTCAGCTGCAGCAGCGGCTGCACCAATGATGATGGCGGCACCCGGCGGCGACGCTGCACCTGCTGCTGAGGAGAAAGACTCATTTGACGTCATTCTTACAGCTGCCGGCGGCAACAAGATCGCGGTCATTAAGGCGGTTCGCGAGATCGTTTCAGGCTTGGGCCTTAAAGAAGCGAAAGAACTCGTTGACGGCGCTCCGAAGCCGCTCAAAGAGGGCGTTTCGAAGGACGAAGCCGAAGAGATCAAAACCAAGCTTACGGAAGCTGGCGCGAGCGTCGAGGTCAAGTAGTCATTTGATTGTGATTTCAGCCCGCGGCGAAAGATGTTTCGCTGCGGGTTGAAAGACATTGAAAGACTTGTTATTCTAAAGGGCAGGTTTTTTGAGCACGAAACAGCTGCGGGTATTCGCCTCGCCCGCCTTGATCTGACCTAAGTTGTTTATTTACAACCGGTTGGGTGGTTAATCGGCTCGTTATATCGGGTGGAGAGTTAGTGTCCGGGTTAGACACTCTCAAACAAATTATTAAGTAGCACGAACTGCTTGAAGCGGTCTGGGTGGAGTTTACCCTTGACCGCCATTGCCGTCTGCGGAGCAAAAAATTGTCTCCGGAACCGTTATGATGCGGAAATCCTATCAGATTTTGACGGGATAAATCAATACCTAAATTCGCGACTTATTCAAACATATGATCAACAACCCACTTCAAAACAATTCGGTAGGCCTGGGAAAACGCACCAGCAAGGCCCCGGAGCGCGTGGATTTTTCGAAGATCTATACATCAGCACAGATCCCGAATCTTATTGAGGTTCAGCGAGAATCGTACAACCGGTTCCTGCAAATGGACCTTATCCCCGAGGAACGCGACAGCATCGGGCTTCATTCTGTATTCCAATCAACATTTCCGGTTTCGGATTTTCGCGAAACGGCAACGCTTGAATACGTCGAATATCAGATCGGCAACTGGCAGTGTAAATGCGGAAACCTTGAGGGACTCGAACATCTGCGTGCGAACTGTAAGAAATGCGGTTCCAAGGTGAAGGTCGATCCGTTCAATCCGGCGGAAGTTCTGTGCAACAGTTGCGGAACGTTCAATGCTGTTCGCCCGAATCTATGCAATAACTGCGGTGAGCCTGTTGGCCTAAAGCACAAGCACGATCAGCAGGAGTGCCAGGAACGCGGAATGTCCTACAGCGT
>CAZXTS010000156.1:5126-7062 GCA_964643745.1 uncultured Chloracidobacterium sp.
GGCGAACTTCGCCGTATGGGCCGCGAGCGGGTTCAGGTTTCGCCCAGCGATCTTGAGGGCGCGTTCGCTTTGGACGACATTATCAATCTTGAAACGGGCGAAGTGATCATCGAAGCGAACACGGAGATCGTCGCCGGAAAGCTTCAGCAGATAATCGAAGAAGGTATCGAGAGCTTCTCGATATTCTTCCCGAAAAACGACATTATCGGCGAGATCATCTCAAATACTCTGAAGAAGGATTCGATCAACAAACCGGTCGATGCACTTCTTGAGATCTATAGGAAGATGCGTCCGGGCGATCCGCCGACCGTTCCGACCGCATATCACCTTCTTGAAGGAATGTTCTTTGATGCACGCCGGTTCGATCTTTCGCGTGTTGGCCGTCTCAAATTCAACATCAAGATGGGACGTCCGGCGAAGGACAAGATCAATGATCCGCTGCTGGAAGCTAAGGATTTCATCGAAGTGGTCAACTATCTGCTTCGAATGAAGAAGGACAGCGAGCATTTCACCCAGGACGACATTGACCACCTTGGGAACCGCCGCGTTCGCGCGGTAGGTGAATTGCTTGAGAATCAGTTCCGCATTGGCCTTGAGCGAATGGAGCGAGCGATCAAGGAGAAGATGTCCATTCAACAGGACATGTTCACCACGATGCCGCGTGACCTCGTAAACGCCAAGCCGGTGACGGCCGCCGTTCGCGAATTCTTTGGTTCATCACAGCTTTCACAGTTCATGGACCAGACAAATCCGCTTTCGGAAATTACGCACAAGCGGCGTTTGTCGGCACTTGGGCCAGGCGGTCTTTCGCGTGAGCGTGCCGGATTTGAGGTCCGCGACGTTCACCCGACGCACTATGGCCGCATTTGTCCTATCGAGACACCTGAAGGCCCGAACATCGGCCTTATCTCGTCGCTTTCGTGCTTTGCGCGGATCAATGAATACGGATTTATCGAATCACCGTATCGAAAGGTCGAAGAAGGTCGTGTGATCGAATTTGTTCTTGTTTCGAACGGCGGCGACACAAAGTTCAAGCCGCACGAGCACGCGCCGCTGGAAGAGGTCCAAAAGGCCAACAAGAAGGTTGCGAAGGAAGGCGGCAAGGAAGCCGAATTCGAGCCTTTCCCGTTCTACTTGACCGCTTGGGAAGAAGATAAATGGATCATCGGACAGGCGAACATCGAGCTTGACGAGAAAGGCAATATCGTCAAAGAACGTAATGCCGCTCGACAGAAGGGCGAATTCATTACCGCTGATCGTGCGGACATCCAATACATGGACGTTTCGCCAAAACAGCTTGTTTCCGTCGCGGCCTCGCTGATTCCGTTCCTTGAGAACGACGACGCTAACCGTGCGTTGATGGGTTCGAACATGCAGCGTCAATCCGTGCCGCTTCTTCGTGCCGAATCGCCGTATGTCGGCACCGGAATGGAAAAGATCGCGGCTCGCGACTCGGGTGCGGTGGTCATCGCAAAACGAAACGGTGTGGTCGATTATGTCGATTCCGAACGCATCATCGTCAAGGCCGACCACAATGTTGACGGCACTATTTCGCGCGAGGTGACGGCGGACATTTATTCGCTGGTCAAGTTCAAGCGTTCGAACCAGAACACCTGCATCAACCAGCGGCCGATCGTTCAGGTTGGCGAAAGTGTAAAGAAGGGGCAGGTGATCGCGGACGGGCCGTGTACCGACCGAGGCGAACTCGCACTTGGCCGAAACATCTTGGTCGCGTTCATGCCTTGGCGTGGTTATAACTTTGAGGACGCCATCCTCGTCTCAGAGCGATTGGTCAAAGACGATTTCTATACCTCGATCCATATCGAGGAACTTGAGATCGAAGCCCGCGATACAAAGCTCGGACCGGAAGAGATCACTCGCGATATTCCGAACATCGGCGAAAATATGCTTCGCGATCTTGATGAATCGGGCATTA
>CAZXTS010000157.1:0-7016 GCA_964643745.1 uncultured Chloracidobacterium sp.
GCCCCGCGATATTACGTGCACTGGAATCTCAAAAGGGCAAACGTCTGTTTGCTTTTGGCCACAGCCTGGGCGGTGCGTTGGCGACGCTGTTCGCCGCCGACGTCGCATTGAACCGGCCCGGGGCGTTCTCGTCGATCACGCATATCGTGTCCGGCTCGCCGCGTGTCGGTGACGAAACATTCCGTACATTTTTCGAAAGCCGCGTGCCGAATAATCTTCGATTCATGATCAATAACGACCCGGTGCCGACCATTCCGAACTACATCTCGCCACTGAAACGTGATAAATATCAGCACGTCGGCAGACTGCTCGTCGTCGGGAAAGACAGCATCATTGTGCAGCCCGGCGACGTGGATGTGACATTCAATATTTCGCAATTTGATAGTCATGACAACGAGCTGTATCTGCGCGTTTCGCGATCGCTGATGGATCGTGCGACTGCGAACCCGAGCGTCTATTCGATCGGAACTCGTCATATCATCAATGCCGGCAACAAAGAGCGTGAGCTGGCGGATCGATACGTGAAACGATTCTAAGAGCATCCGCTGGCGGAAGTGAGACGGTGGTGATTCGCGTTGAGCGTTGCCGGGCGAAACGCTATTCTGGATATCGACGGCGGCCAATGCGGTCGTAATGTTCGTAGAGTTCAGCCGATTTATCAAATTTCACGAAGAGCCGCGGATCAGGCGCGAGTTCCCTGACGAATACGCCGACTATTTCTCACGCGTCAGGCGTTGGATCTGAGTGGCGGCCGGTCACCGATCTAAAAAGTCGTTGTAGGCTTCTCTGCCGATAGGGCTATCGAACATTGACGTGTGGCCGCCGCCCGCGATCTCGACGAACTGACGGCTTTGGCACGTGGTGCAATCGGTCATCTGCTGTTTGAATGTGGGCCAAGAGAACATCTGTATCGGCGAATCAGCTAACCCTTGCACGAACAGGATGTCGGAGCGATGGCCGTTCGTAAAATTCAGTAATGAGCGTGCCATATACGCGTTCGGGTTCGCGGCCGTGGTCCCGTAGGTCTGGCGGAGCAGGTTGCAGACGGCGCTTTGCGGTATCTGGCCGGATTCTTCGAGGCCGCAGCGGTAAACGAGATTGAGCGGCCCCGGAGCGTTTGCGATGACGCCGTCGGTTGCGTGCATCGTGTTCAATCGCGTGACCATATAACCGCCTTGTGAATGGCCGACCAGGAATATTTTCCTGACCTTTCTTTTCAGTGCCTTGCTGCTAAAAGCTTTGACCCAGAGCAACGCCGCCTCTGCCTCAACGATACCGTCGCCCAACAGGCGGTTCTCTTGCGGATAGGCGACGCCGATGAACATCATATCCGTGCGGGCCGTGATCTCTTTTGTTCGCTGCACGACATTTCTTGCCGCGTCGAGGATGTTGGCGTCAGACGTGACAGTTCCGGCATATGCGATCACAACATCAACGAATGTATTCACGGGCTTATCGATCACGATATCAACGCTGACGCCGTTGTACGTGATCCGCTTCACCTGCTGCGCACTAACTGACGAGCCGAGAAGAAAGATGCCCGACAATATTAAAAATAATCTGAACACTCCGGCACTCATATTCCCGATGGCTGAGATATCATTGTCTTTAAGACGCACGCAAACCTAAAATAGCCCAAAGAATTTGTCATTATGGCATCTCACATCGACCAAAGTATCGCACAGAACATCATCGAAATGCGGGACGCGGATCTCGAATTGAGGGGAAAGCTCGTCCGGACCGGTGAGCTTTTCGACGGCTATAACCAAGAAATGGAGGCGATGCACAACCGTAACGCTGACGCTTTGGACCGCATCGTCGAGAGTATCGGCTATCCGACGGCCGAGAAGGTCGGGCGAGAGGCGAGCGAAGCCGCTTGGCTGGTGATACAGCATTCCATTAGCCGCCCGGGATTTATGAGGAAATGCGCCCGACTGCTCGAAACCGCGGTCAGCGAAGGCCGAGCCGATGCGAAACATCTCGCCTATTTGACCGACCGGATCGCCGTTTACGAAGGGCGGCCGCAGCTTTATGGGACGCATTTCGATTGGAACGAGAACGGTGAGATGGGCCCGGCATCGTTGGACGATGTTAAGGCGGTCAATGAGCGACGCCAGGCGATCGGCCTGAACTCGATCGAGGAACAAACCAAGATCATCCGAGAACAGGTCATCAGGGAAGGCAATAAGCCTCCGGCCAACATAAAAGAGCGAAACGAACAGGCCGACCGGTGGCGTTCGCGCGTCGGCTGGATCTAGCGGGGCGAACCCGATGGCCGCAATATGAAAGACGTCAAAAAAGGCGATCTGCCGGAAAAGATCTGAGTCGTCTGCTCGCGGCCATTCAAGTGGCGGAAAAAATGGGAGCGCGTCTGGCACGAGGTCCGCTACTGCAGCGATAAATGCCGGATCAACAAGAAGAAATAGTCGAACCGCCGCCGTCTGCCCTGTCGGCTGTTTGACACGCCGCTTACCGCATCAATACACTTGCCACGTGCCACAAGACCCTCAGCAGCCGGACGACGCGGCCGATTCCCAGGATGACCGACGTTCGTCGGGTTGGGATATTCGCAATGCGGCGGGCAATTATACGGCGCTGATCGTCTATCAGGCGGGGATCTCTATTTTTTCGTTTGCGGCCGTTTGGCTGATCACGCGTTCCTTGGGCAGCGAGGGGTACGGCGGCATCGTCGCGGTCATCGCGGCGTCCCAGGTCGCGCAGGTCGCGGTCAACTGGACAAGCATCGCGGTCGTCAGATACGGCGTTGACGAATTCATCGAGACGTCAGCGATTGCACGCACATTTTGGACGCGTTTCGACATCTGGTTCTTCGATCGACCAGCGTGGGTTTGAGCGTCCGTTCGATGTGCCATCAGTCCCGAATTCGCCGGCGGGTGACGGAAGTGACATTGGCGCGGTTGAAGCCGGAAGCTCAGTTGCTCCGGGCGGTGTTTCGGTCTCCGGACAAGTTCGGGATAGCTCAGGCAGACCGATCTCTAATGCTCTGATACTAATGACCGATTCGGTCGGGAATAGCTTCTCAACCTTTGTTAGCACGTTCGGTAATTTCACTTTTTCACAAGTGCCGGTCGGTGGAACCTACGTCTTGCATGTACAAAGCAGGGAGTTCGAATTCAGCCCGGTCTTGATTAATGTTGATGACAACATCTCGGGGTTAGAGATCGTCGCCTTGCCTTAAACAGCAGTCACTTTCAATCAAAAGATCGGAAGCAGAGTTGGTGTCTGCTTCCGATCTTTTCGTTGATACTATCCTCTTTCTATTGAAGTTTTCGCGGTGCAAACATTTTGTCATCGATCGGGACGTTGTGCTTTACGCTCCGGATCGTAGATACGACATCGCCGTTTCCGGTCGTGTTGTTGACGCTTTTGAAGGCGATCTTTACGCCGTCGACCTCACGGTAATCTTCGAACCTGACCGTAAACGGCACTTGCTGCGAGCTTGTGCTTGAAGGTATAGAGCCCTCGCGCCGCATTAGCAGAAACGTCTTGGTGGAATAATAATCAGTGAAATTCGTTCCCGCATTCGGTTCGAACTCAACAACGTAACATTCCTCATCACCGCATTTGGCGATCCGGGCGATCTCGACCGTTTTGAACTTCGACTTCCAGTCAAGCATTGTCGAAAGGTCGGCCGCTAAGCGAACGTCGTCCAGACGCTTTCCGGTATATTTTGAAACAGGTGAGAAACTGGTGGCTTGTTCGCCATTCACCCCGTCAAAATATTCCCAGATCGTCGCGATCTCGATACCAAGAGCGGTTACCTTTGTCTCGGTCGCGGTCAAATTCGGGGCCTTTGACCAGGAGGTCGCAACGCCCTTTACGCCTTGCTGTTCCAAAACGACATCGGCAACTGTCATCCGGCTGTTGATCTTGCCTAAAGCCTCGCGTCCTCCGACTGTCGCTATCGCTTTCTCAACAAGTTCATCGGCGGTCATAGCGATCTTCGATGGCTCGGGACGTTTGAATTCTACAACTCCCTGCGGCTGATGCGAGCTGAATCCGATGATCTTGCCGTCGTCGCCCCGTTTCACCTTCAGCCAAAAACTATCAGGCAGCGGGCTCATATTGAACGCATCTTTTTCGCGTGCGGTCAGAGTGTATGGCGGCTGGCCCTCGATGTTTAAGGTCACGTTCCCGTCGGTTTCTTTTATCTCGAGCGTTCGTCCGCTGCCCTCAGCAGCCCATTTGCCGATCAGCTCTTTGGCCTCCGGTGCGGAACGCGGACCGGATGGGGCTTCGTCCTTGATCTTTGGCAGAGTGAAATTACCCTGCGGTTGTTCAAGCAAAAGCTCATTGTTCTTGAACGTGACAAAGAATCCATCCGGAGCTCCGCCAAGTTTGTATTTTCTGCCGGTTACCTTCTCAAGCGTGTATGTCGGCTGGCCCGGAACATTTGCCAATAGCTTTCCATCCTTCCATTCGACGTCAACATCAAAACCAGCCGCTTCAAACTTATATTTGCCGGCTTCGTCTTGTGGCGGAACATCGTCGCCTTTCGGGGTTTCAGCCGTGCCTGGTTTCCCTAGGAACGCTTCCCAAACGATCGGCATGAGTTCATTGCCTAGCGATGAACCGGTTACGTTCGTCAGCATCACAAACCCGAGTTTCTTTTCCGGAATCATTGCGACCATCGCATTGAAGCCGTCGATGTTTCCGCCATGCTGAACGACCGTCAGGTCATTCCATTTTTGAACGAACCAACCCAAAGAATAATTCACGCTTCCGGCCGGATCGACCTTCATCTGAGGCTTCAGCCATTCATTAAAGCTCGCTTCGGAGACCAACCGCTTGCCTTCGTAAACTCCGCCGTTCAGCACGAACCGCAGCCATTTCGCCATATCATTCGACGATGAATTTATCGAACCGGCCGGGCCGACTTGATCGATATTTCGATAAGGCAATTTTTCGGTCTCTTTTGTATCGAAATTGTAGTTATAGCCAAACGATCGATCTTTCGCCTTCTCCATCTCAGTGATGGACATATTGCTGTTCGTCATTCCGAGCGGCTTTAAGATCCGTTCCGGCACGAATTTTTCCCACGGTTTGCCCTGTGCAACCGCTACAACCTCGCCTGCGGTCGCATACATTAGATTCTGATAACCAAATCGTTCGCGAAGCTTTCCGATGGGTTTGGCCTCTCCCGCAACGCGGATCAGCTGTGGGCGATCTAACTTGCCTGTTATCATCGCGATGTCGGTACGATTCAGCCCCGATGAATGTGTCAGCAGGTCGCGGATCGTCATGTTCTTATCCGTTTCCGGGTCCGCCATTTTGAAATATGGCAGTATCTTTTTCGGCGAATCATCCAACGAAAACTTCCCTTCGTCCACGGACATCAAAACGCTGAGCCCGGTGAATGCCTTTGTCGAAGAACCGATCGCGAACTGGGTGTCGGCGGTTGCCGGGACCTTGTTCTCAAAATCCTTGAAACCAAGCCCTTTTGAATAGATAACTTTGTCGTCTTTTACGATCGCCAGCGACATTCCCGGAATTCCCAGCTCTTTGCGGCGTGCCTCTACTTTGCTCTCGATCGCCGTAAGCTGTTCGGAATATGTGGTGCCAACAACTGCCGCCGGAGCCTGTGCAAGGCCCTGCGTCGGCATAGCGCCAGCAAAGATCGAAATGACCAGAAGGAAGTTTAGAAATGCACCGAGAGAACGTAGTTTTTTCATAAGCTTAGTAAGTCGAGTTTAGGGTTATCTGAACAAACTATACGGAAAGCGGATGTTAAAAGTTTGTAAAATCGAATCTCCTCATTCGTCAGCGTACTTCTGCCGGCAAATGACCATCGAGAGAGCCATCATCAAATAAAAGACCATTACGACTTCCTGATCGCCAAAATTGAAATGGACGATGCTGCTGACGAGAAAACCGGCAAGTCCGCCAACCGCACCGAGCAAGATGCCCCTTTCCTGCCAACGAAGATCAGGTATTTTTCTAATGCCTTCGAGAAGGCTTCGCGAATAGGCGAACAATAATATCAGCCAGATGATCAATGCAGGCAGGCCGCGTTCGACAACAAGTTGAAGCGGCGTTGAATGAAGATGGCTTATCGGCAGCTTGCCGCCTTCGAACATTCCCCATTCCTGCCAATGCGTCCTTATCGAATCCATACCCACGCCAAAGATAAAATTCCGCGGGCTTTCCGTCCATATCCGAATTCCATCCTTCACCATCACGGTTCGATATCGTGTTGATTCATCCGCACTGTCTAGAAAGCCAACGTGACGCGATTGCTGAAGAAATATCAACCCGCCAACTGCGACCGGCACCATAATCAGCGCCGCGGCGAGCAGCCATTTTCGGCCAAGCCCGAACAGTGTTATGACGGCACCCGAGACGAAAAGCCCGAGTTGCGGCGCGCGCGTGACCGTCAAAAGAAGTGCA
Organism: uncultured Chloracidobacterium sp.; assembly: GCA_964643745.1. GTDB lineage: Bacteria > Acidobacteriota > Blastocatellia > Pyrinomonadales > Pyrinomonadaceae > OLB17. The sequence goes on from CAZXTS010000157.1 coordinate 6,409, forward strand.
AAGGCGATCAAGCCAAAAGAAGTTGCCATTGCGAGAAGCAATTTCAAAGAGACGCCTTTGGCCCCATCATCGCCGGGGTCTTTTCGGCATATTAGAAACCCTGCAACCAACAGGCCCAGCAAGAGCGAGCCGATAAGCTGCAGCACCTCGGCATAAGTGGCGTAATGCCCATAAAATCCGGCCGAACGCCAATTGCGGCTTTTCTTCCAGGTGCCGATGCCCAAACGCTCCTGAGCAGTGTCGCCCGGAAGCAGGTCGGCGGTACTGACCCTTACCGTCATTTCAAAGTCGGGACGGTAAAACCTAACATCGGCGGTTCCGTCCTTTTCGACGATCGCCAGAAGGTCTTCAGGCGTTTTTATTTGAACCTTACTGGCAGTTAGAAGCGTGTCGCCGTTTGAAAGATGGGCACGTGCAAGCGGCCCGTTCGGTTCGATCTGATGGATCTCGACTCCGCGGCCGATCAGCCGCTCGACCGGAACCCAGACGACGTTGACCATGCACGAAACTATCAGTATCGCCCCGACCGCGATCACCGAACGGATCGTGCGCAGATTGAAAACGGCAAAATAGAAGATAACGAAAATGCCGGCTGAACGAAGCTTGTC
>CAZXTS010000158.1:0-6935 GCA_964643745.1 uncultured Chloracidobacterium sp.
ATTAGCATCGGTTTCCCGATGTTATTCCCCACTCGAGGGTAGATTACTTACGTGTTACTCACCCGTGCGCCACTTTATGCACTCCCCGAAGGGAGCTTTAATCGTTCGACTTGCATGTCTGAGGCACGCCGCCAGCGTTGATTCTGAGCCAGGATCAAACTCTCGTTGATTTCTGTCTCATTATTTATCGTCAGAAATTCATCTGACGTGTTTAGAAAACCGAAGCTTTCTAAACTTTTATTCGTTGTTCACGAATTAACACATGGACCTACATATCTAGTTTTCAAACATCAACTTTTCGCCGTTTCCGACCTTCGTCCCTCCGTGGGGCGAAACTCCTGATTATACAGAAGTGAATTTCGTTGTCAAGCCATATCGAGATTATTTTCAACTCTCTCTTTTCGTGTCGAGAAATATTCTCCAGAGGCAAATATGTATTCTCTACATCGACCCTACCTTTGTCAAGTTAAGCGCGAGGTTATTTAAGTTAAATGTTGAAGGTGCAAGTACATCGCAATTTTACTAGGTGAAGTGATTGCAATTGTCTCATTTCTAGAACGGGACTGGACAGTCTCAATAAGATAAAACCGCCGGATTAATAACATCTTCGGCGGTTCATAGTTCAATTTCCGATCTGAGCGATCTAGATGACTCAAGATCATTTTTTCCTGCGTACATTGGCAATAAATGATTCAACGCCGGCAACGGTCCGCGGAAGATCCTTTGACATCCATTCAACGCCGTTCGGCGTAACGAGCATCATGTCTTCAATCCGAACGCCTATACCTTTATATTTCTCGAATACAGGCCGAACCTTTTCAATAAATTCTTTGTTCTCCGGATTCGAAGCCATCCACTCCAATGTGTCTGGGCGGATGTAAATTCCTGGCTCGTTCGTAAACACCATTCCCGGTGCGAGCGGCGTTCCGTAATCCCCAACGTCGTGGACATTCATTCCGACCCAATGACCTAGGCCGTGCATATACCATGTTCGAAATTGTTCCCCGTCCTTAGCTGTTATCAAACCCAGCTTGAATAAACCGTCTTCAATCACCCGGTCCGCTTCATGCCTTAGCACCGAAAATCGAATTCCGGGTTTCGTCATTTTTGCAACCGCTTCCTGAGCGTCATAGACGATCTGGTAGATCTCGGCCTGCTCCTTGGTGAACTTACCATTTACAGGAAAAGTTCGCGTGATGTCAGCCGTATAATGCTGATATTCCGCGCCAACATCCATTAATAAAAGGTCGCCCAACCGGACCGGGTCAGCAGGTATTTGATAATGAAGTGTTGTGGCGTTCGGACCGCAGCCGACGATCGATGGGTATCCCCAGTAATCCGCGCCGCGGCGGCGGAAAGTATATTCAACTTCTGCCTGAACTTCATATTCCCACTTTGCTGTGTGTGCCATCGCCTGCGAACGCATATGTGCCTCAGTCGAAATATCGACCGAATGCCGAAGTATCTTTAATTCAAAGGGCGATTTCACAAGCCTAAGCTGAGCGAATATCGGCCGGGCATTTTCGACCGGAACACTAAAATAGGCTTCAACTAATTGCGTTTCCAACGAAAACTCGCGGCTGCCATTTGTATCATTCGGACCATTCGGAAGCAGCATATAGACCTTTTCAGGAGCGGCAATGCGTGCCGATTCAACATTCGTGCTAACGAATTCCCTGCCTTCCTTCATCGCCGCCCGAAACTGCGTTCTTTCCGGTAGCGGAATGATCGTATTCAACCCTGATATCTGCGAGGCGTGTTCGGTCGAATACATCTTCCCGTCCCAAGTCTCGGTCAGAGGGTTGCGAACCGGCAGAAAAAGATATTCATTAACGGTGTTCCCGTTCTTTGTCATCACGAAAGTCGCGGCTTTCTGTTTTAGTCCGGTGAGGTATACGAAGTTGTTCTCTTGCCGAAACATATAATCCACCGAATTCGAATATATCTTCGGCGTGGCGGAAAACAGGATTAGCATGCTTTTGTCGTCCATCTTCGCGGCGACCGCTGCACGCCGCCGTGCAAGCTCGGCATGCCTTTCGGCGTCAGTAAATTTTGGAGCGGCCGGTGTCAGCCTGATCGCCGGTGAATTCGGATCGACCAAGGGCTTCGAAAAAACTGCAGCGGTCAGGCCCGAAAGAACAAAAGCTGCGATGATTACCCAAATAATGACTTTTTTCATTTAATAACCTCTATATGAATATCCTTAAAAGTGATATTACCAAATCGATCGGCTGCGAACGCCCTCAAGATATACGATCCTGAATCAAAACCTGAAACATCAAGGAATCTCTCAGAAACCTGCTCTCCATCAACCTCGTTTGATGCAATGAAGTTGAATACCGTGACCCCGGTTGCACCTGAATGGCTGCCAACTCCGTAAGTATAATCCACGGCATCGTGCGGCGGCATCTTTTCAAAGGAGATTGACCACGTTTCAGGCTTGTCGGGAATCTCTCCTTCCCTTCCGAACGCATATCCGATCTTGTAAGGTGCCAGCCGACGTCGCTCTGCATTACCGTCTTTCCGGTCGTAAGCCCGCACAATTATCCTCGATCTGTCGGTCAAGATGATACGCCCGGCGGCACTTTTAGTTTCGAGCGGCGTCCAATTCCGATCGTATAACGCGATGTCCTCGATAACCGGCGCGATGCTGTCCGACACGCCGGGCAAGATCAGAGCGTCCAAAGCATTCAGCTCCGCTCCGGGCCGGCCGGCAATCAGATGAACGTGGTTCATTGCATTCAGCGTCCCGACCTTTTCGCCAGCTTTGAATCTTTCGCCGCGTGCAACGCGAACTCCAGCCAACTTCCCTTCGCTGTTCGTAAAGAACTGAAAACGCGGATCTTGGTAAGTCACATTCGCAATATCGCGGCCGAGATTTATATGCACATATCCGATCGTCGGCATTCGCAGCAGTTCGCGGAGAGTTCCGAAATTTGAAACTGCATTCGGGTCCAAAACTTTCTCGTCGCGGATGAAAGTTGCGGTTTCGCCGAAGGCTCCGGGAATATCGAGGCCATTGTGAAACCACGCCTGCGAGTCCTGATCCTTTATTTCTCCGCGGATCTCGCCGAGCGTACCGGCGATCTCGCGAACTTTGTCCGGCGGATCGTATGGCCAACGGCCTTCTGCTTGATTGCGAAACTCTTCGGCGGTCATAGGCTCAATCTCGGGTTTAATTATTCGTGAGGTTTCCGTTCCCGACTTCACACCGTGCAGTGAACGGAGCTCTCCGTTATCGCTGTCCGCGATCAAAAGCGTTGTTTCGAGAAAGGCGAGACCTGACGGCCGATTGAATCGTGCAAGATGAGGCGTGCCGTCCGCCGAACCGCGACGTCCACCGGCGATGGTTTCGAGAAACGGTATCGTGCGAAGCCCGATGGCTCTGATCGCGTTGCCGTCCGCGATAAAGATCACACCGCGTTCATCGGCCATCACGGCTGTGGGCGAAGCGAGCGACGCATTACCAGGAAAGCCGTCGCGAAGTTCCCCGCCGCCGTTGCCCGCAAGCGTCCAAACAGTTCCGTCCGCTTCGACGACGCGAATTCGCCGGTTGCCCGAATCGGCAACGAGCAGCTTATCGCCCTGCCAAACAGCAATGCCGAGCGGCGTGTCAAACATCGCGTCCGAACCGCTGCCGTCGGCAAATCCCTTCGTACCACCGGCGAGCGTCCGCACCGTTCCTTTTTCTACCACTCGGATGCGGTCGTTATAAGTATCCGCGACAAATAGTCTTCCGTCATCATCGATAGCCAACCCGGTCGGGCCGTTGAACAATGCCGAACGCGCATCACCATCTGCAAATCCGCGTTGCCCCGGAACACCGGCTTCGACATCAATATCTCTCTTCGGCCCGATCGACCTGATCGTATTTGAGCCGGTATCGGCAACAAAAATATCGCCGTCCTTGTCCACGACGATGCCCGAAGGCGTGTCAAAGCCTTTAATCCTGTCGGTCACACCGTCGCCCGGCTGGAAAACAATGATCTCGCCCGTGTGGCCGTCCGAATAATAAACACGTCCGTCGCGAACTGCGATTCCGAATGGTTCTGACAGTTTGTCATCCAGCCGAAAATAATTAGAAACACCTGTAAATTGATACGGCGGCTCACTTTCGCCGCAGCCGAACGTGAGTCCGGACGCGACGGCGAGCAAGATCAAACAGTATCTGGCAGCTTGTTTCAAATCGGGCACGTATGTAGAAAAACTTTTCCGTGAATCAGCGAAGTCTGCTACTATCTTCCTACACGTTTCTAATCATTTCCAAATCACGGAGGATCATTATGCTTTCACTTCAAGACCTATTGGGCCAATCGCAGGGCGAAACGGCCGTTAACGAGATCAGTCAGACCGTTGGTGCGGACAGTTCGCTAGTAAATTCGGCGATCCAAATGGCTTTACCGGCGATCATCGGCGGTTTGGCGAACAACGCCGCGACCCCGCAAGGTGCTCAGAGCCTTGATAATGCGCTCGCCCGTGATCACGACGGCAGTTTGCTGGGAAATCTCGGCGGATTGGGTTCGCTTATCTTCGGCCAGCTTCAATCACCTGAGCCGACGCCGAAACCGCTTGATGCCGGCGGCATTTTGGGGCACATTTTGGGAACAAATCAGGCTCCGGTCGTTGAACAGGTCAGCCAAAACAGCGGTTTGAACACCGGCCAGGTCGCACAAATACTGCTGATGCTCGCCCCGATCGTGATGAACTATCTCGGCCAGCAAAAACAGCAGCAAAACGTCGGTGCAGATGGTTTGGGCGGATTGCTCGGCGGGCTTTTGGGCGGCGGACAGGCCGCTGCGGCTCCGCAATCTTCCGGAAATGCGATGATCGACATGGCTTCCTCAATGCTCGACCGCGATGGCGACGGCTCCGCAATGGACGACATCGCCTCAATGGCCCTGAACTACATCACCAAACGCTAATTCGCTTCGAAAACTCCTCAACGGGCCGGAAACCCCGGCCCTGACGATCTCCGTTGTTGACGTAATCTCCGAATTGGACTTTGTCGCAGAGTCGCAATAGAGAATGCGGCTTTGCCGCTCTGTTTGCGGAAAAGTTCTACTTTTCCGATCGGAGAGACCATTCCATCGGGCTTGCCCACGGTCGCCGCCTACCGTCGAGCACCGCACTCGGAAGAATTCTAATATCGCTGATCTGAGCCCGATTAGTTTTTAAATAGTTTCGTTGCGAGAGTCTCCAAATCATTTGAACTTGGGAAATCATTTTGAATCGTCAACGAGGAATAATTCTCTCACCGGTAACTTTCCCGGAACCTCGTAGCGAATGACATTACCCCGAGGAGCTCGGGAAAAGAATGCATTCTTAAATTCGCGATAATTCGGTCGCAAACCAAATAGATCCATTTTATCGAACTCCTCTGGCGTTGGGATCGCCTCTAGTGATGTGATTACATTGACATACAAACCGGGCCTATCATTAAACCGTTTAGACAAGAGATTGAAGAGGGTTTTGAGGTTTGATTCATTAAAGCCCGATTCGTCAATCAACACGATTAGATTCCGGTAGTACTTGTTGTCGTTTACAGATCGCTGGATCTCTGTCGCATCTGCTATGATTACGTAACGAAACTCATCATTTTCGTCTCTGGTAACTTGCTGATTCAAATTTTGCTCAGCTTTGCCTGATGTTATAGTTTTTTGTCCATGCACAACGCAGACAAATACAAGAATCCAAAACAGTAATTTCGCCAAACAAGGTATCATTTTGCCTCCTGTATATTCGTCCTCACTTTTTCGCGCATTGGTGCGATTTTAGCATGATGGGTTATTTCTGGATATCTTTTCCGGAGTGTGTCGCTAGATCTTGCGGATTCCGCCGAGACGTCTAGCGCGGGAAAACTTTTTCAGACGAGCGGCACTGAATAGTCCCTTAATCGCAGACGTGACAACAGATTTCATAAAGCTGTTTGGCTAGCTCGAATAATCCTGTAAGGATGCAACGAGGCACTTGCGTACATTAGGATTTTTTTCCGAGCTCAGCAGCTCTTTCAAATTCTGAGAAGCTTTGGAACTTTTCATCATTGATAAAATCGATCCAATCCGACACTTCTTAGCCGAATCCGCGTCTTCATATTTTTTCATCAAGAAAGGTATTGCATCGTCACCGAAATGCAGCAGGGGATCAAGAGCCGGATAGCTAGAAGGAGAAATACCTCCTAACTCCCGCTCTCGGTCTGAACAATCGATCAGGATAGGTATTGTGTCCTGGTTCTTTATCCGGGCAAGTGTTTCTCCAATGCTTTTGATCCGATTAAAATCTCCTTCTGAAATAATGACTGAATCATGCAAAACCGGTCCCCCCTCGGAGCATAATTCTGTCAGCTTGCCGATAAGACAAGAGGATATGACGTCATAAGATCGCGGGTCTCGTTGGGAATTCGTAGAAATAACGTTCTCCATGTCGTCCGAGGCGGGTTTCTCCGTACTTTCTAGGCCGGCAACCATCTGGTCACAACTCAGTTGACCGTCAAGTTCGGCGTTCGAAGAGTTGACCGACCCTGATTGCGGCAAGTTCTTCTCAAGAGACCCTGCGCACCCACTATGAATAGCTATCAACAATACGATCAGACTCGAGATCTTCATTGTGCGATCTTAGCATGGTGGGTTATTCCTGGATATCTTTTCCGGAGTGTGTTCGCTAGATCCTGCGGTCCTGCGACAAGGCGGCGGAGTCGTCTTACCGACGAAGTCGGCACGTAGCCACGTCGTTTACGGCGTGGGAAAAGCGGCGAAAGATCTCCCAGCCCGTTTTAACGGGCTTAAATTGAATGGCTTTAGCCATAAGAAAAAGGACGTTTAAACGCCCTTTTGAGAATTGACTCGCCTCGACCACGTCCTAAAGGACGTGGCTAATCGCCGCGAAACGCGGAAAGACGGCATCCGCCGCCTATGAAAAACTGCTAAAGGACGCGGAAA
>CAZXTS010000159.1:0-6925 GCA_964643745.1 uncultured Chloracidobacterium sp.
CCGCATAATATCGACCGCCATGATAATCGGGGCAAGGATGTTATTGAGATCATGAGCGATCCCGCCGGCAAGCGTTCCGATGGATTCCATCCGCTGAGCACGAAAAAGATGTTCTTCGGCTCTTCGCTGTTCGGTCACATCCGTATTTATCATCAGGATGTAGTCCGGTTGGTTGCGATTATTGTTAACCAATGTCCATCGGCTTTCAACAATTATCTGCTTGTCGTCACGGGTTCTTTGTTTCGATTCCGTCTTCCACTCACCGGTCGCTTCGAGGTGAGCCTGGGCCTCGTCCATTTGGATGGCCTTATCGACAAAAAGAAACTCGTCTAGACGGCGATCGTTGACCTCGTCGGCCGTCCAGCCATAAACGCGTTCGGCACCCTTGTTCCAATAAAGAATGTGATAACGAAGATCGCAGACCAGGATCGCGTCCTGAGCGCTGTCCAGCAGTGATGCCTGTTGCCGTATCCGTTCTTCGGCAAGTTTTTGATCGGTAATATCGAACCGGATCGCGGTGTATTGAAACGGCCTTCCATCATTGTCCAGGAAAGGTACGATAGTTGTGTTGACCCAATAGGTCGAACCGTCCTTTGCCCGATTCCTGATCTCGCCCCGCCAGACCTTTCCACTTGAAATTGAGTTCCAGAGTTCTCTAAAGAATTCCTTAGAGTGATAGCCTGAGTTGATTATTCGGTGGTCTTGGCCGATCAACTCGTCGTGGCCGTATTTTGATATCTCGCAGAATTTGTCGTTGACGTGGGTGATCTTACCCCGGCTATCGGTGATCGCTACTATCGCAGATTCATCAAGAGCCTTCTTAAGATAGGAAATTTCGTCCGAGGTAGCCGTTGACGGCTCATTATCCTCAGTGAAGATCGAACTCAAGTTGGTATGCCTTTGATTCACGCGGCTGGATCCTCCAACTGTCCTGACTTTCTCAATTTGTATCTCAGTTGGTCTCTGGAGATGTTCAGAAGTTTTGCGGCTTGCGTTAGATTTCCATTCGTTCTATTGATCGCCTGTCGCGCAAGTTCCGCTTCTACAACATCAAGAGGAACACCTTCCATCGGCAGAACGAATCCTGACGCGCCGCTGGCCGATGCCGCGTGTTGCCCGCTTAGCATGTCTGCCGGAAGCAGTGAAGCCGAGACGAACTCGCCGTCCTCAAGTATAGATGCTCGTTCGATAACGTTTCTAAGTTCGCGTACATTGCCGGACCATTGGTAACTGCGGAAGATGTGTGCAACCTCTTTGGAAAGCCCTTTGATAGGCTGCTCCCTGCGCTTCTGATTGGCTTTTGAAATATAATAGTTCGAAAGGAGGATAACATCGTCGCCACGTTCCCTTAGCGGAGGAATATCTATCTGTATCACGGAAAGTCGGAAATAAAGATCCAATCTGAAACTTCCTTCATGCCCTCGTTTCTTGAGATCCTGATTCGAAGCTGCAACTATGCGGACATCCAGCGGAAGATCCCGCAGGCCTCCGACGCGCCGAAACGCACCTTCTTCAAGCACACGAAGCAGTTTTGCCTGTAGGCTTAGCTCCATCTCGCCAATCTCGTCAAGAAAAATAGTTCCACCTTGTGCCTGTTCAAATAGGCCCTCCTTACGCTGCTTGGCGTCCGTGAACGCTCCTTTTTCATAGCCGAAAAGCTCCGATTCGATAAGTGTTGCCGGAAGTGCCGCGCAATTAATTGCAAGATATGGTGCGTTTGAACGTGCGGATGCCTGATGGATCGCGCCTGCGAAAAGGTCCTTTCCCGTTCCAGTCTCGCCCTGAAGAAGCACCGAAGTGACATCCGAGGCAGCAACGCGCTTTGTTAGTTCAATCGCTTTTTTCATCGGCTTCGACTCGCCGATTATCTGCTCGAAGCTAAAATCCATCGCCCGTTCACGGCGAAGATTCTTCACCTCTCGGCGGAGGTCGTGGGTCTCGAGCGCGTTGCGCAGTGTGACATTCAACTCCTCAAGATTCGCTGGCTTGCTGATAAAATCGTGGGCGCCGCCGCGCAAGGCCGTCAAGAGATTCGGCACATTCACATTACCGGTGACTATTACAACTATCGTTTCAGGACGTTCGGTCTTTGCATGAGCAAGAAAGTCGAGCCCGGAGCCGTCCGGAAGATCGATGTCCAGCAGCACGACCGAGGGAGTTTCAGCTTCGAATACCGCAAGTGCCTGTTCCACAGAGGCGGCCTCGAACGGCTCATAGCCCCAAGAATTTACTGCGTGCGAAAGAGCAAAACGAATACTCGATTCATCGTCAACGATCAAGATCTTTGGAGCCAATGGATTCATTTCTGCTTATTCGAAAAAGTGGAACAGCTTCGGAAGATTCCGGTTGAATATATCCGAATAGAACCAGCAGTGCAATGCGGTTGGTCTCTCGGTGAAACAACGTGAACTGATCCGGGAACAGGCGTCAGAGTGCCTTCATCGGGGACGTTTACACGGTCAGATGCGGAAAAACTCGCGTTTGCTCCATTCAGATCCTCATTTCCAATAAACAAAACACGGCACGGACTTTGCACGCTTCCGCACTCAGGGGCTGGAGCACTCAATGGGCGAAAAAGCGCAGTTACCGAAGATAAAGCACGTTCTTTGTCCTTCGGACCTCACAGATAGATCACAGGCCGTCGTAGGCTTTGGAGCACGGGTGGCTGAAAAAGTGGGCGCTAAATTCACGGCTTGCCACTGTGTGCCAGCTGCCTGGTTCTCGACCGAGAATCGCCTTACTGACGAAAAGGCTCGAGCAATGACGGATTCTCTGACAAACGCGATAAACGCTGGCGTTGGGATCGAGACAAGTGTCGATTGGAGATGTTCGATAATCGAGAACAGTTTCAATCCGGCGAATGACATTTTGGAGACCGCAAAGGCAACCGGTGTCGATCTAATAGTTCTAAAGGCACGCCCCGGATTCATCTCTGCTTTCCGATTCGGCTCGATCGTTGAGAGAATCGTGAGCTCCGCGGAATGCCCGGTAATGCTGGTGCCGGCAAAAGTACTACCAGATCTTGAGGGCGGCAGATCGGGCAGCGAGTTCGGAAAGATCTTGTTTGACTACAACATTTGGGATACCTCATCAAGATTGTTCCATATTGCAAGTTCGCTGGCGGAAAGTTATGGGTCGGATCTACATATGCTTTCCGTTCAGGAACAACCCTCCCTTTCAGCGCCGGAGATCGCTCCGACAGGTTTTTCCGGAGGCGTTATGGCGGAGATAACACGGAAACGGATAGAAGCTGTTTTGAAGACCGAAGGACGAACCTCGGACGAAGTTTCAACTACGATAGCGTCCGGCCAGCATGCGGAAGCGGTTTTGCGGTATGCGGAGACAGAGAAAATAGATCTGATCTGCACCGTACTTCCACCGCCGCATTATCTGCTGGAGCGAATTTATAGTGCCTATCTGGGAAGTCTATTAAAATCGGCGCATTGCCCGATCCTTGCTGAACAGATCGGCTAACGGCCTTGATTGGAAAATGGCATTGAGCGGTGTAAGCCGAGCCGCTTGATTTAAGGAATAATTTGGAGATCAGAAATGGAGATCAGAACCGAGACGCTAGTTAAACGAAAGTGCAGCACGTGCACAAAACGAAGCAACTCGTTCTTTTGCTACCTTCCACAAAACGCGTTTGCTCAATTGGGCTCCGCGATGATCCAGCATTCATTTCCGCGTGGTTCGACCCTATTCATGGAGGGCCAGAAGGCAAATGGTGTATATCTTTTGTGTTCGGGCCGCACGAAATTGCTAACGAATTCTGAAGACGGAAAAGCCTTAATAGTTCGGATCGCAGAACCGGGAGAAGTTCTTGGTCTGGCGGCCTGTATCTCCGGCGCTCCGTATGAGGCCTCGGCCCAGGTGATCGAGTCCTGCGAGGTCAATTTCATTCGCCGCGAAGACCTTCTTGAGCTTTTTCAGAAGGAGAGTTCGATCGCAATGAACGCCCTGCGCGAACTTAGCCGGAATTTCCATCACGCTCATTCTCAGGTTTGCTCGCTCGGACTTTCCGCCTCCGCTGCAGACAAGCTAGCTCGACTTCTGCTCGAATGGTGCGAAGCAAACAGTAACGGGTCGCACTCTGTCCGTTTTAAAATGGGCTATACGCACGAAGAGATAGCTGAGATGATCGGCTCTAGTCGGGAGACCGTTACCCGGATACTGAGAAGTTTTTCAAACCGGGGCCTTATATCGCTTGCCCGCTCAGAAATGCACGTTCCCGATACGAAGAAGCTGGCGCGTTCGATCGGAACCCGCGGTATGTGAATTTGACGCCCAGATGAAAGCTGCGGAGCTGTATTACCAGATCCAGCGGTTCGAAGGCGCGATAGAATTTCTGAAAAAGGCCAATGAACTCCAGCCCGAGAACTATGATGTATTGGTGAACTTAGGAAATGCGAACTTCGATGCCGGCAAGTATGACGAAGCGGAGAAGATCTACATGAAAGCATTGGCAAAGAAACCGGATGATGCTGATGTAAGAACCGATATGGGGCTGACCTTTATTTTTCGCGACAAGCCGGATCACGATCGCGCGATCAAGGAATTCAAACAGGTCCTTGAGCAAAACCCGAATCATATACAAGGCCTTCAAAACCTGACCGTCGCATATACAAAGAAAACTGACATCGAGAACGCGAACGCAACGCTCGCAAAGCTCGAACAGGCTGATCCAACGAACAACGCTATAGCGAAGCTAAGCGAAGGGATACAAAAAGAACAGGTAAAATAATTCACCCGACTGAGCTTTCGATAGCAGCAAGCGGATCGGGCTTTAGCGGGCCATATTTTTGCCTTATTTCTTCTGCCATTCCAAAGAAGGTGTCCGGATCATGGTCCTCCAGGGATTCATCCCAAAAGCCGTAGTGAAAAAACACCGGGTCGGTATATTTTTCACCGATCGCCCATGCGATCCTGTGTTCATAGGTCGAAACAGGCTCGTCGCCGCGGATCTCCGCGATCACATTTTGGGCAGCGATCTTGCCCTGGCGTATCGCCATATACCCGAATCTTGGCCCCGGCAAAGAGACGATATCACCGGCCGCGTAAAATCCTTTGCGGCCATCAACTTGTAGCAAGTCATTCACCTTCGCGAAGCCTGCGGCATCGATCACCGTTGAACCTTCCAGCACACTGCCAAGCCCTCGAAATGGCGGCATCAGCACAAGCAGATCGTGAGCGATCACTATTCCGTCTGCAGACTTTAACGAATTCGCATCAACGGTCTCGATCACGAAGTTCGTTACAAGCCGGACACCCTTTCGTTCAAACTCTCCTTCGATGTCCCGAAACAATGACGAACCGTCAAACGCGTCCTCAATCGTCGATGGAAAAACAGCGGTAACGGAAACGAGTCCGCTTTCGATCTCCTTTGAAAACCGCTCCGCAAGCCCAAGCGCAGCTTCGCAAACCGGGACAGGCAGCGAAGATCCCGGGCATAGGCCCACAACTAAAGAACCGCGTTGGAATTCATTTATGGCGTCGCGAAATTTTGTCGCCGCTTTCATCCCCATAAGATGATGGGCGTACTTATCAAAACCTGGGAGGCTTCCGGTTGCGAGCTTCCGCCCCAATGCAATGATGAGGTGCGAAAATGCTAGCTCTTCCTCTGAACCATTCCTGGTAATTCGAACCGTTCGGGCATCTACATCTATCGACCTTATCTCGGCCTCAATACATCCGATACCGCGTTCACCAGCCTTTTCGGCCAGATCAAAAACGATATCCTCCGGAGCGAATTCCCCGAACAGCATCGGGACAATTGCCGGATAAAACGTGAACTGTCCATTCGCCGAAACGATGGTCACGTCGTGTTCAACAGGTAGCTGTTTCCTAACCTCTTCAGCCGCAGCAACCGCCGCAAAACCGCCTCCTAGGATCAAAACTTTTGCCATATATTCTCAATATTAACTAATTAGAAGGTCTCCGGGTTCACGCAGGTCGTTAAACATCGGCCTTCTTCGGCCGAACGACCAAAACAGAACATGGCGAATGGTGTACGACCGAATCCGAAACGGACCCAAGCGTGAGCCGTCCCCAAAACCCGCGCCCGTGTGAGCCCACGACCACGATCTCGGCGCCGATATCGCTCGCGGCCTCCACGATCTTCTGAGCCGGCCTGCCAACATCTACAATGGTCGCGACCTCGAAATCAGGGTCGCCGGCCGCTTTGCGGATCTTGGCTACAGCGGCGTTTGCGATCTCCCCGGCCCGTTCATTTGCCATTGCGTCAAGCCGCTGGTAATGCTCAGCCGAAATGGCTAAGGGTTCCGCCGGCATCGGCACCTGCGCCTCGTAGATAGTTATTACTGTGACCGAGCTCGCCACGCCTAGTTCGATAAGCCGACAACATTCGGTTACCGCACTTTCGCCAAACTCAGAACCATCTGTGCCCACCAATATTTTCATTCTATTGCCTCCCCAAAGCACCCTATCAAGTGCAATCGGCGTTCCGATGTAGAACGTCGGTAAAGGTTGAGGATTGAAACCGCAGACTGCCAATCTGCCGCGAATTTTTCCGCGTTATGAATGAAATATCACGTCGACGCGTCACAGTAGACTTCTCGTTTCAGGCACTAGCCTTGATCTTGACCATTCCAACTGCGCCATTTATTCCATTTGCCACAAGTGCCATCAACTGAGCCAATTGCTATTGGTTTGGTTCTTCAGTTCATTTATCATCACCGAGGCCGGCAGTTCCAAACCGGCCTGATCTTTGAAATTTGAAATTCGAAATTTGATATCTGAAATTTGGGACTTTGCGGTCTCCGCGGCTTTGGGTGAATTAGTTTTCAAACACAGATAAACACGGATCGACACAGATAAGGTCGTATTTCGGTTCAGAGTTCAAGCGTCAGTTTGTCCCCAGTTCAGAGTTCAAGCTTCAGCTTGTCTTCTTTGCGTCTCTGCGCCTTTG
>CAZXTS010000160.1:0-6863 GCA_964643745.1 uncultured Chloracidobacterium sp.
GCGGCGGAAGAATCGATCAGAAAGGGCACGCGGTCGCTTGCCGATGCTCATCTTATGATCGGTGACGGATATACCGCCAAAATGAGGTATGCCGAGGCTGTAGCCGCTTACGAGCGTGCGGTGAATGCACGGCCCGATGAACCGGAAACTTATCAGAAATTAGCGGAAGGTTATCGTGCGCAGGCCGATTTTGAAAAAGCGATCGAAACGCTACGGCGTGCATTAAGACAGTTTCCGAACGATGGCGGCCTTTATACGGATATTAGTTGGTATTACAGTCTTGCCGATCGCACTCAGGATGCAGTAGATGCAGCGCAGGCGGCGGTAAGATATAGCCCTGAGAATCACATGGGCTATACCAATCTTTGCCGTGCTTATAACGAACTTCGCCGGTATGATCTGGCGGTCTCGTCGTGCAATAGTGCACTTCGTATCAAACCGGACGACGGCGAGACGAATTTCTATCTTTCGCGTGCGACTCGTGCGCAAGGCCGTACGGCCGAAGCAAACAGGCTGACCAAGCTGGCTGTCGTCGGTCTCGAAGAGTCAGTTCGGCTAAACCCCGCGTACTCCGATATGCACTACCTGCTTGGCGGGGCGTATTATGACGATGGCCAGTTACAGCGATCAATGGCCTCTTACAAGCGTTCGCTGGAATTGAGCCCAAATTTCGTGAAAGCTTTGTTCAATGTGGGGATCATGTATGTTGCGGACGGAAAAAAAGCGAACGCACAGGAATATCATCGAAGGCTTGTTCCGTTGAGTCAGAAATACGCAGATATGCTGAAAGCTGAGATAGATCGAATGTAGCGGACACTATTATTCCAGACTTGCCCCGGAAGAGACTTTGATCTGCCGGGGTATTATTTTGTTCCAAGCCCGAAGATCCTCTCGAGCGGGCCGCCGATCAAAAAAGTAGAAAGGTCCGGGCTTTCATGTGAGCGATCATAGCCCACCAGTTCAACATAAGCGTTTCCTGATGCCGAACTTCCTTTGCAGTTACCGGAAACCCTGCACGCTCCCTCCCAATAAACGATCATTGTCGTTCCGCGCGTATCTAGTTCCTGGTCTTCAATGTACGGTTCCACAAGGATCGAAATATCAAATCGCGGTACATTGATCTTCCACTTTGAAGGATAAACTGCACCCGAGCGAGGGCTTTTCCATTTCGCAAGCTCGATGATCTCAAAATCCTCAGCCGTAAGCTGCGTGTGTTCACCGTTTTCATCAACGAACCTCCCACTGGAAAACGAGGTCGGTTCGCCATTCTTGTTCCTTAGTTGATAACACATCAACTCTTGACCGCCGTCGAATTGAATTGAGAACCAGTCCCAACCTTTTTGGTTGTCGGTCGGTTTCCATGTGCCGAATTCGCGATCCATCCAAGCCGAGCCCGAAAACCGTTCTACACCGTTTCGGTCACCAATAATGCCATCGAGTTTCATCCGTGTGTAGGCGAAATACCGCGATGCCTCGCCCGTGTCTTTGAAGGAAACACCATTTTCTCCATTTAGCACCACTGGCTTTTCAGATGAAGCGGTCGCCGAGAATTCAGTGCCGTCGTCGAGCGAGGCCTTGAGAATGTGCACTCCGTTCGATTCATATGCCTGCCAATCACCAAGTTTGAGAAAATAAGTATCTTCGCTGGCGGCGGCCTCGAGATCAAGCGGGCCATTTGAACTCTTGCGATGGGCGTAGCGGAAGCTTTTCGAATCAATGTCCGATATTGCGAAGTGGGCAAAATAGAAAGGATTTCCGATCAGCCTTAGCGGGACGACCTTGAATTTATCAAGGTCCGTTCTTCGTTTGAAGAACACAAGTTCAAAACCGAAACGGCGGCCGGAAGCGGTTTCGGCATGCCCTGTGTAATACCACCATTCGGTCTGTGCATCCGAATGCGCAGCCAGGTCGCGCGGCAGTGATACAGGATCGTGCTCGGTACCGTCCCGAAGATCAGATGCCGGACCGGCGAACATATGAGCCAGAAACTCGAACGAATCAGCTAAAGAATTTTCTGCGGATCTGATCAGATCCTGACCGGTTCCCCAAAGGTCCATAAATTGCCTCCTGTGAACTATTCGCACGAACTGGCTAAACCGTTTCAGTTTACAGCGTAAGTTTGAGGAGGGTAAGTCAGAATTAAAGGCCGGGAGTTTCGACAGATACATCTACCGATTGAAACTTCAATACAACGCGGACGGATTCACCACGCTTATCCATCGAAGCAGGAACGAAAGGCGAATTGGACGAGGGTCCCTGTAAAGCATTGCGAAGCTCGAGTATTGCCTTGTCTCCATGTTTTGGTTCAACGACTTCAGCGATACGTGCCAGGCCGTTTCCGAAAACGTCCGCGACAATTACCACCTCTTCATCTTTCATTTCACCCCGAACCAGCGAGCGCGAAAGAGCGATCAAAGCTCCTTGAGGATTAACGCTTGGCGATTCACCGGAAACTGAAAGCCGAGTGCTGGCAAATTCGAGCGGAGAAAGATCGATCCCGTCCACGATATTCGTATTCGTGCTGGCGATGTACGTCGTTGGCGGGCTGCCTCCTCGTTCGAAAACGAGATCCTGGCGATTCACCGGAGACAAGACCAACCAAAGCAGCGAAAGCCCAAATAATACAGAAGCGAATGAACCGACCAAAGACGGCATTAACCACGTTTCACGCCATGGCCGTCTATCCTCGACCAATCGGAAGGCTGGCGAGGCAGATATTGGACTCAGTGTTCGGCTAACTGCAGCCCTGATGCTGGCGATCAACCGGTCATCCGGAGCGACCCGCGGGGCAGCACGCAGGACAGTGCGGCTATCTTGAAGCTCTGCAAGATGAGCGCGACAAAGCGGGCACGCGGCAAGGTGGGAATCCACCAACTCTCGTTCGCTCGAACCCAAGATATCGTCGAAGTAAACTGCTAATTCGATCTGGATATCACTGCACTTCATAATTGCACCCATCTACAGCCAGGCTACTGGCGAAACAAGAACCAACAATTTGGTAAATAACTCACTGACCCCGACTGTTTTCTTTACTTAAAAAAACAACTTCTACCGATAAACCTGGCTTTCAAACCTCTGAGAGAAGATCCGATCTAGGTGTTGCTGGCCTATTTCAAACTATCTTCCGACTCGGACTGTCGGCCATGAGTTGGCGTCTTTGTTTCTTTTGACCTCTCGTTTGGCACCGATTCGTCTGTTGAATAAAACAAGTCGGGGCGAGTCAATCATTTACCAAATTGTCAAAGACCTTTTAATCTCTTCCTAAGTTCTTCGCGACCTCTCGCTATCCGTGATTTTACGGTTCCAATATTCAAATCCAATGCAGACGCGATCTCTTCATATGTAAGATCTTCGATGTCGCATAGCACCAGAACCTCCTTGTAAGGGGCGGCTAGTTTCGAAAGCTCTCTTAGAACGGCCTGCTCACGCTCACGACTCAGAAGCATCTGTTCGGGGCTTGGGCCGTCACCTGCGATAAGGTCGCCTGCCGTTTCATTCGAATCACCGATCGGTTCATCTGTCGATATCGATCTTCCCAATCCGCGGCGTTTCCACCACCGGTGTCTATTGCGGGCGTGATTGATCGCGATGCGGAAGAGCCATGTTTTTATCGCGGACTCGCCACGAAAGCTGCTTACGGCCTTAATTGCACTCAAAAACGTTTCCTGCGCAAGCTCTCCGGCCTCATCTGCATCTCCGGTGATCCGTACCAATAGAGAAAAGACGTCTGTAGAATGTCGAGAGACGAGCGTATCGAATGCGTCCGCATCGCCCTGCCTTAATCTTTCAATGAACTCAGTTTCCGCCTGCCCGAGCTCAGTCGAAACCCTTGCCGCCGAAGCGGCTGCAGCTAGGTCGCTGTCGTTGATGGCTATCGACTTGCCAAAAAGCATCGTTTGTTCGTCTCATCGGAACAAAAACGCGAAAACTTATCAAATCCTATCCGCAAAAATTCGTGCGGATACTTCATTGGACACCGTTTTTTTCTTTTTGTTCCCAACATTTTGAAAAAAGATCTTGCACTTTCTGAGTCCTAAATATCGCCTTGCGGTTGCCCGCGGCCGATTTTTGAGCTACATTGAATAGTTTGTAATGTGCTCAGTTCCACGATTATATAACGATTGAGCCTTAATTAGTTGCAACAATTTCAAATGGCAAGAAAGAAAAGAAGACTTGAACCCGCTGCTCCAGCAGCAACTGAAACCGGGCCGAAGCCGCGATATCGGGACCCTTTTCAGGAAACCGTTGGCCGGAAGATCGAAGAAGCTGGACAAGTTTTGGAGGGCAAGGGCCGCACGATTCTTTACGGGATAGGCGCGGTCGCGGTGCTGGCGATACTTGTTTGGTTGATCTTGTCCTGGTTTGGCAGCTCCAATCAGAAGGCTCAAACAGCACTTGGCAAGGCGATCGAAACTTCGCAGGTAGCCGTGATCGAGGAACCGCCCGCGGGTTCGACCGATCGTTCATTCAAGACCGAAAGGGAAAGGGCGGAAGCAGCGATCGTTGAGTTCCAAGCAGTAGTCGATAACCACGGCGGCAGCGCCGGCGAAAAGGCAAAGTTCTTTATCGCAAACCAGCGTTTGGTAATTGACCGTCCTGCTGGCTTAGCTGAACTTGAAGCACTGAGCAAAAACAGCGGAGAGGTTGGGAATTTGGCGAAGTTTGCTTTGGCTCAACAGAAGGCGAATGACGGACAATTTGATCAAGCTGCGGCTCTTTACTCTGAACTTGCGGCGATGTCTGAACCCACGGTCGCAAAAGAAACCGTGAACTGGGATCTGGCGCAAGTGCTGGAAAAGCAGGAAAAAAAGGCCGAAGCGGTTGAAGTGCTTTTCAACCTGGTGAAAGCTGCTAGCGAAGCAAAAGATCTCGAAGGTAAGAGCGTTCCGCTTTCATCGACTGCCCAAAGTGCGAAGGACAAGCTCACGAAGCTAGATCCGGAAAAAGCAAAAGAGTTACCGGAACCAGAGACGCCATCGGTACCTGGCGGTCTTCCCTTTTAGTCCTCTTTTGTTGATCTGTATTGGGCGGAAGTCGGGAGTTTCCCGTTTATTCCGCCTTTTTCTTTTTTAGCGATGCATTTGGCATCGGGTTGCCATCAAAGCAACAGATTCGATCGAATTCCGGAAATGTCTGATCTGAGACCTATTTCAATACGTGTTTTGACGCACCCTTACCTCGGGGCGGCATTTCTGCTTCTGTTCGTTACAGCTTTCTTGCTTTATCTTGATCTTTACATTTACGCGGCCGTAGCCGGGACGGTTGCTGGTGTAGTTGTGCCTTTACTGGCGTTCACCGATAGGATAAGGTTTGACGGAAGACGGTTAACGCGGACCGGCCTGATCCCTCGATTGCTCCGTCGATTTGCGGGTGTTCGGAACAGCATTCGTCTCAATCAGATCGAACACGTTGATACTCAGGCGACCAGGGCCTTTAAGCGAAATGGACGAGTGATCTATGCATATAAAACAACCGTTCACGGCCGGTCAGTCTCGCTGAAATTCGCGACCGGCAGTTCCCGCTACATTTCAATGATAAACGCAGTCTTCCCGCATGTACCCGAAGATGTACTCGACAACCGCTCGATCGAGCTTCGGGATTTCTACATCAGTTATCGCGAAGCACTACGTCGGGCAAAGCTCTCGAACATTCCATCACCAGATGTCCTGGCCGAGATGATGCAGAAGGGTCGGGAAGCAAGGGCGAATATCGAAAGCCCTTTCCCCGTCGATTCTCCTGAACACAAAGGAAAATTGGCCGACCTTCGCCGTTTAGCGAATCAACTGCGGGTAAACGGGGCATTGCTTCAGGCTTCAGAGGCATTTCGCCGAGCTCTAAGGTTGCGCTCTACCGATGCCTGGCTCCTTTTTGAGTTTGCAAAGTGCCTATACTCGTTCGGGATCTCCGAGCGCGATCAGCGGATAGAGCGGCGTGCGGTCGCGATGCTGCGATTGGCTGAACGAAGGGCTGGCGACGACGCGGAATTGCTTTCCAGGATCGGCGAAAGCTATTTCCAGATCGGGGATTGGAACCGCTCAGGAGCCGTTTTTCGAAGGGTCAAAGAGGACCTAGGGCAGACGTTTCGCTCGCTACGAGGCTTGGCCGAGCTTGCACTTCGCGAAGGGAAGATAGCTCATGTGATATTGAATTTTTCAGCGGCCGGTGAGAAGACGGAATCGGCGGCACTCAAGCGATGGACGGACCGAGAGGTTGCCTATTTTTCGCGTTTGAATAGCGACGACGAATATATGGAGCTCGAAATAAGCCGGGTAAATCTTGTCGAGCGATTAATAAGGGCACGATCGTCGTCACTTCTTGTGACGGCCCTTGGGTTTCCGGTCGTAGTCGTCGGACTCTTGCTTTCGTCGAACATGGTTGCGAACATCGGCTGGGCCGTGTCAGCAGCCGGCGTTGCTGTTTGGCTCATTTCAAACCTTCTCGTACTGATGCTATCGTCGCGGATACCTGTCGAATTAGTCGAAAATGACGAGTAGGCCCACATATTATCGGCCAATCACTTGACAGCCAAGAGACGGATTTCGTAGGATTTAGGTTCGCTTTTCTATAGGGAAGCGCTGTTTGAAAATCGGTGGCACATACGTACGGCTCTTATTGATCGCGATAATAGTTTTCCGGGCATGTACGTCAATTGGTAGACAGCCTCTCTTACAAGGAGGAAGTTGGGGGTTCGAGTCCCTCCGTGCCCACCATATCCAATTGAAAGTGGATAATGGAAAGTGGAAAATGTCGGAACTCCGGGTTTTCATTTTCAGTTTTCCATTATCCATTTTCAGTTGACACGCGGGGTCGTAGTTCAGTTGGTTAGAACGCCAGCCTGTCACGTTGGAGGTCGCGGGTTCGAG
>CAZXTS010000161.1:0-6854 GCA_964643745.1 uncultured Chloracidobacterium sp.
ACAACGACATTTGGCCGGAACCGGTTCATCGGCAGCGGAAGTTTTTCGCCGTATTCGTCCGAATGATATTTTTCATGCAGCCGTTCGTTCACCTCGGCCAAAGATCCCTCACCGATCAACAGCAGCGGATAACCATCCGCAAAACTGACCGTGTCTTCACCAAGATCGAACTTTTCGCTCACATGCCGCGTCCCGTTGTCGGGCATTCGCACGAGTTTGCAACGCTTAGACAGAACTTCGCTGAACCACTCATTCATCGCTCCAACATAAGTTTCGCCGATCAGAGTGCTGTTCCAGACCGTCACGCTCTCATGTTCACCGCGGTCCGGTTCGAACGGGATCTCGAGCGAATCGAATCCGTCAGAACTCACCCGTAAGGCTCCGCCCAGAACCTCGACCACCACCGCAGCCATCTTCGGCACTTCCCGCTGCGTAAAGAACATGCCGTCCAAGTCGGTCAGCATCCACCGCCGGTCATAACGCAGCCCCCGTTTCTCAACGACCGAGCTTTCCAGCGAAATCCCTTTCAGCGATTTAATTGGATATATGGATATCGAGGAAATGTTCAATTTTACTTTTAACCGTTGAGGATCTTCTCGAGCAGTTGGGCATTTGCCGGATTAAGTTCTCTAAGTCTCGGCAGAAACTGTCTGGCACCGTCCTTATCGCCTTTTTTGATCAAGCTCATTGCGACCATCATCATCGCATGTCCCGAATCGGGTCGTATTTCCAACGCTCGCCGCCCAAATATCAAAGCTTCGTCCGCTCGTCCAGAGTTGCTATAAACCACCGCAAGCCCAAACAGTGCATCGTAGTCTTTCGGGTCGTTTGCGATTATTTTTTCAAATACGGTAATCGCCTCGTTCCCTCTTCCACTTGCAGACAAAGAACTCGCAAAACTCTTTAGATAACCGTTATTCTCAGGCTCCAAGAGGGTAGCCTGACGAAATGCATCGATCGCCTTGGCTGTTTGGCCTAAGGAAGCATATGAGAAGCCAAGATAGGAAAAGTAACTCGCGTTATTCGGCTCAAGTTTTACTATATCTTCTAGGTCATCAATTGCTTCTTTAAACCGTCCCTCCTGCATTAGAAGGTTTACTAATTGCCTCCTGTACGACACATTTCTTGGCATCAACAGGACGATCTCACGGAGTGCAAGAATCGCTTCTTCTTTACGGTCGAGCCGGACCAGTGCAGCTATAAGATTCAATCGAGACTTATCGAAATTTCCCTTAAGTCTAATTGACGTCCGAAGCGGCTCAAGCGAAGCTTCATACTGTTCCAGCCTAAATAGTGCGTACCCCAAATTATTAAATGCATTATAATCTTCTGAATCGATCAAGATCGCTTTCCGAGCCGTTTCTGCCGCCTCTTCAAAACGCTTCAGTTCCAGATAACACCACGAAAGATTTGAAAGCGAGCTCGAATCTGAAGGATTATCAGCAATTACCCGCTCAAAAAGTTCAGCCGCTTGAGCAAACTTTCCTTCAGAAGCTAAGTTCCACGCAGTCGTTCTCAATGAAGTTGTTTGTGCAACTGCTCCGCCAACAATTAGGAGCAATACAAGTATAGTTTTCATTCGTTTTCTGGATGATAGGTAAATTTTTGAAAATTATAGCTGATTGTTTTGACGCAAAACAACTCTTTTTTTTCTTAGCCTGAAAAAGTTTGTAATCTACCACATACTTGATATAAACCCACTCAACTTTCCTGCTAACGCAAATTCACTATTGACAAGTTTAACCGCGTTTAGTAAATTAGCACTCATTGACCGAGAGTGCTAAATCAACCGAACTTTCGGTCCAGTTCCTTATCTTATTACTAAATAGAATATTTAGAAAGGAGTAAACCACTATGGCAACTACCATTAAACCGCTACACGACCGCGTAATTCTGCGACGGATCGAAGACAACGTAAACCAGACCGCAGGCGGGCTTTTTATCCCGGATTCGGCAAAGGAAAAGCCGCAGGAAGGTGAAGTTATCGCAGTCGGCGAAGGCAAATATAAAGAAGACGGCACCCGCCAGACGCTCGACGTCAACGCAGGCGACCGCGTTCTTTTTGGCAAATACAGCGGATCTGAGATCAAGCTTGATGGCGAAGAATTCCTCATCATGCGCGAAGACGAGATCCTCGGCATCATTTCACGCGCAGGAGCAGCAGCGTAGGAGCGAGCAGTAAGCCGTGAGCCGCGAGCAGTTTTCTGCTCACTGCTAACCGCTCACAGCTCACAATTTGGACGAAGGAGAAATTTTAATCATGGCAAAACAAGTAGTTCACGGAGAAGATTCACGTGCCGCAATTCTGCGCGGCGTTAATCAGCTTGCGGACGCAGTGAAAGTTACACTGGGACCAAAGGGCCGCAACGTAGTTATCGACAAGAAATTCGGTTCGCCGACCATCACGAAGGACGGCGTTACCGTAGCAAAGGAAATTGAACTAAAAGACACGCTCGAGAACATGGGCGCACAGATGGTCCGCGAAGTCGCTTCAAAGACCAGCGACGTTGCCGGTGACGGCACCACGACCGCAACCGTTCTCGCACAGGCGATCTTCAAAGAAGGCGTCCGCACGGTCGCCGCGGGTGCGAACCCGATGTCGCTCAAGCGCGGTATCGACAAGGCTGTTACCGCAGTTGTCGCAGAAGTCGCAAAGCTCGCAAAGCCGGTTTCCGGTGATGCTATCGCACAGGTCGGGACCGTTTCGGCAAATGGCGACAAGACGATCGGCACGATCATCGCTGAGGCGATGGACAAGGTCGGCAAAGACGGCGTCATCACGGTTGAAGAATCGAAGACGATGGACACCGCTCTTGAGGTCGTCGAAGGAATGCAGTTCGACCGCGGTTATCTTTCGCCGTATTTCGTAACGGATGCTGACCGCATGGAAGCCGCTCTCGAAGAGCCGGTGATCCTTATCCACGAGAAAAAGATCTCGAACATGCGCGATCTTCTGCCGATCCTCGAGCAGGTAGCAAAAATGGGCCGTCCGCTGCTCATCATTGCTGAAGATGTCGAAGGCGAAGCTCTTGCAACGCTGGTCGTCAACAAGCTCCGCGGTACGCTGAACGTTGCTGCTGTTAAGGCACCTGGCTTCGGCGATCGCCGCAAGGCAATGCTCGAAGACATCGCGATCCTTACCGGCGGCAAGGTCATCAGCGAAGACCTCGGCATCAAGCTCGAATCGATCACGCTTGAAGATCTCGGCAAGGCAAAGAAGATCACCATCGACAAGGAAAACACGACCATCGTCGAAGGCGGCGGATCGGGCGAAGCCATCGATGGCCGCGTAAAGACCATCCGCAACCAGATCGAAGAAACCACCTCGGACTACGATCGTGAAAAACTGCAGGAGCGTCTTGCTAAGTTGGTCGGCGGCGTTGCCGTGATCAAGGTTGGTGCAGCTACCGAGACGGAGATGAAGGAAAAGAAAGCACGCGTTGAAGACGCAATGCACGCAACCCGTGCGGCTGTCGAAGAAGGCATCGTTGCCGGCGGCGGCGTCGCTCTTGTACGTGCTTCGAACGTTCTCAACGACATGACCGGTGATGATTCTGACGAGACCGTCGGCATCAACATCGTCAAGCGTGCTATCGAAGAGCCGCTCCGCCAGATCTCTGCTAACGCAGGTCAGGAAGGCGCGGTCGTTGTCGGCAAGGTTCGCGAAGGCGACGGCAGCTTTGGCTTTAACGCCGCTACCGAAGTTTACGAAGACCTCGTCGCAGCCGGCGTTATCGACCCCGCAAAGGTCACCCGCTACGCACTCCAGAATGCAGCTTCGATCGCAGGATTGATGCTCACCACCGAAGCTATGATCGCTGACGTCCAGGACGACAAGGGCGGCGACCATGGCATGGGCGGCATGGGCGGCGGCATGGGCGGCATGGGCATGGGAATGTAAGAGTAAGTTAAAAGGCAAAAGTAAAAAGGAAAACTTCTCCTAATTTTTGCCTTTTACCTTTTTACTTTTGACATTGAAAAGGCCTCGGCACCCGCCGGGGCTTTTTTCCTAGCTCCCCTCCGGGTCAGAACCGGGAGCGTTAGCGACTGGCTTCCAAAAGCTCCCCTCCTTACGAAGGAGGGGTGGCACCGCTTCGGTGACGGGGTGGTTCTCTGCCTCAAGCAATCCAAGCGTGTCATTTACAAAAAGCCTCGGCAACCGTCGAGGCCATCTTACTTAGAAATGGTGTACAATTCAGCGATGGCGTGGAGAATCCGACAAATTAGATTTTTCGGAATTATGGTTGGGATCGTTATGTTCGCTATCGGAATTATCGGGGTGCAGTTTCCGCTATTGCCACAAGTTCTAGACTGCTCGGCAAAGGTAATGCTCTCCCAGGACGCCACTAAATGCCGGGAGATCGAAGCACTAAAAGTCTCGGCGAAATTCCCATGGGATAGACAACAAGCAGAGTTCAAAGATTTCTTTAGGCAGTTTCAGAACTACGTTGCGGCGGATCGTCGCGAAGAAGTTGCCGGTATGATGATGTATCCGCTCCGTGTTACGTTCTACACGGATCCGAAACCTGCTGAATATCGTCTTCTGCAATCGCCCGCCGAACTGCTTGATGTTTACGACAAGGTATTTCACAAAAGCGTGACGGACTACATTGCCAAATACGACGCCCGCGAAGTTTGGGGAAATGACTATTTCTTGCAAATAGGTACCGGGCAGATCGGAATCTACTGTGACACTCTCGGCGACTGCCCCGAGTGCAGCTTCGAGTTTAAGGTCAAGATAGTTCGCGGTAACTCGATTTATCGAGATACCATTGAGGACATTTTCGGCAACCCGATCAAGTCAAGCGAAACGCCGTAATCGCTGACACTGAAAGCACTCGATTCCTCTCAACCCCTGCCTGACAAAACCAAGTGAATGAAGGATATTGGCCAGGAGTGCGAGATCTGATCCCGCTTTGGGGATCGAAGGGCAACAAACGTTTTCGGATTGAAGCTCCCGGTCGCTACCGTTCCCGGTTCTGACTTTGGGCGGCAAGCCGCATTGCAAAATATCAACACAACAACGCGGTCTTGCCGAGGTTGGTGCAGAGGATCTCGTTGACGTCGCGTCCGTAGCAGACGTAGTTTTTCTGGCTGTCGAATTTGTACCAGAGCACTGGTCTGCCGGTGGATTCGCATTCCTTCTCGATAAACTTTTCCTCGCCGTGGCGGTTGACGTGCCGTTTCAGATCGTAAACGGTGCGAGGCGCTGGCGGCTTTGCATCTGCAACTCGCTCTGGCGGATCTGCCGCCTATATTGTCATTTTACGGAATCCGGCGTCATGGCCGCGAGACACTCTCGAAAACCCTTGGAAAAGCGTAGCTTTTCCTCGAAAACAGCGGCAAAGCTGCCAAAAACCGAAAACTCCAAAAATCTCTCTACAAACAAAACAATAATACGCATAATCATTTCATACGTTATATGACACAATGTATCATATACGATACGTCGAGTATGTCAAGAGTTTTTTGAAAATTGAATACGAATTTGGGTGTTGTGAGCCGGTAACACAAATGTTTGCAGATAGGCACACGTTCCCCCTAACAGCGGAACAAGCCCGGAACAGGCATGGAACGCTGAGCCATTCGGTAGCGAAAAGTGCAAAGCGGAATGCGGTAGAACAACGCAGTCGGGCACACAAGGAAAAAGGCCTCGTGACCGACGCGAAGCCTTCCTGATCTTTGAAGAAGTAACACCGAAACTAACGCGAAAGCCTGCGGCCGCTTGCCAGGCGATAGATCACAAGAACGACGATCGCTCCGATTATGGATGAAAGAAAGCTCGGCAAGTTGTCGCCGATGTTATCAAAGGAACTTATCATCGGATACCCGAAATAATTGTTTCCCAGGAATCCGCCGACGACCGCTCCGAGTATGCCCAAGATAGTTGTTAAAACAACACCGCCGCCATCAGGGCCGGGCAAAATGAACTTGGCAAGGTAACCCGCCAAGAAGCCAAAGATCAACCAGATTATTAGTGAAACCATTTTTTCTCCTGTCGCCAGCTCGTGGCAAATGCCGGCCCGAAATGACCTGCATGCTGTCAAGCTTAAATAAGTTTCTATTCCGATTAGATCATTCTGTCGATGAAATGTCTGTGCGTTACCACACCGAGAGTTCGCCCCTGCCGATCCTTTTTCGGTTACGATATGTCGGTATGAACATTGAAGAACTTGGATATCAACAAACGCCGCTGGGCGAATTGACGCTTCGGCAACGGGCGGAACCGCGGCTTGGCGGCATTGAGGTTTATGAGGTTAAGCTCGGCGACGAATATCTGATGTCGAGCCTGTTCACCGAAAGCGAACGCCAGCTTGCCACGCTTGGATTATCGCCGCTGTCGGGTGAACTTGATGTCGTCATCGGTGGACTTGGGCTTGGCTATACGGCTGTTGAGGCATTAAAGAATGCGAACGTTCGGCGGCTGATGGTGATCGATCTATTCCAGGCTGTTATCGATTGGCATCAGGCTGGCTTAGTCCCGAATGGCCAAACGCTTTCCGGCGATACGCGATGTGAACTGCGCCAGGGTGATTTTTTCGAGCTCGCGCGAACTGGTTTTGATGCGAATGACACCGCACGCAAGTTCGACGCGGTCTTGCTCGACATCGACCATTCGCCCGAGCACTTCCTCGACGAAGCGAACAAATCGCTTTACACCGCGGACGGCCTGGCCGCGATCCGACGCCAACTAAAGCCGGGCGGCACCTTCGCTCTCTGGTCAAATGACCCCGCGAACGAAGATTTCACCGCCCATCTTCAGTCAGTTTTCCATTCGGCCGCCGCCCATGACATCACCTTCCCAAACCCGTATACCGGCGTGGCTTCGCGGAATTCCGTCTATGTTGCTAAAA
>CAZXTS010000162.1:0-6820 GCA_964643745.1 uncultured Chloracidobacterium sp.
CCTTTGCCAAGACTAGAAACCACACCGCCTGTTACGAAAATATATTTGGTCATAACTATTCTTTTGCCAATGCTCATCGACGAACTGGCCGCCCGCTTACGCAGGCGGTTCTGACTCGCCGTCGTCTTTCTTTTTCTGATAACGCCCGTCTTTCATCTGCGCGATCACTTCTTTCGACTTTGCCGCTTAGGGATTCATCAACTCCTGCAATGCATTCATCGAAGCTCCGAGGCCGGTGGTTCCTTCGGCCGCATTTCTTTCGAATTCTTCGGCGGTGCGCGTCTGCGGCTTGGAAAGCAGTTTCAGCCCGACCGCCGCACCGACGATCAGCAAAACAAAGAATCCTAGTCCGATCCAATCGCCCATTTACGCCACCAATTCGTGTGCCTTTTGCTCGGCCTCAAGCAATGCCCTTACTAATTTCAGATCAGCTTCCGTATCGACGCCGATCGACCGCGATTTCGATTCGACCGCCTTTATACGTGCACCGTTCTCAAGCGCCCGAAGCTGTTCGAGCACTTCCGACCTTTCCAATTGCGTCGGCCGCATCTTTGTAAACTCTAAAAGAAACTCGCGGCGATATACGTAAAGCCCCGTGTGCTTATGAAACGTTTTCAAAAGCTCGGGTTCGTGCCTTAATGCGCTCACCAGATCACCGTGCCGCATTGCTTCTTCCCTAGGAAACGGTATCGGCAATCGCGAAAAATAGACCGCGTTTCCATTTTCGCCGACCGCGATCTTCACGATGTTCGGGTTCAAGAGATCTTCAATACTTTCGATCTTTTCAAACGTTGTCGCCATCTCTGCCGACGGATCGCTGATCAAAGCCCGCACGGCCTGATCTATCGTCGCAGGCGAGATCACCGGCTCATCGCCCTGTACGTTTACGATGATCGAACCTTCCGGCAATTCTTGTGCGACCTCGGCGACGCGATCGCTTCCGGACAAATGATCGGCCGATGTTATCACGGCTTCATAGCCGGCATTCACGACTGAATTCAATATGCGTTCGTCGTCCGTCGCCACGATAACACGCGAAACCGAACCGGCTTCCCTTGCCCTGTCTGCGGTGTGAACTATCAGCGCTTTCCCTGCAATTTCGAGCAGCATCTTGCCGGGCAAACGGGTAGAGGCATACCTCGCAGGTATTATTGCAACAATGTTTGTAGGTTGGTTTTCCCCGCGTGGCCCCACGGGATTTTAGACTATCTCTATTTGCTCGAAACATCAATGTGCGAATAGCAAACTTTTTCGCTAAACTCGAATCCGTGCAAAACAAAGACGAAGCCGAATACTATTCGAAGTTACCTTTACCCAAAGAACCTGATGTCGAGTTGAATGCGATCACCCCCGACAACCCGCCGTGGGGCAGCGGGGCAGCATTCGGAGTTTGGGTGGCAAGTATTGTCTTCATCGTCTTTTTTCCGATGCTGTTTTTGGCTCCGTACTTTGCGGCAACCGGAAATCTTGGAAATGCTGCCGAAATGGCAAGCGCGATCAGGTCGGATCCGGCCGCGGTGCTTCTTCAAGTTCTTGCGATAATCCCTGCCCATGTTTTAACGCTAATACTCGCTTATTTTGTCGTGACGGCGAATCGGCGATATTCGTTTAAGGAAGTGCTCGGCTGGGAATGGGCGGCCTTTCGTTGGAGCCACGCGATCCTGATCAGTGTCGGGTTTTACGCACTCGCGATCGGTGCGACGTTTGTTTTTGGCGATGTCGAGAACGAATTCGACATTATGCTGAAGTCGTCGCGATATGTTGTCTATGCAGTGGCATTCTTCGCGGTCGTAACCGCGCCGATCGTCGAGGAAGTTGTCTATCGCGGCCTGATGTATTCGGCTTTCCAACGCACGATCGGGAAGATCGGAGCGATACTGTTAGTAACAATGCTATTCGCATTGGTCCACGGAGCGCAGTACAGTAAGGACGCGACTCCCGATTACGCTGTTATGACAGTGCTCCTGCTGCTCAGCCTGACGCTAACCGCTCTGCGTGCATATTCAGGTAACTTACTGCCATGCATCATCCTGCACATCGTATTTAATGCGTTTCAGTCGGTACTTTTATTGGCTGAGCCATGGCTTCGGCCGCTGGTTGAAGATGTGGAGCCAACCATCACTACACTTATCAAATAAAAAAAGGCGGCCCAATGATGAACCGCCTTTACTGGAATTAATTTTACGAACGATTACGGCCTTGACCCGTTCTGGGGCCTTGCGCCGGTAGCCGCCGGTGGAGCACTTGGAATAAAGACCGGGGCCGGGGATGTATCTCTGGCTCTGGTGTTAATATTCCGATCAAACGGCGAGTTCGAATTTACAATACCGCGGCTGCCACCACCGCCGTTGCCTTGCATTTGAACGAATGGCGGTAACGGGCCTCCACCGCTCGGATTTCGATTGTTGCGAACTATAGATGTAACAGGCGGTTGAGTTGGTGTCGTCCCGCCACCGGCAATGGGCGGATAGTAAATAACAGGCGGCAGGTTATACCAACCGATAAATCTGTTGTAACCATAGCCATATGGCGATGACCAGCCATTTCCAAATGGCAGGAAGCAATATGATGCCCGGAACGGATCGTAGACCCAAACCCCGAATGAATTGAACATATTCCAACGGCCGCCCAGGAACGAATTCATCAGCCCGGCTCGCATTCCATTCTTATCCAGGCTCGCTAATGCTTTCGCAAGCTCCTTCGATCGATCCTTGCTCCATTCATCGAGCTCGTCGGTTTCACCTCTATCAAATTTTGCGATCTGGAATTGTCCATCGGCTGCAGCTGATTCACGGCCGCCTTTTAGCAACTCGCCGGAAAGGCTTCCAACGTGTGCCCGGCCCCGCCTGACGGCGAAGGTTGATTGTTGGTCGTTCACATCAAATCTGTACACTCCGGAATCAACGATTATGAATCTCGAGTCTGGCCCCGCGACGTTAACTACAAAATCATTGCTGGCAAACACCTCGAAGATAACCGAACCTTTGTGCACGATAATCTGAACATTTTCGAGGTCCGTTGAAACGAACTCGAATTCGGTATTCGCACCGAGCCGTACGTATGAACCAGGATTTAGCAAGACCTCAGCCTTACTATTTGCACCGGTCGAGACGCGATCGCCAACGGAAACGTTGTCACCTTTAAGAAGGATCCGTGAGTTCCCGTTCAACAGTGTCGTCGTAACATCACCACTAATGTAATTAATGCCGCCGGCCTTTGCGGTCACGACAAATCTGCTTTGGGTGGAATTCTGGGCAAGTCCCGCAACTGCACTAAATAAAACAAGTGCGATCAAAGCTTGAAAATTCGAGAAATGAGAAACCTTGCGCATCGTTTTTCCTCCTGACAATTTGTTCATAATGCTAATACTAACAGGAATTGCAAAAAACTCAATGATTTTTCGTCTATTACGATGCGGCGGAACATTTCATTGTTGCCGACAGTTTTCGAACAACCTTTTGATATTCGTCGTAATCATATAGTTCGCGTCGCTATTGACGCCCGACAAACATGGCAACCTTTAAAGATCCAACCGAATGCTTTGCTCCGCTTGAGGTTATTGAGCGTTTTCTGGAGATACGCGAAGAGTTGGGATTTTCGAAGAACATCTATCTAGAATCTACGGACGAGCTCACAGATTTTTTGGACTCTTATGGATTTGATATATACGCCTTTTCAACCGAGAACCGAAAGGTGAATTTTGGGGATTACCGAACGCAGGTGGTTCCGGGCGGCGACGTTCATCATTTGTCTGAAGTAGCACACTAGAAAAGTTTCACAATCAACTGAAGTAACGCGGAAGGTAGTCAAGCAATTGACTGCCATCCGCTTTTTATTTTGCCTTGACAATGAATATCGTTCCGTCGTCGTCAAGGTACTTTCGATCGGTAAACTCGGAGACATCATTTCTTACATAATCGATCATTTCTTTGGCTGGGAGATGTTTGCAGCTCAAAATACACTCAGCAAACCGCTCTCTTCCATATTCTTCGCCATCGGTGTTTGTCGATTCGGTGATGCCGTCCGTGTAGATGACCAGGATCTCACCGGGTTTACGAAACCGGGCAAAATGCTGGTGATAGCGGGCGTCGCGAAACATCCCGAGCGGCATATCGCCGAATTCAACGAACTCGATCGAATCGTCTGCCCGGATGATCATCAAAGGGTTATGCCCCGCGTTCGAAAAAACGAAAGTCTTGTTCGTGCAATCCAGTATCCCGTAGATCGCGGTGATGAACTGGTGATCCTCGACTGAATCCCAAAGCAAATTATTTACTTTGGACATGGCGATGTGCGGCGCATAGCCCTCCTGAACACTCGCACGCAGACTTGCGCGTAGAAATGCCATAAGCAGGGCTGCCGGAATTCCCTTTCCTACCGCATCCGCTACGACGATACCGAGTTGATCGTCGAAGATCTTTACCCAATCGTAATAATCACCGGACACTTCTTCCGTCGGGAAAATATACGCACTGATATCAAAATTCTCGACCTGCGGATCATGATCAGGGAGAAGCTCAAGCTGCACCTGCCGTGCGATGTCAAGCTGTGCCTCGATCCGTTTCTTCTCGATGGCCTGCTCGTGAAGGTCTGCCTTTTCGATAATGATGGCGACCTGTGACGTCAAAAGCTGCAATACAGAAAGATCGTCTTCCGTATAGGCATTCAGTTCGTCACTTTCTAGGTCAAACGCGCCGATCACCTTATCGTTAGAAATGATCGGAGCGACCATTTCCGACTTGGTCCGTGCCCGCGCCTTAAAATAGCGTTCATCTTTACTGACATCGGGCGAAATGATCGGCTGTCCGGTCTGTGCAACACGTCCCAAAAACCCCTCGCCGAGCCGCAACCTAGGTTCGATCAGTTCAAAGCTGATGTCGTAGCCCCTGATCACCCTGGATTTGAATATATAAGGGTCGCCGTCCTCTTCGTTCGTTTCGATCAGATAGATGCCGGCCGCGTCATAGGGCAAGAGCGTCCCAAGCGTGTCCATTACGAGATTCAGCACCTCGTCGAGATTCATCGATAGGCTGATCTTTTTCGTAATATCAAGCAGCATTCTGAGCTTATCGACGGTAGAAAGCTCAGGTTTGTGGATGGTTGTATTTGGCTGAACCAGGTCGTTCATTTGTTGCTCTTGAACATTGAAGATTGATAAAGTTCCCAAAGCCTTGAGACCTTGAGCCGATATTCAACTAACGCTTTACTTACACGGAAATGCCTTGCTATCTCGCCGATGGTCTTTCCTTCCAAAACGAATTCTTTCATTGAGCGAAATGGAACAAGAGCGGCTGCTCCGGTGCCATAAGCTTCTTCCTCTATTTCGCGATCGTAATCGCGGGCAATGGACTTGCCCTCCTTGTTTTTCTTTTCGATCGCCAAACGGCTCGGCTTATGGCCCAAAAAGACATGGCTGATCTCCTCCATAAGTGTAGCATTATGCCGATTCTTACCGTGCGTCGGATTCAGAATTATCAGTTTTCTCCCGTCGGGCAATTTTACCGACGCGGCCCCGCCGGACCAATTGTTCTTACCGTCACCAAGTAAATGCGCTCGAGCGTCATCGGAAAGCTGGTCGATGGCGGAAAAAGGCACGACTAGCAGTTTTGCGTAGTTTGCAAGCTCAAAGGGATTCAGTGGCTGCCGGTCGGACTTGAGTCCTGCGAATTCCCGTAAGCCCTGTGCTCTCAGTTCAAAACGCCGTCCCTTTTGAGTTGGCGGAAGTTCGTCAGTATCCATTGAAAATGAAGATGCCCGCGATGTTCACGGGCATTCGGAAGCAATTAAGAGATGTCGGTCGATCGGATCGGCAAACGCTTCGAGCGCCTAAACCACCTTAAATTCAGAATCGACATCTTCGTCTGAAAGAGCGACCCGGTAATTTTTTGACTGGACCTGTTTCGTTATCAAAAGATCATCCTTTGTTTTCAGAAGATCGGCTCTATTGTAAACAGATATTTCAAAATTGTAGCCGTGAGTTATCGCATCTTTCGGGCAGGCTTCGACGCAAAACCCGCAAAAAATGCAGCGGCCGTAATCAATGTTGTAAACCTTTGCATACCGCTCGTCGCGTCCGATCCGGTCAACATAAGGTCTCGCATCTGTCTCAGCCTCGATATAAATACAATCGGACGGGCAAGCCGCCGCGCACAAATAACACGCGACACATTTTTCCTTTCCGGCTTCATCGACGTGAAGAAGGTGCTGCCCGCGATACCGCGGCTGAACCGTCACAGGCTCTTCCGGATATTGAACAGTCCATTTCTGACGCGGGATCTCGGATAAGGTCCGCCTCATTCCTTTCAAAACCGCAGTGGTAGATCGTATTACTTCTGAGATCAATGACATTTTAAAAATCTAATAATACCGGCGAGGCTGGGCCATACCCAAATAAGCGTAAAGCACTATTGCGAAAAGCGCCCAAAGGATCGGGGCAATTATCGCTAGAACACCTAGTAAAGTTCCGATATACGCAAGAACTTTACCGCTGTACTTATCCGGCTGGCGCGAAACTCGCGTGATACCCAAAACGCCGACAATAACCGCCGCGACTCCCAGAATAAAGGGAAATATTCCGCAAAGCCAGATCAGCAATGTAGGGACCATCATACAAAGTCCGATGATCCCTAGGGCTAACGACGCGATCCCGAAAACGGGACTTGGCGATGACGGTACTGAGGCTGCGAACTGATTCATAGACGCAAACTCCTCTTACAAGGTCACGACATCGGATCTGCGATGACTAAAAACCCTGCATCAAATTTGCACCGACGCCAAGAAATACGTAAAGAACTATCACGATAACACCAAGTATTAGACT
>CAZXTS010000163.1:0-6816 GCA_964643745.1 uncultured Chloracidobacterium sp.
ACGTGGCAAATGCTGCGCCATCTTCGTATTCGAATACCTCGTTAGCAAAGTGCGTTTCGATGTTTTCGAGTCCGGCCAATTCGGCCATTTCTTCCAATGCGGACCGAGTGGGAATTGCCTGGATAAGCGAATCGATCTCAATCTTTTTGTCCGATTCTTGTTCCCCCAACATCACTTCCCACAACATCGAAAATATCTCGCCATAACTTCCCGCCGACGGGACCATCAGCATTACATTTCCTCCAGGCCGGGCAATTCGAACGGCCTCGGTCAGAAGCTGTTGCGTGTCTCGCGGCGGCACCAGGCTGGCATCGGCGACAACGCTGTCAAACGAATCACTGTCAAAGCTCTTCTTGGACATTTCAACCTCAGAACGTAATGCAGCCGCCTTGTCGCGGGCAATGTGCAGCAGCTCTTCATTCTCGCAAGCGCCGAAGACGATCGTTTCCTTTCCGGCAGCCTCGGCGACCGCGATACAATGAGTTGCTGTGCCCGCGTTAAGATAAATAACGTTCTCAGACTTGCGAAGATCGAGGTGCTTATCGGCAAGTTCCGTAAATCGCCGCGTAAAATCGTCTGTAATATAAAGATCGCGCATGAACGCGAGTTCTCTTTCAGTCTTTGGCATAGCTATATTTAATCGCAGCGAACGGCGAAACTAAAGCCCGCAATAACACAAATTTGAAAGGCTATGTTACGCTAGCTTTTTCTTAAACGAATGAACAAACACGTTTCTAAATTATTCGATCTTACGGGAAAGACCGCCATAGTCACCGGCGGCTCACGCGGCATCGGCAAGGAAATGGCCGAGGGCCTCGCTGAGGCTGGGGCGAATCTGATGCTGTGCGCACGCCGACAGGAATGGCTCGATGAAACTGTGGCCGAATTTACCGATCGCGGCTTCAATGTCGCCGGAATGGCCTGCGACGTATCCAAAGCCGACGACGTTCAGGCCGTCGTCGATCAAACCGTTTCTAAATTCGGTGCGGTCGATATTCTTATCAACAACGCTGGAATTTCATGGGGAGCGATGCCGGAGGATATGCCGCTCGAACAATGGCAAAAGGTTATCGACGTAAATCTAACCGGTTGCTTTCTGATGGCACAGGCAGTTGGCCGTGAGATGCTCAAGAAAAATAGCGGCTCGATCATCAACATCGCATCGATCGCTGGAATGACCTCGTCGGCGAACGGACCTTTTTATGCCGGTTATGTTTCTAGTAAAGCGGGGTTGATCGGGTTAACGCGTGAGCTTGCGGCGAGCTGGGGACGTCGCGGAATTCGCGTAAACGCCATCGCACCCGGCTTTTTTCACTCGCGGCTTGCCGATGCAGTTATCGACATCTACGAGAGCTCGATACAGGAGAGCAATGTAATCCCGCGGATCGGGAAAGAAGGCGAGCTGAAAGGCACAGTCGTCTTTCTCGCCTCCGATGCCTCAAGCTACATCACCGGCCAGACGATCGCGGTCGATGGAGGAATGACGGTCTAGGTTTGGAGTCCCGGCTTTAGCCGGCAAGGCAATCAATGGAACAACTTCTTTCGCCAACACCGGAACAATCCGCCATCGCCGTGCTCGTTATCGGCTTTCTCTTTGGGCTATACCACGCCGTTGAGGCAGACCACCTGGCGGCGGTTTCGGCCATCGTCAGCGAACACAAGCGGGTCTGGACGGCCTCGATCATCGGCGGTTTTTGGGGGCTCGGGCACACGATATCGCTGGTCGCGGTCGGCGCACTCGTCATCTTCGCAAAGCTGCAGATCTCCGAAAGCACCGAGGCCTGGCTCGAAGGCTCTGTCGGGATTATGCTCGTCCTGCTCGGATTGAATGCCTTACGAAAGATATTCACCGCCGAAAAGATCCACGCTCACACCCACGCGCACGATGGCCACGCCCATACGCACATCCATATGCACAAGGATGAGGCAGCCGAACGCTCGCACCACCGCTTCGCACCGCGGACGGTCGCCGTCGGGCTCATCCACGGCCTCGCCGGAAGTGCGGGCTTGATGCTGCTCGTCCTGCCGACCATTTCATCGCCGGCGGTCGCTATGTTCTATCTGGTGATCTTCGGTATCGGATCGATCGCGGGAATGATGATCATGAGCGTCCTGATGGGCCTTCCGCTCCACTTCACCGCCGGCCGATTCGACTTCCTCAATAAAGGGATCCGCGTCGTCGCCGGCCTCTTCAGCCTCGCCTGGGGCGCTTTACTGATCAATGAAAAACTGATTCAAGGGTAATTTTTCAGGTTAAAATATTCTCGCTACGCGGAAAAGGTCGGCTTCCCCGTGCCGAACCGGAAAGCCTAGCTTCGCTCCCCGAGCAGAAGAACTTGTTTCCGTCTCGCCGAGCGGAAAAGCGCAGCTTTTCCGCTCGGCGAGATGAAACCCTAACAATTCCGACCTATCGCTTTGAAAAAGGCATGAGTTACTTTGTGAAGACAAACTCCCCAAAGGCCTCCGGGACATGGAAGTTCGGCTTTTCAGTCATCGTCGGCTGCCACGCTAGATAGCCGCGGGTTTCGCCCTCGCCGACGCAGCGAAAGATGTTCCCAAGCCAGACGTCGCCAGCTTTCGGCCTTCGCCCAAAGGCTTCCCATGGGATCTTCATCGCCATGGTCACTTTGCCGTCTCCGATGCGAGCCGCCGCTTCCATCCCGGAATTATATTTCCAATCCGTCACGCGTTCGCCACTCGTCATGTCGATCGCCAGATCAAGCCATTCACCCGTCGGCGCCACCTCAAACTCAAAATATTTTCTCGGCTCATTTCTATCCGGAGCAATGAAAATCTCACAAACATCGCGCTCCCAGATGCCGATGGTCTTCATGTCTAGGACTGGATCGGCGGTGATGATCGGAGCTCGGGCCTGCTCACAGTCAAAACGCACAAGGAGAGCCGAATTGGTCCAAACCAGCTGAGCATCGAAAGCTGAGCCTCTCGCTGCGGCCGCACCCGACCAATCGGACCGGACGCGAACCGACCTTGCTCTTATAACCTTCCCGTCCAAAAACTCGGTAAGGATCGGTTCATTATCCAGAAATGATATTTCAACATCCTTACTCAAATTCATTCGTTAAGGTCTCTCCACCGTGATCAGATCCATTGCCCTCGCCATGTCCGGATCGGTTCCGCCGCAGATATTTTTTAGAGTCCATTTGGTTTCGATGTGCGGTGTAACCGGTTCGTCGATAACGGGTTTGCCGTCCGGGCCCCAGCCGGAATGCGTCGGGACGCCGAGACGCCAGCCGCCCGGCAAAGTAAAATATTCGGCACCGAGCAGTGCTGCCGCGGTCTTTCTGCCGACCAAAGTCGCCTTTGTCTTTAACTTCATATGCCAAGCAAAACCTTCAGCGGCGCTGGCAGTCTCTTCATTTATTAATAGTGCAACCTTGCCCTTGTATCCGTTCTGGCCAAGATCTTCGCTATAAATACCGACCGCTCCCCCGTTAGTGCTCAT
Organism: uncultured Chloracidobacterium sp.; assembly: GCA_964643745.1. Classification (GTDB taxonomy): domain Bacteria; phylum Acidobacteriota; class Blastocatellia; order Pyrinomonadales; family Pyrinomonadaceae; genus OLB17. The sequence continues at coordinate 3,464 of CAZXTS010000163.1, forward strand.
CGCTTTGAAGATCGCTTCATCGGTATAGGTTTTGGTGGCCTTGGGGAGTTTTTCGGGGTCGATCTGCTTTGGCGTGGTGCTTTGGGATTCGAGATAGTATCGCGTCAAAAGTGCCGCAACAAGATGCTCGCCCTCAGCAAAATAGCTGCTCAATCGAACGAACGACATATTCCCGCCGCTATTGTCTCTGATGTCGATGATAATGCCGTTTGTATTCTTCAACTCCGCCATCGCTGCATCGACCAGCGGCGCAACGTCGTCGTCAAAACGAACCGCTTTGATGTATCCGATCCGCTTGCCCTCACCGATCGAAAATGTCCGCCATCTAATTGATGGCCGTTCGGGCTGCGAATGCGATTCCCGCCGTATCTTCACACTGCGATTTCGTCCGTCGCACCCGCGCAACCGAAGATCGGCTAGCGAACCAAGCGTTCCAAATTCGCTTGCTGGATCCAAAATCGTGTCGCCGATCCGAATGCCTTTTGCTCTTGCGTCTGAACCTTCGGGAACATGAACCACGACCGTTCGGCCCTCGATCTGATGCGTCCTAATCCCGGTTCCTGCTTGGCCCGTTCCACGCGGCATCGAAATTTGCAGATGCGAGACGGGCAGTTCGAGGAGCATCTTTTGCATCACTGCAAAGAACTCATCGTCATTGCGTGCCCGCTCCGCCTGCGGCCGGTATCTCTCGCCAACCGCCTTCCAGTCCACACCGATAAATCCCGGGTCGTAAAATTTGTCGTTGACTGTGCTCCAAAGGGATTGAAAGACGTCGGAATACCTTGGGATTGTTTCATTCGTTTGACCCGCAATCGAAATGCCGGTCGAGAAAATAAAACAGAAAACTATAATGACTCGTGATCTGAAAATAGCATTCATTCTTTAAGTTATATCGGCAGTTTCACCCGTTGTATTCGTCTTTAGGTTCGATAACCAGCCGATTGAAATTGACAAAAGAGCACAGAAAACGAGCATTCCTCTCTACTTCCGGACTACGGTGTCAGTTACTCCGAGGCCTTTGCGATAACGACTGCGTCCGATATGTTTGATTGCTCTGTCGAAGTCACGGACCTCGTATAAACATTCGTCCGACAGGCGTTTGTAAAATGATGCCTTTGTCCTGAGCAAATGTTCGAGGTCATCGGGTGTAGCCGCTGAAATTAACGCGCTCACGCCCACCCATTCGTAGCCTGACCGATAGATCCGGCCCTTCTCTTTCCAGATCTGCAAAGCTTTTTTTAAGTCGCTGTTAGTAAATTTTGCAGCGTCAATATCCGGGGCAAGCCCCTTGTTGCCGATCCCTGTCAATAATCTAGATCGCTCAGTTGCAGACAGCTTCTCAAAGTTTTTAGGCAGCTCTTGTTGAATAAAACCGATTCTCTGTTCCAAATATTCTTTTAACTCGGGTTCCTTAACGCTTGCCGCATAAGCCTTCGCAGCAGTAAAAGATTCCGGTGTCAAAAGATGAAGAAGGGCGGTGAATGTTTGAAAAGACAGCTCTTCGTCGCCCTTGTCGAGCAACGGCACTAAACGTGGAACTGGCCGAAGATCGCCGAATTCAGACAGTGCATACACATAAGCGAATAACTCCTTCGTGTCGTTCAAATTCAATCCGGACACAAGCTGCTCATAATCATCCGGATGCCCGTATCGGCCAAGAGCCATAATTGCCGGCCCGCGGATCAATACATTTGGGCTCCTCACAAGTTTCCGAATCATAGGCAACGCCGGGAGATACTGGGCGCGTGAAAGCAGGAGCACCGCCGACCTTAACTCGACCGCATCGTCCGAAGTCGCCAAGATCTCTGCTAGCACCGGCAGTCCCGCGGGGCCATACGCACCCCAGACAAACTCCTGTGATAAGGGCCACGCGACATTCATCGAATGTTGCCAGACAAAGAACTCACCTTTATTGTCTTTTAGAATGACCCGCAGCATCGGCAGCACCTTCGGGTCCTGCGTTTGAGCCGCTTGAAACGCCGTTAAAAAAACGTATGAGTAATTAGCAGAAAGCGGAGTCGATGACCAAACGGAGGCGATGTAATTGGCTTCATTCGCCTTACCTATTTCCCAAATGACAACGGAAGCGTTGAGTTTGAAAAAATCGTCACTTTCGCCGTTAGTATCAACCTTTCGGATCTCTTCTTTAAGCCTCGTTACCCCTGCATTGCCAGCGGCGATCAGATATTTCCACGCTTCGTCGATCCTTTTCGAAGTCGCGTCCTTTTCTTCATCAGATAGAGATTCGCCTTTTATATTTCGAAGAGCGGAAATCGCATCTTCAAGCTTTTGCACCTCTACCTGAGCCGAAAGTTGAGGATCCTGAAAGACGAAAAAACAAAGGGCTATGAACGAAGCCTTAACAATAATCTTCATACTGGTCAGTATAGACCTACTTGCCCGTATTTAGAACCGTTTTGACCGCCATTTTGGCGAGTTTCCATGTGCGGTCCCAGTCGATCTTGCCGCCGTCTTCGCGGCCCATTATCTTATCGACGAACATCTTGCGGAAGTCGCGGCCTTCGCGTTTGAGCATAAACTCCTTAGCGTAGGGTTTTGCCGTTTCAAAGAAATTGAATTCGGGATCGGTGATTATGCCGATACCTTCGAGCGTCATAAGAGCCCGCATAATATAGGTAAAATTCGACGGAAGACGAAACGGATAATCATACATCACGTCCGCCAGGTCATAGGTCAGCTCTTTGAAATTCACGTCCTTCAGTTTCAGGTTCAGATGGAACTCGAACATCTTTTCGACGACCGGCCTAACTGCCGCTGCGTCCACGCCCGGCTTTAAAAAATTCAGATCGATCAGGTCCTGTGCAATTCCCGCCGGATCTTTGCTAACAACGTGAAAGAACGCATCGATCATCTTCGCTTGCAGTTCCGGTGGGATGCGGCCGACCATGCCGAAATCAAAGAACGCCAGACGGCCATCGGGCATTACGAGAAGATTGCCTGGATGCGGGTCGGCGTGAAAAAAGCCATCCTCAAGCAGTTGTTTCAGATAAGTCCGGATCAGCAGTCGATTGACCTTCTCGGGGGAGATGCCCCGAGCCTTGAGCTCATCAAGTTCCGTGACCTTGTCCCCATGGATGAATTCCATCGTCAGGACCTTTGCAGTCGTCGCATTCCAGTAGATCTTCGGGACGTGAACATTGTCCCAGTTCTTGAAATTCTCGCGGAACCGCTCGGCGTTCTGCCCTTCAGCGGCGTAGTCCATCTCTTCGTGAATGGTTTCGTTAAATTCACGAAGCATCCCGGACCAATCGGCATTCTCGTTGAGTTGCGGAAACCGCTCGGCAAAATCGGCCACCTTGCGCAAGATCTGTAAATCGCCCTTGATCGTTGCT